>JBDGPU010000145.1:0-12824 GCA_042219525.1 Halopenitus sp.
GAGCGTCCCGCTCAGCGGCTGCCCCTTTCAGTCCCACCCGGGAGTGGTGGCCGGGGTGTCGCTCACGGCGGCTGCCGCGCCGCCGACGCTCGCCGGCTTCCAGGCGTGTGGTGCGGAGCGGTCGGCGCGCGCGAGTAACGCGTGCGAGGGAGGCCGGTGGCGCGCCGCGGCGGTGCTGTGCCGGCGCGCCCCGGCCGAGGCTGGGGAGGGCTGAGGCTTGCGGTTGCTGTGCGGTGCTGTCGCGGTGATGGTTGCCGTGCGGTGCTGTCCTGGCGGACTGAAAGGGCGATGGCCGGTCGCGGTGTAACGGAGTCGCTGAGCCGACCCCTATCTGAACCGGGCGGTGCTGAGAGGTTCAGATATGTCGCTCAGCGACCGCGAGCGGCCGAGGGCTTTCGAGGAGTCTGCGGTGCTGTCGAAAGCAAGACCGTATCACCTCTTTAAAACAGCTCACTCACACCAGCCACCGATCACAATTTCTGCCGCGAAATCCCGAAGCAGACACAACTTATAAGACTGATACCAACGTTTCAATATCTGTGACAGTGTCCGCGTCCACTACCGACACGCCGACCCCCGAAGCGACGCGGTTCTTCTCGAAAAAACGCGCGTAACGAGCCCTCAGGCGGGAGTGGCGACCCCGTTCCGGGCATCTCAGCGCGCACACGTTTCGTCCCAACCAACTACCCATCGCAGTCAACCCCAGACACATGACACACACACCTTTCGAAGGCGTCTACCCGGCAATGACCACGCCGTTCACCGAGGACGGCGACATCGACCACGAACAGATGCGTGAGAACGCCCAGTACCTCGAGGCCGCGGGCGTCGACGGCGTCGTCCCCGTCGGCTCCACCGGCGAATCCGCGACGCTCTCGCACGACGAACACATCGACGTCATCGAGACCGTGACGTCGGCCGTCGACGACGTCCCCGTCGTCGCCGGCACCGGCTCGAACAACACGGCCGAGGCCCTCTCGCTCTCCGAGCGCGCAGCCGACGCGGGCGCCGACGGTCTGCTGCTCATCTCGCCGTACTACAACAAGCCCGAGGCGGAGGGCTTCTTCGAGCACTACACGACCGTCGCCGACGCGGTCGACCTCCCGCAGATCGTCTACAACGTCCCGTCGCGCACGGGCCAGTCGATCCCCGTCGAGGTCACCGCCCGACTCGCCGAGCACGAGAACATCGTCGGCTACAAGGCCGCCTCGGGCGACCTCAACCTGATCAGCGAGGTCGTCGAACGCACGCGCGACGAGCACTTCTCCGTCCTCTCCGGCGACGACGGGATGACGCTGCCCGTCCTCTCGGTCGGCGGTACCGGCACGATTAGCGTGACGGCCAACGTCGAACCCGAGCGGTTCTGTGCGATGGTCGGCTCCGCGCTCGCCGGCGACTACGAGCGCGCACGCGACCTCCACCACGAGCTCGGCCCGCTGATGCGGCAGCTCTTCGTCGAAACCAACCCGATCCCGGTGAAGGAAGCGATGCACATCCGTGGCATGGGCGGGCCGTCGCTCCGCTCGCCGCTGACGCGGCTCTCCGAGGAGCATCGCGAGCCGCTCGCCGACCTGCTGGCCGAGTACGAGGGCGGCGAGTCGGACCCGACAGAGGTCGCGCCATGAGCGCCAACGACCCCGGCGCCGGCGACGAGGCGAGCGGGACGGACGACGCCGACACGACCGACAGCGCGAACACGACCGACGAGCCCTCGGCGACCGCCGACGGCAACACCATCGGCGACGCGGACGTCGGCGACCGACCGGCGGCGAAGCGCGACTCGGCCGAGGTCCGACTCGCCGTCACCGGCGCGGGGGGTCGCATGGGCGAGGAAGTGATCGAGGCCGCCGTCGAGCGCGAGGACGTCGAGGTCGTGCTGGCCGTCAACCGAACCCGGACGGGCCCCGTCGCCGGCGTCGACGTCGACCTCGCCGAACACCTCGCGGACCGGCTGGAGAGCGTCGACCCCGACGTCCTCGTCGACTTCACGGGCCCGGACTCGGCCGTCGACTACGCCGAGGCCTGCGCGAACGCCGGCGTCGCGTTCGTCACGGGCACGACCGGGTTCGCCGAGGTCGAACTCGACCGCCTCCGCGACGCGAGCGACGCGGTCCCGGTGCTGAAGGCCGCCAACTTCTCGCGCGGCATCGCATCGCTCCGGCGCGCCGTCCGCGAGGCCGTCGCCGCGGTCCCTGGCTACGACGTCGAGGTGACTGAGACCCACCACAACGGGAAACGCGACGCGCCCTCGGGCACCGCGAACACGTTGCTCGACGACGTCGAGGCCGTCCGCACGGACCTGGACGAGCGCGTCCACGGTCGCGAGGGCGAAGCGCCCCGAACTGAGTCCGAAATCGGCGTCCACGCGCGCCGCGCCGGCGACGTAACCGGCGAGCACGAGGTCCTGCTCGCTGGCAACGACGAAGTACTGGAGTTGACGCACCGCGCGGGCGACCGCGGCGTGTTCGCCGCCGGCGCCGTCGACGCCGCCGTCTGGGTCGTCGGCCGCGACCCGGGCTGGTACGGGTTCGACGACGTCGTCGACTCGTGAGACGAGCCTGCGACTCCCAGCTGCCGCAACACGTGACCGCATCGACGGGTAAAAGCGCCGCCTCACCACACACGCATACATGACACTCGAAGCCGACGTAACTGACCTCTGGCATCGCTATCAGAACGGCCTCACGGCCGACGAAACCACCGCTGACGACGAGGCCGTCCTCGAGGCCTTCCTCGAAGCAATCGAGGCCGGCTCCGTCCGCGCGGCCGAGAAGACCGGCGACGACGTCACCTCCTGGGAGGCCAACGAGTGGGTGAAGGAGGGTATCCTGCTCAACTTCGGCCTCCGTCAGACGGAGGCCCGCGAGTACGGGCACGTCACCTACTACGACGTGCTCCCCCTACGCCAGACCGAGGACCTCGGCGAGCGCGGGACGCGCAACACGCCGGACGGGACGACGATCCGCCGCGGCGCCTACCTCGGCAGCGACTGTATCATGATGAGTCCCTCGTTCGTCAACGTCGGCGCGTACGTCGGTGACGGCACGCTCGTCGACTCCTGTGACACGGTCGGCTCCTGTGCCCAGCTCGGCGAGGACGTCAAGCTCGGCGCCAACACGCTCATCGGCGGCGTGCTCGAACCGGTCGAGGACGCGCCGGTCATTATCGAGGACGGCGTCTCCCTTGGCGCCGGCTGTCGGGTCACCTCGGGCTTCCGGATCGGCGAGAACTCCGTCGTCGGCGAGAACACGCTCCTGACGCCGCGCATCCCCGTCTACGACCTCGTCGACGAGGAGGTCTACTACGGCCACCTGCCGAGCGACCGCCGCGCGTTCACGCGCATGGTCGAGTCCTCGGTCGGCGACCACGACCTATTCGAGGGCGGCGCGTACAAGCCCGCGGTCGTCGCGACCCACGTCGAGGAGCAGACGCTCGAGGCGACCCAGCGCGAGGACGCCCTCCGGGAATGAGCGACCAACCGAACGAGACGGCATCGACTGCGGCCGAGGGCGACAACCCGGCCGTCCGCCGGCTCGGGGACTGGGACGCCGACCGCCTCCGGGACCTCGCGAGCGAGCACGACACGCCGCTGTACGTCGTCGACCTCGACCGGGTTCGCGAGAACTGCGCGCGCCTCCGGGACGCGTTCCCCGCAGCCGACGTGCGCTACGCGGTCAAGGCTCACACTGGCCAGGCGGTGCTGGAGACCGTCCGCGAGGCCGGCCTCGACGCCGAGTGCGCCTCCGCGGGCGAACTCGACCGCGTGCTCGAAGCGGGCTTCCCCGGCGAGCGCGTCCACTACACCGCGGTCAACCCCCCGGCACGGGACCTCGATTACGCCGTCTCGGCCTGGAACGAGGAGCCCGGCCTCACCATCACCGTCGGCGTCGCCGACACGCTCGACCGCCTCGCGGAGCGCGGCTACGACGGTCGCGTCTGCGTCCGGGTCAACCCCGGCGTCGGCGCCGGCCACCACGAGAAGGTCCGGACCGGCGCGGACGTGAAGTTCGGCGTCCCCTACGACCGCGCGGCCGACCTCGTCCGCGAGGCCGACGAGCGCTTCGACGTCGTGGGCATCCACGCCCACGCCGGCTCCGGGATCGACGCCGGCCAGCTGGAGAGCCACCGCGAACTCGTCTCGCGGATGGGCGACCTCGCGCGGTCGCTCGCGACGCCCGACGATTCGGACACCCCGGCAATCGACCTCGAGTACGTCGACGTCGGCGGCGGCTTCGGCGTTCCCTACGAGGCGGACGAACCGCCGCTCGACCTGCAGGACGTCGCCGAGGCGACGCGTTCGGCGCTCGGACCAGTACCGCGTGCCGACGCGGCTGCGGACGTGGCCGACGACGACGGCGTTCGGCAGGAGGCCACGCTTGCCGTCGAACCCGGTCGCTACGTCGTCGCCGACGCGGGGGTGTTGCTGACGCGTATCAACACCACCAAGCCGACCGCCGAGGAGACGGTCGTCGGCGTCGACGCGGGGATGACGGACCTGCTCAGGCCCGCGATGTACGACGCCTTCCACCCGATCCGGAACCTGTCCGGGGCGGGTCGCCGCGAGACGCCTGTTACAGTCGCAGGACCTATCTGTGAGAGTGCCGATGTCTTTAGTACGAAGCGACCGCTCGCGCGGCCCGAGCGCGGGGACGTCCTCGCCATCGGGATCGCGGGCGCCTACGGATACGAAATGGCCTCACAGTACAACTCGCGCCCACGACCCGCGGAAGTCGCCATCGAGGACGACGACGCGCGGGTCGTCCGGCGCCGCGAGACGCTCGCCGACCTGACCGAGGTGGAACGATGAGCCAGCGCTCCGTCGTTCCGTTCACGAAGTACCACGGCACGGGCAATGACTTCTTCATCGTCGACGCGGACACGCCGCTGCAAAACCGGTCCGCGTTCGCCCGCAAGCACTGCGACCGCGACACGGGCACCGTCGTCGACGGCCGGCGCGGCGCCGACGGGGTGCTCTTCCTCGACATCGAATCGACCGAGGAGCCGACGCGCGTGAACATGACGCTCGTCCAGCCGGACGGCTCGACGGCCGCGATGTGCGGCAACGGCGCGCGCTGTGTCGCCGCCTGGGCTCACGACCGCACCGGCGAAACGGAGTTCATGATCGACACGGAGGCCGGGACGCGGCACGCGACGCTGCAACCTGCCGCTGGCGACGCCGCCGCCGCAGCCGACGCCGCCGACGCCGCCGACGCCGACGGCGCCACCGACGCCGACGCTGCCGACGCCGCCGCCGATACCGACACGGACCGTTACCACGTCGAGATCGAGATGGGCGAACCGGCGTTCGACCCCGCCCGCGTCCCCGTCGAGAACGACGAGGAGTTCGTCGAGCGCGACCTCGACGGCTTCACCGTCACCGCCGTCAACACCGGCGTCCCCCACGCCGTCGCGTTCGTCGACGACGTGGAGGAGGTCGACATCGACGACGCGGCCGAGCCGATCCGCCACGCCGACGTGTTCCCGGACGGCGCGAACGTCAACTTCGCGAGCCGCGTCAGGACGGCGGAGTCGACAGCCCCGCCGACCTTCGACCAGCGCACGTTCGAGCGCGGCGTCGAGGGCGAGACGCGCTCCTGCGGTACCGGCGCCGTCGCCGTGGCCGCCGCCGCGTCCCACCTGGGGCTCGCCGACGGCGAGACGATCCGCACGCGCCCGCCGGGCGGGGAGCTCGAAACGACGATTCCGGCGTCGGGGCCCGCGACGCTCGCCGGGCCAGTCGTCCGCGACGGCGCCGGGGAACTCGGCGCGGTCGACCAATGAGCGGCCCAGCCGAAAACTCGACACCGGAGGACCGCGATCCCGACGATCCGCCGCTTTCCGCCGACGCGTTCGACCCCATATCCTTCCTCGAATCGATAGTCCAGATCCCCTCCCACGACGGCGTCACCGACGCGCGCGACTTCCTCGTCGCGACGCTGGGCGACTTCGGCGTCGACGCGACCGTCGACGACGCGGGCAACGTTATCGCGACGAAGGCCTCGCCCGGATCGGACGAGGGCCCGCACGTCGTCCTGAACACGCACGTCGACACCGTCTCGCCGCACGTCGCCTTCGAGCGGGACGAGGATGCGACCGTCGCCGGCGAATCCGGCGTCGACGTGATCCGCGGGCGCGGGTCCTGCGACGCGAAGGCGCAGATCGCGACCCTCGTCGCGGCGTTCCTGCGGACCGAGCCCGAGTGGGGCGAGCTCTCGCTGGCGATCACGCCCGACGAGGAGACGCTCTCGCTGGGCGCCGCGGCGCTGACCGGGCAGCTCCCGGACACCACCCCCTCGCTCGACGGCGACCTCTACGTCGTCGGCGAACCGACCGGCCTCGACGTCTGCTCGGCCGCGAAAGGGCGCTTCGAGGGGACGATCACCCTCTCGGGCGTCACCGCGCACGCCGCGGAGGAGGCCGGCGTCAACGCCATCGCGGCCGCGGAGGACGCGCTGGCCGCTATCCGAACGTTCGACGCCGGCGCGACGCCACACGACCAGCTCGGCGCGCCGAAGCTCACGCCCACGGTCGTCGAGGGCGGCGGCGCGACGAACCAGGTCCCGGCCGACTGCGCCATCACGGTCGACCGACGCAGTGTGCCACCGGAAACCACCGAGGCGTTCGGTGACGAACTGAAGGCGGCCGTCTCCGACGCCGTCGCCGACGACGTCGGCGTCGCGTTCGAGTTCACCGAACGCGAGTCGCCGTTCCTCGAAGCGTTCGCGACCGAGCCAACCCACGAACTCGTCGAGGTCGTCGCCGACGCCGCGCGGGCGACGCGGGAGCCGACGGCGACGGACGCGGCGGCGGGCCGCGGCGGCGACGTCCGCCCCTTCTCCGCTGCGACGGAGTCGAGCTACTTCGCCCCGGACCCGACGGTCGTGTTCGGGCCGGGTGACCTCGCCGACGACGAAGGCGCGGTTGCACACGCGGAGCGCGAGTACGTCCGGGTGCGCGAGGTCGAATGGGCAGCCGACGCCGCGACGCGAGCCCTTCGAGAGCTGCTTTCCTGAGATTTCATGACCGACGACTCCTCCAACTCCTTCGACTCCCCCAACTCCTTCAACTCCCCCAATCCAGAGGACGTCACCGTCGCGACAGTCCAGTTCGCGCCCGAGTTCGGGAACGTTGCTGCCAATCGCGAGCGGACGGTCGAGGCGATTCAGGACGTTACTGGCGAGGGTAAGGACGGGGACGGCGACGTCGACCTCGTCGTCCTCCCCGAACTCGTCACAAGCGGCTACGTCTTCGAGTCCCACGAGGAGGTTCGCGAGCTCGCGGAGCCGCGCGACGGCCCGTCCGTCGAGGCCTGGATCGATGCGGCGGCAAAGACGGGCGCGTGGGTCGTGGGCGGCTTCCCCGAACTCGCGGCCGACGGCGCGCGCTACAACTCGGCCGCGGTCGTCTCCCCTGACGGGCTCGAGGGCGTCTACCGGAAGACGCACCTCTGGAACGAGGAGAAGCGCTGGTTCGAGCCGGGCGACGAGCTGCCAGTCTTCGACGCGCCGTTCGGTCGACTGGGCGTGCAGATCTGCAACGACGTCTGGTTCCCCGGCGCAACGACGACGCAGGCCCGCGACGGGGCCGACCTGATCGCGCTGCCGACGAACTGGCCGACCGTCGAGGGCGAGGCGCGCCCGGGCGGCTGGACGCGGGGTGCCCACCTCGCCGTCGCCCGCGCGAGCTCGCACCGGGTCGGGTTCGCCTGTGCGGACCGGACGGGGACCGAGCGCGGGACGACGTTCGAGGGCCAGAGCCTCGTCGTCGACGCCGACGCGATGGTCGCCGCGGGGCCGGCCCCGGTCGACCGCGACGCGACGCTCACCGGGACCGTCGACGCCGCCGTCGCCCGCGAGAAGGCCTTTACCGAGTACGACGACGCGCTCGGCGACCGCCGACCCGACGTGTACGACCTCGACTGAGGTCGGTGGGGACTTTTCCCGGCGCCGCCCGTTCTTCACGGCGTGTTCCGCGACTGCTCACGGCCGATCGAGTCGGGCATGCCGACCTACCCCGGGGATCCCGAGGTGTCGGTGTCGGCGCACGCGACCCACGAGCGCGACGGCTACTCGGTGCAAGAGCTCCGCTGTGGGAGCCACACCGGGACGCACGTCGATGCGCCCCGCCACACCGAGCCAGAGGGGGCGACACTCGACGAGCGCGACGTGGGCGAATGGGCGTTCGAGGCCCAACTCGTCGACCTCGCGCCGTGTGATCCGCGAGAACCGCTCGATTCTGACGCGTTTCCGTCCGGGTTCGACGTCGACGAGGTCGACCTCCTCGTGATCCGCACCGGGTGGGAGGACCACTGGAACGAGCCGCGCTACCGCGACCACCCGTATCTGACTCGCGAGTTCGCGGCGCGCTGTCGAGAGGCGGGCGTCGGCGTGGGGCTCGACACGTTCGGCCCGGACCCGACGACCACCGCGAGCGACACCCCGGTCGAACCGGCTCCCGACGAGCCGGCTGGCGTTCCGGCACACCACGAGCTGCTCGGGGCGGGGCTCCCCATCGTCGAGAACCTTCGGAATCTGGGGTCGCTGCCCGAGCGGTTCACGCTGTACGCATTTCCGTTGCCCGTCGCTGAGGGCGACGGGGCGCCCGTCAGAGCGGTCGCGGAATGGGGATAAGAGCGAGCGTTCGTGACGGCCTGCTTTCTCGTTCTGTGGGGTGCCGTACTGAGTGACCTTCCATTCGGTCGGCCGTTTGCTATCGTGAAATGTGATTTAAGCCTGGTACCGCACCGCGTCCCCGGTCGGCGTCCGCTCCGAGGCGAGCAGCGCACCGAGAACGAGGAAGAAGCCGCCGACGAGGAATGTCACGAGAACCAGTCCGCTCTGGAGCCCCGAGAGGACCGTGAAGGGACTGGCAACGAGCACTAGACCGAGTAGCGTGATGAGGGCCGCGGCTATCTTTTCAGCTCGCCTGCTCGTCACCAGCGTACCCAGTGTCTCGAGTTTTGTATCCAGTGACATGTTTACCGTACTCATCGCTATGTGTTAACAGTTTGGCCAACCGGGGGTGTTCTCACCCGATCGTGCGTGTTGGCGCCGAGGTCGGATTCAGACCAGCATCTGCCGGATTGCCGCCGACTGCTGACCGGTTTGCCTGTCCCTGAGTCGTATCGACCCATTTGGGGGTGGGTTCACCACCCCTACTCCACCGAATCAGCCAGATCGTCGGCGATACCGGTGTAGCCCGCCGGCGTCAGCGCCTTCAGTTCCGCGCGAACGTCCTCGCTCACGTCGAGGTCGTCGAAGAGGGCCTGGAAGTCCGCGAGCGTGACCTCTCGGCCGCGGGTGAGTTCCTTGACGCGCTCGTACGCGTCGGTGTCGCCCTCGCGGCGGAGGATGGTCTGGACGGCTTCGCCGATGATCTCGGGGGTCGCCTCCAGCTCCTCGCGCATCACCTGTTCGTTGGGGACGATCTTCCCGAGCCCGCCCTGGGTCTTCGAGTAGCCGATCAGACAGTGGGCGAACGCGGCGCCGATGTTCCGCTTGACGGTCGAGTCCGAGAGGTCGCGCTGGAGCCGGGAGGTCGTCACGTAGTCGGCCAGGAACATGAGGTCGCTGTTCGCCTTCGAGAGGTTGCCCTCGCTGTTCTCGAAGTCGATGGGGTTCACCTTGTGCGGCATCGTCGAGGAGCCCGTTTCGCCCTCGACGGTGCGCTGACCGAGGTACCGGTCGGAGACGTATAGCCAGACGTCGCGGTCGAGGTCCAGCAGGACGTTGTTGACGCCGCGGAGCGCATCGAAGACGGCCGCGAGGTCGTCACAGGGATTCACCTGCGTCGTCAGGGGTTCGTGCTTGAAGCCGAGACCTTCGACGAACGACGCCGAGAAGGCCTCCCAGTCGACGTCCGGGTAGGCGGCGTCGTGGGCGGCGTAGGTGCCGGAGGCGCCGGCGAGCTTGCCCGAGATGTCGTCAGTCGCGTCGCCAAGGCGGCCGAGCGCGCGGCCGAGCCGTGAGGCGTACACCGCCATCTCCTTGCCGAAGGTGGTCGGCGTCGCGGGCTGGCCGTGCGTCCGCGCGAGCATCGGCACGTCGCCGTAATCGTGCGCGAAGCTGACGAGCGCGTCGCGGACCTCGCGGATGGCGGGGACGAGCACCGATTCGACGGCGGGCTTGACGAGCAGGCGCTGGGCGAGGTTGTTCACGTCCTCGCTGGTGAGCCCGAAGTGGATCCACGGGTAGATGGCTTCGGCGTCGGCGACGACGCCGGCGGACTCGGCCTCGTCGAGCTGGATCCGCAGGAAGTACTCAACCGCCTTCACGTCGTGGTTCGTCGCGCTGTACCCCTCGGCGCCGCGGACTTCCAGATCCTTCACGAGCTGGGCGTCCTCAGCGTCGAACTCCTCGTAGAGCCCGCGAAGCGTTGCTCTGGCGTCGGCGTCGAGGGTGAGCGGCGTCGCCTCGAGGTCCGCCAGCGCGATGAGGTACTCGACTTCCACGCGAGTGCGCGCTCGCATGAGTGCGGCCTCGCTCGCGTACGGGACGAGTGGCTCCGTGCGCCCGGCGTAGCGGCCATCGAGCGGCGAGACGGCCGAAAGCGGGTCGTCGCGCGGGAGGTTGCCGAAGCCGTTGGCGTCGGCCTGACCGTCGGCGTCGGCCTGGGCGTCACCATCGCCATCGGCGTCGTCGTTCGTCGCTGTCATGGTCGAACGTCCCCACGGACGGCGCAAAAGCGTGTCGATGGCGGGGGACACGTTCGTGGGTATGTTGGCCTATTTTGTTTCGGGATGCCCCGGTTGTTGTACGTGTCCGTGTGTATTCTCCCGACAGCGACCGCAACCCCTATCACCGGCGCGACGGATCGGTTCGATATGAAGATCGCCGGTCTGGCCAGCAACCGCGGACGGAACCTGCTTCACGTCGACGACGTCGCGCCCGGCGGCGCCGAGCTGTCGGTCGTTCTGTCGAACAATGACGGCGCGCCCGTACTCGAGAGCGCCTCCGAGCGGGGGATCGCGACGGAGGTCGTCGAGCGCGAGGAGGGGGAGTCGCGCGAGGCCCACGAGCGTCGCATCCTCGACCGTCTCGACGGCTACGACTTCGACATCGTCTGTCTGGACGGCTACATGCGCGTCCTCACCGACGAGTTCCTCGACGACGCGCCGACGACGCTGAACGTCCACCCCTCGCTCCTGCCCGCGTTCCCCGGCATTGACGCCCACGAACAGGTGCTCGACTCGGGCGCCAGGACCTCGGGTTGCACGGTTCACGTCGTCACGGAGGAGGTCGATGGTGGGCCCATCGTCACGCAGGTGCCCGTGCCGGTGTACGAGGACGACGACGTGGACGCGTTAAAGGAGAGAGTGCTATACGAAGCGGAGTTCACCGCCTACCCGCGAGCCGTGCGCTGGTTCGCCGAGGACCGCGTGACGGTCGACGCGGAGGACGAGTCCGTGACTGTTGAGGGCGACACGGGTGGGGCGTTCCCCCAGCGTCGCTACGTCTCCGAGGATCGCTCGGAGCAGCTCCGCTACGGCGAGAATCCGCACCAGGACGCCGCGCTCTACGCCGACCCGAGCTGCGAGGAGGCCACCGTCGTCGACGCGCCCCAGCTGAACGAGGGCGCGAAGGGGATGGGGTACAACAACTACAACGACGCGGACGCGGCGCTGGGCCTCGTCAAGGAGTTCGACGACCCCGCCGCAGCCGTCATCAAGCACACGAACCCCGCGGGCTGCGCCGTAGGCGACTCGCTCGCGGACGCGTACGACCGCGCGCTCCGGACCGACGCGAAGAGCGCGTTCGGCGGCATCGTCGCGCTGAACCGCACCTGCGACGTCGACACCGCCGAATCGATCACGGAGTCGTTCAAGGAGGTCGTCGTCGCGCCGGGCTACACCGACGCCGCGCTCGACGTGCTCCGCGAGAAGAGCAACCTCCGCGTGCTCGACGTTGGCCCGCTCGGCGAGGGCGCCGAACGGTTCACGGAGCGACACACCGAGAAGCCCATCGTCGGCGGGCGCCTCGTGCAGGAACGCGATCTCCAGTCGCCGACCACCGACGAACTCGAAGTCGTCACCGAGCGCGAGCCGACCGAGGCGGAACTCGAGACGTTGGTGTTCTCGTGGAAGACGCTCAAGCACGTGAAGTCCAACGGGATCCTCTTCGCGACCGGCACCGAGACCGTCGGCGTTGGCATGGGCCAGGTCTCCCGCGTCGACGCGGTCACACTCGCGGCGATGAAAGCCGAGAAGGACGCCGACGGCAAGTCCGCCGAGGGCGCCGTAATGGCCTCGGACGCCTTCTTCCCCTTCCCGGACGCCATCGAGGAGGCCGCCGAGGCGGGCATCGAGGCGGTCGTCCAGCCCGGTGGATCCGTGAATGATGAAGACGTCATCGAGGCCGCTGATGAACATGATATGGCGATGGTGTTCACCGGCGACCGCGCCTTCAGGCACGACTGACTCGGATTTCTGTGGCGATTTTCTGAAGGCCGGTTTTGTGGGTTTTGGTCGTTTGCGTTGGCTGTCACTGCTGGCGTCGCTGACGTCGCAGGCGCCACCACTCGGATCACCCAGAAAGCCGCAGCCGCTGAGGTGGTCGCTTTTAACGTAGTTTGAATGGTTATCGTCGCGAGCGACACCACTCAGCATGCCCAGAAAGCCCCAGCCGTTGAGGCGGTCGCTTTCCGCGTAGTTTGTTCGGTTGTCGTCGCGAGCGACACCACTCAGCATGCCCAGAAAGCCCCAGCCGCTGAGCGGTCGCGCTGCTCGCTGCGCTCCTCACCCGGCTCACTCGCTCCCTCCGGTCGCTCGCTCGCCGGGATTGCGGTGCTAGCGTCGCAGGGCGTCCCGCTCAGCGGCTGCCCCTTTC
>JBDGPU010000123.1:0-12812 GCA_042219525.1 Halopenitus sp.
ATGCCGAAGAACTCCTCGCGGTCGACCTCCCAGGCGTCGGCGTCGTGGGCGATGTAGACGAACTCCGCGTTGTCGTACTTGCCCTGGAGGTACCAGTCGAGCGGCGTGAACACGCGCTCGACCAGCTCGCGCTTCTCCTCGTCCATCGACCCGGACACGTCCCTGATGTTCACCACGACGACGTTCTTCTCGTGCTCCTTCACGATCTCCGGGTGGCGGAATCGCTGGTCCTCGCGCCGGAGCGGGAGCTGGTCGATCCCCTCCTCGCGGACCCGCTGGGCCGTCGACGTTCGCTCGACGGCCTCGGTCATCGCCTCGATACTCTCCCAGCGCCCGGGCTCGTCGACCTCGCCGGCGGCCTCCCGGAGCCACGCCTTCGAGACGGGGATCCGCTGGTCGCGCGCCCAGTCGAACACCTCGTCGGCGCCCCAGCCGTCGACGCGGAGCGCCTCGCGGACGTACTCCCCGTCGAAGTCGACGGCGAGCTTGCGCTTGAGCCCCTCGCGGAAGAAGTGCTCCACGTCGAGCGTGCTGTGTGGCCCCGTGCGGGCGACGTCGGTGAAGTCGCCCTCGGTCTCCTCGACCACCTGCTTCCCCTTCGGTTCGAGGTCGAGCCCGAGCTCCTCGTCGAGTTCCTGTGCGAACTCCTCGGGATCCATCTCGTAGTACTCGTGCTCACCGGGTTCGTCGCCGGGCTCGTCCCCGTCTTCGTCGCCGTCGCCGTCGCCGTCCCCGTCGTCCGGCTCCGCCTCCGGCACCTCGACGGGGTCGCCGACTTCGGCGTCGCCCTGGCCGACGCCGCCCTGGTCGCGCTTGTCGTACTGGAACTCCGGGAGGTCGACGATCTTGATGGGGATCCGCACCTCGTCCCCGCGGCTGCGGCCGAGGTCGCCGTGGGTGATGAAGTCGGCGAGGTCCTCGCGCCGCTCCTCGCCGATCTCCTCGAACCGCCGGCGGTCGTCTTTCAGTCCCATGGTTCCTCCGTCGCCACGTCGGCCACGACCCGGCGAGTCGTGAGCTCCGCCGCGGCCCGGGAGTACTCACCCTCGCACAGGCGGTCGATGGTCTCCTTCTTGAGGCGTTCCGTCTCGGTGCCGGACGGCGGGTCGGCCCACTGGGCGGGGTCGAAGTCCTCGAAGACGCGGTGGACGTCGTCCCAGTCGTTGGCCGAGAGCGTTTCCTCGAGGGCCGGGATCGCGAGCGGGTCGATCGCCGCGACCGCGAAGTCCTCGCCGCGCTGCTCCCAGGCCTGGCGGTTCAGCGCGGTGACGACCTCCTCGCGCCGGAACGACTCCACCGCGTCGGTGGGGTCGGTGCCGTCGTAATCGCTCTCGTCGAAGCGCCCGAGGTGCTCGATCTCGAACACCTTCATCGTCAGCGGATCGGGGTCGATCGTCGTCCCGCGCTCCGTCTCGACCTGCTCGCCCGTCGCCCACGCGTAGACGTGTTCGATGTACTCCGCGACGGTCTCCTCGTCGGGGTGATGCCGGGCGAGCATCGCATCGAGGACGTCGGCCTCCTGGCGCTCGCGGACGCGGGCCGCGACGTCGCCAACCCGGTTCTCGTACTCCCCGGACTCGCTGCCGGCGAACACCGGCGCGTCCCCGAGCCCCTCGACCATCGCGTCGAGGACGTCCTCGGGCATGACGACGGTCTCGACTGGCAGCGACGGATGCGAGCGGTCCCGGTCCGTCGAAACGAGCGTCGAGAGCACGTCGCGCGTGTACGTCACGGGGATGCCGTACTCGCCGTCGCGGGCGTCGGCCGAGAAGTCGAACTCGTCGGCCTCGCGTCGGTCGTCGCCCTCGCCGACGTAGCCGCGGTCGAACAGGAGCGCCTTCTCGACGAGGTCGAGCCCTGTCGGCACGTCGTCGGTGTCGAGCCGGGTGACCACGTCGTAGAGCGCGGCCGCTTCCAGCGCGTGCGGCGCGAACTCCCGGGTCGTCGTCCCGCCGTCGCCCGACTGCACGGCGATCTCGACGGGCTCCCGGACGTAGGCGTCGCGCTCGTCGACGTCGACGGCGTCGAGCACGGTTCGCTCGTCAGCGAGCTCCCGGCGCAGGAGCGCGACTTCGAGGCTCCGGTTGGTCAGGTAGGTGAACTGCAGCTTGTCCAGCCGTCGCTTCAGCGCCTTCAGCGGGTCCTCGCCGCGGCGGTCCTCCTGCTGGTTGAGCTGGGCTTCGAGGTCCGGGTTCGAGATGAGGATCAGCTGCGTGTCGACGTCCATGCTGATCCCCGTGTCGAGTTTCACCGTCTTCTCCTCGGGCACGTTCAGCAGCTTCTGGACGAGGTCGGCGTGCTGGGCGGCGTCCTCGACGATGGTGACGCCGTTGTTCCCCTGCGAGAGCACGCCGTCGTAGCTGAACGCCTGCGGGTTCTTCCGGCCCCGGGAGTCGAGCTCCTGGAGCAGGCTCGGCATCCAGCCGCCGACGAGTCGCTCCTTCGGCGTCCCGCCGTCCTCCGCGTGCAACACGCCGATCCCCTGCCCGACGTCCATGACGTAGTTCTTCACGCGCAGGTGTTGCTCGGCGGTGATCGCCGAGAAGAGGTCGTTCGTCCCGGCGCGGCGATATCCCGTTTCGAGGTCGTCGTACGCCTCCTGGGAGAACGGGTCGAGCCGCTGGCCGACCCGCACCGGCACGTCGTCGACGCGGTCGTTCACGTCCGCCAGCACGTCCTCGCGGACGGCGGGCGGGAACACGCTCAGGGGGTGCGCCTGCACGGGGCTCTCGTGCCAGTTGTCCTCGTCGGCGGCGGGCTGCTCGCCGTAGGAGAGCCCGCGCGTCTCCTCGGCGCCGGTCCGGGCGATGTTCCACTCGACGGTGTAGCGGCGGCCCTCGGGCGTCCGGGAGAACTCCCGGAGCCCGTTGATCAGGCAGCGCTTCAGCTCGGATTTCCCGGTCGCGGTCGGGCCGGCGAACCAGCTGATCGTCGCCTCCTTGCCGCGCTCGGCCGCGATGGTGCGGACGTCCTCGACGAAGGCGTTCAGCGTCGCCGTGTTGCCGAGGACGGCGTGCTCGCCGTCGTTGAAGGGGTCGTCGAAGAAGCGGTAGCGCTCCAGCTCCTCGCCCGCCTCGATGACGGTCCGGGTGCCGGCGGATTCGATGGCGCGGAGCAGGTACCGGGCGGCGTGGGAGGCGACGGTGGGGTTCTCGAAGACGCGCTCCACGTACGTTGCCAGGGCCATCGGCTCCTCGTAGGTCGTCCGGAGCGCTCGGTCGGCGTCGTCGACGTAGCGCTCGGCGTGGGGATGGGTCATTAGTCGTCGAGTTCGTCTTTGGCCACCTCGGCGCCGGCGAACTCGAGGACCTCGCGGGCGCCTTCCTCCGAGTAGCCCTGTTCCTGCAGCGCGTCGATCCAGGCACTCCGCTCCTCGCGGTCGGCCTCGTTCGAGGAGACCAGCGCCGAGAAGTTGACGTTGTGTTTCTTGTCCTCCCAGAGCTTCCGTTCGAGCGCGCGACGGAGCCGGGTGTTGTCCTGTGGGTCGAAGGTGTCGCCCTCGCGAGCGCGCCGGGAGACCCAGTTCGACACCTCCTGCCGGAAGTCGTCCTTCCGGTCCTCGGGGATGTCGAGCTTCTCCTCGACGGCGCGCAGGAACGCCTCGTCCGGCTCCTGCTCCTGCCCGGTCAGGTCGTCGGTCACGGTGTCGTCGTCGATGTAGGCCATGACGTGGTCCATGTACTTCTCGCCCTGACTCTGCATCTCCTCGACGTCGTACGCGAGCGCGCCACGCACGTCGTCGATGGCGCGGTCGCGGTACTCCTCGCGGACGGTTTCGAGGTGCCGATAGTACTCCTCGAATCGATCCTGTGGGATCGAGCCGTGCATCTCGAGGTTCTCCTCGAAGTGGCTGAACACGGTTAGCGGCGAGAGGTAGCCGCGATCACGGTGTTTGGCGTTCATGATCGCCTCCGCGATCTCGTCGCCGACGAACCGCGGCGAGATGCCGTCCATCCCCTCGGCGACGTCCGTGCTCTCCGCCGCCTCCTCGCGGAGCTTCGTCACGTCGATCTCGTCGCCCTCGTCGACCTCGTCGTTGTAGGCCTTCGCCTTCTGGAGGAGGTCGACCGCGCCGGAGTCGGGGGCCTCGACGCGCGTCAGGACGGCGAACAGGCCGGCCATCTCGTGGGTGTGCGGCTCGATGTGGACGTCGGGCACGTCCGCGTTCCGGAGCAGCTTGCGGTAGATGTCGGCCTCGGCGTCGTACTCGAGGACGTACGGGAAGTCGATGCGTTTCGTCCGGTCGTTGAACGCCTCCATCTTCTCGTCGTCCTTCTTCTCACGGTACTCCGGCATGTTCGTCCGGCCGACGATCACCTGGTCGATGTCCATCCGGGGGTTGTTGTTCGGCTTGATCGTTCCCTCCTGGCTCGCGTGCAGGAAGTCGTAGAGGAACTCCCGCTGGAGCTTCAACAGCTCCTCGCCGGAGAAGATCCCTCGGTTCGCGTTACAGAACGCGCCGGAGTAGTCGAACGCGCGCGGGTCCGATTCGCCGTAGACGGCCAGCTTCGAGTAGTTGACGTCGCCGGTGAGCTCCGTCTCGTCCTGGTTCTTCTTGTCCTTCGGCTCGAACGTCTCGATGCACTGGCGCTTGTTCTCGTCGGCGACGAGCCGGACCACCTCGATGTGGTTGTCGAACACCTCGGTCAGGTCGTCGTCGTAGTGGGCGAGCAGTTCGTCCATGTAGAACGCCGATTCGGGGTCGAGCGACTGCTCGTTGCGGATCGAGTAGGCGGCGTCGAGTTCCTCGTTGAGCCGGTCGATCACCTGCTGGCGCTGGTCCGGCGGGAGTAACACCAGCGGGTCCTGGTTCATCGGCGACCGCACCACGTCGTCGGCGGGGTCCTGGTCGTCGATGACGCGACAGAGGTCGACCCACCGGAACGTGTACATCCGACCCGCCTCGGTCGCGGTGTACGCCTCGAAGTAGCGGCGCACCTGCCGGTCGAAGTCGGACTTGCCGGACCCGACGGGGCCAAGCAGCAGTTTGATGCGGCGTTCCGGCCCGAGCCCGCGGGACCCGCTCTTGAGCTTGTTGACGAACTCGTGGATGGTTCGATGCACGTCGTCCCCGTAGAACACGTTCTCACCGTCGTCCAGCGGGTCCTCGGCGGCCATCCGGTATCTGGCGATGCCGGCGTCCTCGTCGTACTCCGTCCCGTAATAGTCGAACATGTCCGCCAATCGCTGGTGGGCGTTCCGGGCGATCTTCGGCTGCGCCCGGAGCTCCGAGAGGTACCAGTCGAAACTGTGCGCCTCTCGCAGGTCGTCCGGGATCGACGATCGATACTCCTCCGCCAGGTCGTCCAGGGGGGCGATTTCGCTTGTCATGGTCGATGCGGGTTGGGAGTTGGTTCGGGCGACGCGGATGGGGACTCGATAGTCCCTGTTTCGTGGGTCAACGAGGCCGTTCGGGCCGCCAGTTTCGTGTGGTGTGTTGGCATGCCTATTTCGAAGACGTTAAATGAAAGAGTTCTGGCCATATAACTATTTCGCCAGCTTTACAAAGGTTGAATCACCGAACGAACCGCGATCTGCCAGCCACCTGTCAACAGTTGATGGCTTCAGGGTTCCTTATATGTAACGCAAGTGAAATAGTGCAGCAGATCGCCGGGCTGTCACCACCCCGCACGATCCGTCGCGGCAACCGCTCTACAGCGCGATCCGGGGATGGGGCAACAGCTCCGGCTTCCGCGTTTCAGTTCAGTCACACGCTCCGCGTCTCGTCGCAGTGCGAAGCCGTCACGGAGCTATCATGGTGATGCCGGCAACGATGCGAGATCGACCGCACTCGACCCGGATCCGCCGACCCGGGAGGTTACTCACTCCCGTCGCCGTCAGCGTCGCCCGAAGACGCCGCCTCGACGCGGTCGGCGTGGCGCTCCAGGTCGGCGGCGATCGCCCTGGCCTCTTCGGCCGAGAGCGGCACCCGGTCGACGTGGTGGGGCACTTCGTCGATCGCGTCGTCGAGTTCGAGCGCGAGTTCGACGTGATCCGGGTCCTGCCTGGCGGCGGTGACGTTGAGGACCGCCAGCGCCTCGTCGGCGAGGTCGTGGCCCTCGACTTCGGCCTCGACGTAGTCCAGCGTCGTGTACGCGTTGACTTTCAGCAGGCGGTCGACCATCAGTCGTCAGTCGCCAGCGGCGTGTCGTCCGGGGTGGTCGGTGCCGGCGTCGCGTCGAGGTCGTCCTCGGGCGCGTACGGGTACCAGGTCCGCTTCGTGTTGTGCATGTACGGGTCCTCGTAGGAGGTCTCCTCGGGTTCGACGAGCGCGGCCAGCTCGTCTTCGTCGCGCTCGGCCGCGAACTCGCGGAAGGTCTGGCCGGGCTCGCGCTCCGCGGCGAAGCTCTCGACGAGGTTCTTGATGGTGCCGGGCACCTCGTCGACGGGGATGCGCTGGGCGACCCAGCGCGCGAAGCTCGGATCCTCGCCGAGGCCGCCGCCGATGCCGAGGTCGAGCGCCTCCACGGGCTCGCCGTCCTTCCGGGTCTTCATCCCGCGGAGCGCGATGTCCGCGATCTGCGGCTGCGCACAGGAGGCGGTACAGCCGGAGAGGTGGATGTGGAAGTCCTCGACGTCCTCGGGGAGCTCGACGTTCTGCTTCAGCCAGCGCGAGAACCGGACCTGCCGGTTCTTCGTCTCGACGATGGACAGCGAGCAGAACTCGGTGCCGGTACAGGCGATGGAGCCGCGCTTGAACGGCGACGGGTTCGGGCTGTACTCCTCGAGCGGCTCGGCGGCGAGGAGGTCGTCGAGGTTCTCGTCCGGAACGTCCGTGAGGACGATGTTCTGCCGCTGGGTGAGCCGGACCTCGCCGGAGCCGTGCTCCGCGGCGAGGTCGGCGATCCGGGCGGCGTCGTCGGCGTCCATCCGACCGACGAGCACGTTGAGGCCGACGTAGTTGTCGCCGTCGGCCTGCTCGTGGACGCCGACGTGGTCGGCGTGGCCGTGGTCCACGCCGGCGTTGTACGAGTACTGCTCGCGGAGGTCGCGGCCGGCGGTCTCGATCTCGAAGTCGACGTACTCGTCCTGGAGCGTCTCGCGGACCTGCTCCGGTCCCCACTCGTCGACGAGGAACTTCATGCGGGCGCTGAAGCGGTCCTCGCGGTTGCCGTAATCGCGGAACAGCGCACTGAGCCCGTCGGCGACCTCGATGGCCTCGTCCTCGGTGACGAAGACGTCGATGCCCTTCGCGAAGCGGGGTTCGTTGCGGGCGAGCCCACCGCCGACGCGGACGTTGTAGCCGCGGACGGTCTCCTCGCCGTCCTCGGTTTCGCCCGTCTTCTCAGCGGGTTCGAACGCGAGGTCGTTGATGTCGCCCTGTCCGCAGCCCTCGTGACAGCCCGTGACGCTGACCTTCCACTTCCGGGGGAGGTTCACGTGGTCGTCGTTGCCATTGAACGTCTCGTGGAGCCGATTCGCGAGGCTGCCGGCGTCGACGAACTCGGCCTCGTCCTTGCCGGCGACGGGGCAGTTGACGATGTTGCGCCAGGAGTCGCCACAGGCTTGCTTCGTCGTGAGGCCGGATTCCTCGAGCCGGTCGAAGATCTCCGGCACGTCCTCGATGTTGATCCAGTGGAGCTGGACCGCCTGGCGGGTGGTCACGTCGAGCCAGCCGTTTCCGAAGACGGGGTTCTCGACGGGGCCGGTTGCGTACTCCTTCGCGATCTCCGCAATGGCTCGGAACTGGCCCGGTTCGAGGATGCCGCCCGGCGGGCCGATCCGCATCATGAAGTAGCTCTCCTGGCCGGAGCGCTGGTGGTACAGGCCGTACCACTTGAAGCGCTCGAACCAGGCGTCGCGCTCGTCGTCCGGGATCGACTCCCACCCGTCCTCGGCGAAGCGCTCGATGGCGTCGCGGATGTCCTCGCCGTACAGTTCTTCCTTCCACTCCTCCACGTCCGTGGGCATACCTCCACGTTCGGGGGCAGCACAAAAAGTGGGGAGCGCCGCGTCAAACCTGCCCGGGGCACCGAGGTAGGGTCACGTCTCCCCGGTGCCGCCAGAAAGCGGAAACTATTGCGAGTCGGCCGCGGTGTCCGCTCCGCCGTCGCCAGCAACCCGCGGCTCGTCGAACCTGTCGAAGTCGCCGTCGTCGATACTGCCGACGTCGACCCAGCCGACGAAGCCCTGCGTGCCGCAGTCGAGACAGCGGCCCAGCGTCCGGGCGCGAACGACGTTGCGATCGTCGCTGGCTGCGTCCTGGACGTCGCTGGCGCCGTTACCCTCCTCACGGACGACGAGGTCGGCGTCGTCGAACCCCTCCACGATCAGGTCGTCCTCGCAGTCACACAGCGAGTGATTCTCGAGTTGCCAGAGCTCCCCGACGCCGACGACGCGGTCGCCGCCGACGGAGATCCAGGCGCCGTCGTCGAAGACGCGAACGGATGGTGCCATAGCCCGAGTTTGTCCCCGAGTGCCCTTATCCCCGTGACCTGCACAAGCGTTACCGGCGGGTCGGAGATGCGGCGGATCGCCGGAGGGTGCCGGCGACGGCGCGGTGGATCCTGTCAGCACGTCCGGGGTAGCGACAGGTATCGACGCTTTCCGGGAGCCCCCCGAACGTTTGACGCCGTCAGCCGGGTTCTTACTCGTTGGGCCCCTAGAGACATCTATGACAAACGACCCCCGCGAACACGCCTCCGCCGACGTCGCGCCCGAGCTATATGCGACGGACGGCTCCGGTGTTTCCCGGACAGAGGCCGACGCGACGGACGAGGAACCCAACGCCGGCGACGACGCGGAGCCGCGAACGGACCACCTCGACGACATTGAGGAGGGCGCGGGCTGCACGGAAATCTGGGACCACCTCTCCGAGAAGCGGGCCGAGAACGCGGAGTCGTCAGGTGAGTCCGCAACCGAGACTGAACACTCGAAGTAACGCGATCACGAGTTCTCGTCGCTGTCACTGGTGAGGTACCCGACGCTCTCCTGGACGACCCGCCGAGTGAATTCATCCGTCACGGATCCCTGCGTGTTTGCGACCGCGTCGTGTTTGACCGTTGCGAGGACCCACGGCGAACAGTAGGCGGTCAGATCCGGATCGTTGCCGACGACCCAGTCTTCGTCTTTCACCTCGACGTTGGCCCGGAGATCGCTCAGCGTGAGGCCAGCACAGACGTACTCTCCCCCGGCATAGGGCAGGCTGTCGGCAGCGAGCACGAGCCACGGCCGCGGATTGCTCCCCGAATTGAACGGATCCGGTGCCCAGAACACGTCACCGGCTTCGAACGAGTCGCTACTCACTGCGATGCTCCCGCGGGTCGACCGCGTGATCCTGCCATTCCTCCATTCGAGGCGTCTCCTCGTCGCTCTCCCGGGCCGCCATGGTGTCAGCCGCGTGCCCGGTGCTGGCCGCGACGCTTTCCTCGTGGTCGCTAACCCGCCAGTAGTTCCCCTGGTGGTCGACTCGTCCTCGCTCCCGCAACCGGACGAGTGTCGGGCCGACGGACCCCGGTTTCACGGCCGTCTCCGCCGCAATTTCGCTCTGCGTGAACGCCTTGTCGGAATTCGTTCGAAGGAACTCGAGGATTTTCGCCGCGTTCGTCCCCGGTGTCGGGGTGTCGTCGTCCCCGTTGTCCCCCAGTTCCTCGAAGCGGTCCTTGCTGATCGGCATATGTATTGAATTGTATGGGTTTGTATTGAATGTATTGGGCGACGGAGCGCACGTCTCGAGAATGACCGTCTCGCCGGTGACGGAACGAGGTCAGCAAGGGTCCAGCGGTGAGCCTGAAGTGCCGAACAGCGGGAAGAGTGTATCGCGGGCGAACGCTCCGAAATCGTCTTGCGCTACAGGTCCAGCAGCGTCTCGATCTCGTCGAGGTAGTCGCGGTAGATACCGATCGCTGCGTCGACGGGGTCGGGTGTGGCCATGTCGATGCCCGCACGCTCGACGACGTTCAGCGGGTAGTCGGAGCCGCCGGCCGTCAGCATCTCGCGGTAGTCGGCCGCGGCCTCCTCGCCCTCGCGCTCGATGCGGTCGACGATGGCCGCGGCGGCGGCGATGCCGGTCGAGTACTGGTACACGTAGAAGTTGTAGTAGAAGTGTGGAATGCGCTCCCACTCGCGCTCGACGCCGCCCTCGAGGGTCGCGGGCGCGTAGAACTCGCGCTTGAGGTCGCCGTAGATCTCGTCGAAGGCGTCGGGCGTGAGTGCCTCGTTGTTCTCGACGCGCTCGTGGATGCGCTGCTCGAAGTCCGCGAACATCGTCTGGCGGAACAGCGTCGAGCGGAAGCGCTCGAGGTACTCGTCGAGGACGTGGGTGCGGAGCTCGTCGTCCTCGAGCGTCTCGAGGAGGTGCTTCGTCAGCAGCGTCTCGTTGACGGTGGAGGCGATCTCCGCGACGAAGATTTCGTAGCTGGCGTCGTGCCACGGCTGCTCGTCGCCGGCGAGCTCGGAGTGCATCGAGTGGCCGAGCTCGTGCGCCAGCGTGAACATCGAGGCGATGTCGTCCTGGTAGTTCATCAGGATGAACGGCTGGGTGTCGTAGGTGCCCGAGGAGAACGCGCCGGAGCGCTTCCCGCGGTTCTCGAAGACGTCGACCCAGCGGCTCTCGAGGCCCTCGCGCATGCGCTGCTGGTACTCCTCGCCGAGCGGGGCGACGGCCTCGATGACCCACTCCTTCGCCTGCTCGTACTCGACGTCCGGCCCCTCCTCGCCCGTCAGCGACATGTAGAGGTCGTGGCTCTGGAGTTCGTCGACGCCAAGCGCCTGCTCCTTCAGCTCCGCGTGGCGGTGGAGCGCGTCGAGGTTGTCGTGGACGCCGTCGACGAGGTTGTCGTACACCGTGACCGGGACGTTCGTGTTATCGAGGGCGGCCTGTCGGGCGCTGTCGTAGTCCCGGATCTCCGCGCTGGTGACGTGCTCGCGGACGGCCTTCTCGAGGGAGGTGCCGACCGTGTTGCGGACGTCGCCCCACTCCTCGTAGAACGTCTCGTGGACGCGCTCGCGGAAGTCGCGGTCCGGCTTCGTCTGGAGCTTCGTGAAGTTCGCCTGCGTGATCTCGACGTCCTCGCCGTCGGGCCCCTCGACGACGCCGTAGGTCATGTCCGCGTTCGTCAGCATCGAGTAGATGTCGGAGGGCGCGCTCGTGACGTCCGAGAGGTCGGCCAGGACCTCCTCGACCTCCGCGGAGCGCGTGTGCGCCTTCTGCCGCAGCACGTCGTCGAAGTAGTGGTCGTAGTCGACGAGTTCGGGTTCGGCCTCGACGAACGCGTCGATGTCCTCGCGCGTGAGCTCCTGCAGTTCGGGTTCGAGGTACGAGATCGCGCTGGAGGCGTCCGAGCGGAGCGACGACCCCTTCGCCGCCATCGCCTGGTACTCCTGGTTCCGCGTGTCCTCGGCGCTGCGGAGGCGAGCGTACGTCGTCACCTGCGCGACCTCGCGCATGATCTCCTCGCGCAGCTGGAGGAGTTCGAGGAGGGTCTCGGCGCTCTCGGTGACGCGGCCCTCGTAGGCCCGCAGCTCGTCGATCCGGTCGGTGACCGCCTCGTAGGCGTCCTCCCAGTCCTCGTCGGTGGCGTAGATGCTCTCGAGGTTCCACTTGTACTCCGCGTCGATCTCGCTCCGCTCGGGAACCGTACTCATACGAAGAGGGGAGGCGTGACTGCCCCTAAGCCTTGCTGAACGATAGCGGCGAGTTAGGCGAGTTGCGGCAAGGCTGGCGGGTTGCTGGGTCCGTGGGTCGTTCGCGAGCGTCGAGAACTCGACGCCTCATTTCCGCGGGCCGTCCCACTCCGCGAGGTCGAGCACCATCACGACGGCGTCCTCGCCGTCCTGGTAGTACCGCGGGACGCGACGCAGCGGCTCGAAGCCCTCCGAACGGTAGAGCGCCTTCGCCGGGTCGTTGCCGGCGCGCACTTCCAGCTTGACGACCATCGCGCCCTGTGCCCGGAGGCGGACGAGCGTCGAGCGCAGCAGGTGTCGGCCGATGCCCTCGCCGCGGGTGTCGGGGTGGACGGCGATGTCCTTGAGGTGGCCGACGTCGCGGCCGAAGTTCGGCGTCACGTCGGCGACCGCGTAGCCGGCGATGGCCCCGTCGCGCTCGGCGACGAGAAACGCCGGCTCGTCGAGCAGGTTCTCGAACGCGTCGTAGGGCCACGGCTGACCGAAGCTCTCCTGCTCGATCCGGTGGACCGCCAGCAGGTCGGCACGGGTCACCTTGCGGACGGCTACCTGCGGGACTTCGGACACAGAAGTGCTTCGCGCTCGGCGGCGTTAAAGTCCGCGGCCTCCGGCGATGGATACTGGGTTTTGACGTGATTCTGGGTGACAGCTTTTGGGTGAGATTGCGATGATAATGCGTGGATGTTGAAGCGACTGTGGTCGGGTCATTTCGACCACTCGAAATTTCACCTCCTGGAACGTCGTTGATCCTTCTTTCTGGCTTGGTCGAGTGGAGCGAACTTCCACCTGACCGCAACATCCGGAAAGTTTTCGGTCACTCTCATTTATAAACTGTACTTAAATAAGCACACGCTGCTGCGCTTGACAGCAACGCAGACTCCTTGAAAGCCCTCGGCCACCCTTCCTTATAAACTGTACTTAAATGAGTAGACGCTGCTGCACTTGACAGCAACGCAGACTCCTTGAAAGCCCTCGGCCACCCTTCCTTATAAACTGTACTTAAATGAGTAGACGCTGCTGCACTTGACAGCAACGCAGACTCCTTGAAAGCCCTCGGCCGCTCGCGGTCGCTCCGCGACATATCTGGACCTCTCCGCACCGCCCGGTCCAGATAGGGGTCGCCGGAGCGACTCCCCTCCGGCGCGACCGGCCGTCGCCCTTTCAGTCCGCCAGGACAGCACCGCAAC
>JBDGPU010000111.1:0-12770 GCA_042219525.1 Halopenitus sp.
CCACCACTCCGGGGTGGGACTGAAAGGGGCAGCCGCTGAGCGGGACGCCCTGCGACGTAAGCACCGGAACGGCGAACGAGCGGAGCGAGTGAGCCGTGAGGAGCGCAGCGAGCAGCGCGACCGGTCAGCGGCTGGGGCTTTCTGGGTGTGCCGAGTGGTGTCACAGCGACGATAGCCGAATTTGATTATAAAGTGGCTGCCTCAGCGGCTGGGGCTTTCGAGGTGTGTTGAGTGCTATAGCAAGCAACGACGACCAATCAGCCGAAGAAAGCAAACATCTCAGCGGCTGGAGCTTTCAAGCCGTACAGAGGGGTCTCGATAGCGGTATCTCAAAAACCAAATACCACTGCACAAACACCGAATCCGCGCTAAAATCGGGCTTCGAGCTCGTCGCGGAGGTCGTCGATGTCCATGTCCTCCATCGCGAGGAGCACGAGCAGGTGGTAGACGAAGTCCGCGCCCTCGGCGGCGACCTCCTCGGTATCGTCGTCCTTCGCGGCGAGGATCAGCTCCGTCGATTCCTCGCCCAGCTTCTCGAGGACGGCGTTTTTCCCCTTCTCGTGGGTGAACAGCGAGGCCGTGTAGGAGTCCTCCGGGAGTTCACGCTTGCGCTCCTCGATGGTCGCGAACAGCTCGTCGAGGACGTCGGCCGCGTCGTCGGCGTCGGCGGACGGCGCGTCGTCGGCGTCGCTCACGCTTCGACCTCCGGTTCGGCGAAGAAGGCGAGGTCGTGGATCCGCGGGTCGTCCGTCAGTTCGGGATGGAAGGAGCTACCGAGGACGGGCCCCTGCTCGACGAGAACCGGTCGGTCCTGCACCGTCGCCAGCACGTCGACGTCGTCGCCGACCTCGTCGATGAGGGGCGCGCGGATGAAGACCGCGTGGAAGGGGTCGTCGAGGCCCTCGACGTCGAGGGGCGCCTCGAAGGATTCCTTCTGGCGGCCGAACGCGTTGCGGTCGACGGTCACGTCGATCAGCCCGAGCGTGTCGACGCGGTCGTCCTTCGCGTCCCGCGAGAGGACGATCAGTCCGGCACACGTCGCGAGGACGGGCTTGCCCGCCTCGACGTGGTCACGGATCTCCGGGGCGATGCCCTCCCGGTGGATGAGCCGGGAGATGGTCGTCGACTCCCCGCCGGGCATGAGGAGGACGTCACACCCCGGGACGATGCCCGAATCCCGGATCTCGACGACCTCCGCTTCCTCGTCGTGGGCGGCGGCCGCGCGGCGGATCGCGTCGGCGTGCTCGCTGACGTCGCCCTGAACGGCGATGACGCCTGCTTTCATACCCGACACTCGGTGGTGAATCGCTAAAAAGGGCGCGGGACGAGCCCACCGGTCCACCTCGCTGGCGCCGGGAACCGCGAGCGACAGCCTGGCGGCTGGCGAGTGTGGCGATTCGAAAAACGACTCGATAGCTATCCGACGATCAGCGAGGTGATCTGGACGAAGACGCCGAAGAGGAGACAGAACGCCACGACGGTTTTCGGGTCGATCTGGATGGCGTTTCGGTCTTCGTTCTCGAAATAGCGGACGAGGCCCGCACTGGACATCAGCCCGCCGGAGTTCTGGCCGCTGCTCATGCCCGACGATGCGCGACGAACGCGTGTAAACATTTCGCTCTCGTGGACGCCGGGGTCGCCCGCTCGCGCGCCGGGTTTCGCTGGCCAGTATCCGGAGTTCCGGCAGGAACTGCCCCGACGCATTCGGGCGTCTCCGTCCGCTTCTGACGGATCGCACACAGGTGGGAAACCCTTATGCGCGTACCCTTGCTAGGGTGGAGTGTATGACCGTTCGACTCCTGGATTTCCATGCTGACTGGTGCGGCCCGTGCAAGACGCAGGACCCGATTCTCGAAGAGCTCAAGGAGGAGCAGGGCGACTCCTTCGAGCTGCAGAAGGTCGACGTCGACGAGGAGCAGGACGTCGCCAACCAGTATCAGGTTCGCTCGCTGCCGACGCTGATCGTCGAGAACGAGGACGGCGTCGTCGACCGCTTCGTCGGCGTCACGCAGAAGGACGACCTCGAATCGGCGCTCGCGGAAGCCGGCGCCTAAGCGCGACGTCTCGCAAGCTTTTACAGCCGCGGCCTGTTCTGACACTGTATGGCAAAATTCGAGGAAGCGGAACGACGGAACCTGAACAAGCAGATCTGCATGCGCTGTAACGCCCGGAACTCGGAGCGAGCCGACAGCTGTCGCAAGTGCGGCTACGGCAACCTCCGTCCGAAGGCGAAGGAACCGCGCGCAGCCTGACGCGCCGCTCGCTTTCTTTCAGTACCTCGCAGACTCGCCAGCGACAGCTCCATCGCCAGCGACTGTACCGTCGCCAGCGACTGCCACTGGTCAACATCGGGGTATTGCTCCCCGGTCGCGACGCGCTACTCGTCGGGATACTTCGGCTCGCGACGCTTCGCTCGCTCCAGCGCGCGCTCGATGACCTCGCGGATCGTGTCGTCGCCTTCCTCCTCGCGGTAGACGTCGCCGTGGCCCGCGTACATGCTCGACACCGAGTCCGGCAGGCGGTCGAGGATCGTCTCGATGCTGTCGATGAGCTCCTCGCGGGACTGGCCGGGCTTGTCCGTGCGCCCGAAGGAGCCGTCGTCGAAGGCGCCGTCGTTGTAGACGACGACGTCGCCGGAGTAGAGCCGCGTCTCGCCGATGAAGGCGACGTGGTCGTCGGCGTGGCCCGGAGTGTAGACGACCTCGCAGTCCTCGTCGCCGATGGTCACGGTGTCGCCGTCCTCGAGCTCGACGTCCCGCCGTGCGTGGTCGCCGTAGGCGAGGAGGTCGGCGTCGAACGTATCCAGTACGGCGTCGAGCTGCTGGACGTGGTCGAAGTCCTGGTGAGTCAGCACGACCTGGTCGAGGCCGTCGACGTGCTCGTCGACGACCTGCTCCACGCCGGGCATCGTGCCGGCGTCGACGAGCGTCGACCGCTCGCCGGGCGCGAGGTAGACGTTGCAGGTGAACTGCTCCGCGCGCTCCGTGACGGTAATCGGTTCCATGCTCGTGGATCCATCGACCAGCCGTAAAAATCCGCCCGGGATTATCTCCTCGGAAGTTAGAATCCTTCAGACTCGTCTAGTGGTCGTGTCTGAACCAACGAAGGTGCTGCGTTGGTTACGATTACGGCAACTCGTTCCAGAGAGCGAACCAACAAGATACGGAAGGTGGACGCGATGCGCAAGGAGGCTATTTGCCCTGATATTCACATTCGATCCGCCACGCCAGCACTTAACCAGTTGCTGGTCAAAGTCAAGACATAGGCACCGAATTGAAGTAAAGATTTAACAGGACTGCACGAAACGAATTTCTCAACGCGTCTAAAGATACTTGGGACCATGTATGGACTGGGCGACGAGGCCGAGCTCGCTTCGTATCAAGATGCATCTATGAAGCGAATCCGTTATACCATTGAAAATTTTCTTGACAGAAACCCGAGGAAATCGGTTCGTTTCAAGTCTGTCGTAGTCCGTCGCGACCCAGTGCAACTCTTTCGGGAACTTGATCAAAAGTTCAATAGCTCAACCGTCACCATCACCGAACACCAAGATCACTTCCAAGTTGATGTCGACCGGAAAATCAAGCAGTCGGGGAGGAGAGTAAGAGGCTCATTTGCGTTCTTTGAGCACGAAGACTCTCAGATATGGACCGCGCTAACGGGCCACGCCAGCGACTTTTTTGAGCGCGGATTGGAGTGGGTGATTCGAAAATGCAAACCTCATCTTTACGAATTCTACGCAACCGGCCGCGATTTAGAACATGTACTCGACCGTTTCAGCAAATCTTTCGACCATCACGCCGAAATTCGGGTTACACAGGCAGTCGCCTATTCTCACCAAGACCAAGCAGAGATATCATATAAGAAACGGCCTTATGCTACTGTTTTCCGGAAAGCGCGAAACGGGGGGAACTACGTAGATTCGCTAAGCTTCCGAACCCGAACCGAGGAACAAACGGTTATGCAGGCCGCTCTGACGCGAGACGGGACGACCAAACTCAGCGGAGGAAATGTCGAGCTGTTCTTCAACAGGCTGCTAGAACAGTACATCAGTTACGGCGACAAAAAAGCGGAGCTGTTCACAGGAAAAGAGCGTAATAGGACGACTGGTGATGTCGAAGAGATTGAGATTCAATTCGACCATCCCGTATTCCAATCGCCGAAGGACAACGAGGATCTGATTGAAGCGCTAGCAGATTTGGGACAGGCCAATGTCACGGTGTATCACAGTAATCCATACGCTCATGTTTCCGTCCTGGATTTCAACGATGGCAGTAGCTGTGACGTGTTCGTCACTGACCCCGAAACAGTGTCCATCGTCCCAAGTTATCGAGGATCAACGAGCTTCCTGATGCGTATATCGGAGAAATTGTACCGTGAGCTGGACGAGTCTACTGTCGAGTATATCGAGGAACGTTCGCTTGGAGTGGAGGACTTTCTGGAGGCTTGAACAGCTGTGTCGCTTGAGTGTATTGAGGAGCACCTGGCCCGCTTCCAAATTTATGATAAAGCAGTTGACATCGTCTCCTGCTGGGAAGCATATCTGTCGAGCGTCTACGGCAGTGAGTTCGATGATTTCTATTTTGACCGCTTTCCTTCACTGGACGACGATGAAAAGGAGCTAACCCCTGACTTCACAGCCTTCTTCACTGAAGAATACGGCATCATAGCAGAAATCAAGCGAACGTTTCCCAGCGGCGATAAGGCGATTCGCTCTGAATTAGATCAAATCGCGGCGTACGATCAAGAACTCGCCATACAGACCAACAGAGGAGAATACGTAACACCAGAAACGTGCGATGTCTTGGTCCTCATAGAAGGGTCTTCTGCTCCACAAATTGGACTACGTCTCCAACGGATGATCGATGATGAAGGCGAGAACTTCGATGCGGAACCTGTCATGCTTCGGTACCAGTATAACCAGGATGCGCTTCGATCACGCTACGAATTCCAGCGGGTTACACAACTACAGTACGAATTTCAAGACGGCCATTTGGATGTCGAAAAAACACTATATATTACCATAGGAGAGGGCGGTGATTACGAAACGCTGCCGTGTTTTCCCCAACATTTCAAATCAAATAAAGTTCAGAAACCACTCTGCAACGATACACCCCCGGGGTCCTACTTGGCGACATTCCTGTGGCACAAGATTTTCCCAGAAGATCTGACTGATGAGCAGTACGAAAAATGGCAGGGGAGTAATGGCCAATCGAGGCTTTCTATTACAGTTTCTGTTTCAGGGGTAACGGAAAGAGTCAATGAATACATGCAAGATGGTCAGGTGCGAAAGTCATGGATTCGTCGGAGTCTTGAGTTCTTGAAAAAAGCGGACCTGGCTGAATCTGAAGACGGAGAAGAGTACGAGATTGGTTACATGGGTTTGGTAAAGGATCTCGGCTCAGACGTGGTGCAAAAAGACGCTGGAGAATTAGCACAAACAAGAGAGCTGGGTCGGACCTTTGTGCAGCGCTACTGTAAGAAAACGGGTAGAAGCGAAGACCCGAAGATAGAAGAAGACGACAATGGATCCGACGACGATTCATCCGAACAGTCTGATTTCTCTGACTGGACGTAACCGGTAGCTCTGCGATCTATGTTCCAAATTCGGACACGAGAGCCTAGCAGCATCTTGACAGGTGTACGACCACAATCACCGACAGTGGCGGCTATCATTCTGCTAGAGCTGCCGCTCAGGGGGTGACCGTGGAAGGAAGGGGGTCGGCACGGAGGCCGACATTGATGACCGACGCAATAAGTGCGCCAACCACCAGCGCCGTCCACGCAACCGGTGGCGCTAGTCCGGCGATTGAGAGTGCGATACTTGTAATCGCTTCTGCTGTCAGTGTTACCATTATTTCGAATATCACCTCTCTGACGTGGCCCTCGCTTCCACGGAATCGATGCCCACGCAAGGAATCGAACCCTGCCTTATCGAGGACCCACGCCAGAAACCACGCGGGACCACCCGCTCATAAATAGTTTTATGTCATCGAGACTTAAAAATCTTCGGCATACATAGAGTCTCCGGTGCTAAAGGCGAGCGAGTAACTGCTCGCCACCGACACGAGAAAACTACTGGCTGAGCCCAAATCGTCGCGTCTTACGGCTGTTAAGATGCAAAATTCGGAGTGTCAGCCCCGCCCAGGATTGAACCGAGCCAGAAACGGGGACGACACGACAGCGGGACGGTCCCGAAGCAGGGGTCGCGAATCGGCAGTTTCGAACCACGTCCTCTCTCAGTCGACGGATTTCAGGGAGGCAGGGGATTTTTCTGTACCGATTGTTAATGTTATTCTGTATGGGCTTCGGAAGCTACGATGAATCCGAGCAGGAGAATCAGGACCTCGACGCTGATTTCGAAGACGACGACGGTGTACAGACGGGCGAGAAAACCCACGAAGGCAGCGTCGAATACGAGATCGGGGCCTCGAACGACGAACTCCTGAATCGGCTTCAAGATATCAAAAACGAGGAATAGGCGGTGAAACCCGGGAGTCGGACCCTCGGCGTCGCCGCCTCGGCCGGCGACGACGTCGCCCGCCTCGCCGGAGCCGTCGTCCGCGCCGATGGGACCCTCGACGGGCTCGTCTACGGAGCCTGTCGCGTCGGCGGCACGGACGCAACGACCGCGATCGCTGCGCTTTTTCACCGACTGGACCGCGAGGACGTCCAGCGACTGCTCCTCGCGGGCGTCGCCCCCGCCTGGTTCAACCTCGTCGACATGGACACGCTGGCCGAGGCGGTCGACCGTCCCGTCATCGCGGTGGCCTTCGAGTCGAGTCCCGGCCTCGAGCCGGCCCTCCGCAAGCACTTCTCGGGCGACGCCCTCGCTGAACGCCTCGCTGTCTACCGCTCCCTCCCGCCGCGCCACCGCGTCGCGGTCGACGGCCACGACCTGTTCGTGCGAGCCGTCGGCGTCGACGAGGACCGCGCGGCCGAAATCGTCCGCCAGCACACGGAGGTCGGGGGCCGGCCGGAGCCGGTCCGTGTCGCCGGTATCGCCGCCAGCGCGCACCGCGAGGCGGTCGAACGCGAGGAGTGACCGCAATCGGGAGTGACGGTGACGGCGACGGCGACACCGACGCCGACACCGGCGAGCGAAACGGGCGAATTTATGGCCGCCGGCGTCGGTGTGTCGGTATGAGCGGAAACGCGGCGAACGACGGCTCGGGCGCCGACGCGCTGGACGAGGACCTCTGTGTCCAGGAGTGCGAGCGTTGCCCGGCGCTAGTCGACTCGCGCAGTCGGATCGTCAACGGCGTCGGCCCCGCCGACGCGGACCTCGTCTTCGTCGGCGAGGGGCCGGGTGAGCAGGAGGACCAGCAGGGCGAACCCTTCGTCGGGCGCTCCGGCGACGTCCTCGACGAGGCGCTCCGGGACGCGGGTCTCGCCCGCGCCGACGTGCGGATCACGAACTGCGTCCGGTGTCGCCCGCCGGAGAACCGCGACCCACACAAAGAGGAGCTGGCAAACTGCCGCGGCTACTTAGAGATGGAGCTTGCCCGCATCGACCCGGACGTCATCGTCACGCTCGGGAAAGTGCCGAGCCAGGACCTCCTCGACCGCGACGTCGCCATCACGAAGGAGGCCGGCGACGTCAACGAAGCCCGGATCGCGGGCGAATCGCGGCGCGTCCTGCTGTCGGTGCATCCGGCGGCGACCCTGTACGACCGGAGCCAGCGCGAGGGCTTCTTCGAGACCATCGTGGAGGCCGCGGACCTGGCGGGAGCAACCGAGAGCGACGGCGGACAGGCGCGGCTGGGCGAGTACTGAACTGGCGCTCCATCGCGGAAAAAGCCGAGGGACCGGACGCGGCGCTTACTCCTCTTCGACGCCGATACCGAGCCACTTCTTGCCGTTCGCGAGGTCCTGCGCGGCTTCGAGCAGGCCCTTGCCCTCGTGTTCGCTGGGGCGCAAGCGCGCGCGGACCCGGGAGGAGACCATCTCCACCGAGAGGACGATGATGATGACCATGATGATCGCGGCCATGCCTTTCCCGAACTCGAGGAAGCCGAAGAAGCGGTCCGAGAGGTACCGCCCGATACCACCGGCCCCGACGACACCGAGGGAGACGGCGATCCGGACGTTGATCTCGAAGATGTACAGCGTCCACGCAATGAAGGAGGTGAACACCTGGCTCAGCATGCCGAAGACGACACGCTGGGGGCCGGAGGCGCCGGTCGAGCCGATGGCTTCGATCGGGCCGTCGTCGATCTCCTCCAGTTCGTCGGTGAACAGGCGACCGAGGTTGCCGACGGTGTCGGTCGCGACCGCCAGCAGGGCGCCGACCGGACCGAGCCCGGCGAGCGGAATGTAGATGAGCACCCAGACCAGCGCCGGGATGGCGCGGATCGTCGACATGGTGCCGCGGAAGATGAAGTTGAAGGGGAACGGCGTGACGCGCTCGCTGCCGAGCACGCCGAACAGCAGCGCGAGCGGGAAGCCGAGCACGGTCCCACAGAAGCCGATCGCGATCGTGATGACCGAGAGGCCCACGAGCCCGTCCTGTTCCATGAGGCTCTCGTAGAGCGTCCACGGTCGGATCAGGCTCTCCCAGATCGCGCGCGGCCCTTCGATATTGTTCCGACTGGTGTACGTCGTGAAGTCGACGAAGTTCGGCGGCAGGAAGTCGACGAGCGACCGGATGAATCCGGGGAACGTGCGGACGATGTCCGCGAGCTTGAAGCCGATGAACGTCAGCCCGGCGGCGGTGACGATGCCGAGCAGGAGCACGCCTATCGTTGTCAGAATACGGCGGATCCGCTGGTTGCGTTCGATCTGGCTGAGCACCTCGTCGATGCTGTCGTTGGAGTCAGCGGCGTCGGAGCCAGCGGAGTTCGACTCGCCGCTCATGCTTCCAGCACCTCACTCGGGTCGTCGCCGCCCTCGCCGTAGTAGATGTCGTCGACGGCCTCCATCGTCAGGTCGTCGCCGTCGCCGTCGAAGACGACTTCGCCGTCACGGATGCCGATGAAGCGGTCGCCGAACTCGCGGGCGATGTTTACCTGGTGCAGGCTCGCGATGGTGGTGAGGTTGCGGTCCTTGGCGGCCGACCGCATGTACCCCATCACTTCGGTCGCCGCCTTCGGGTCGAGGCTGGCGACTGGCTCGTCGGCGAGCAGGAGCGTCGGGTGCTGGACGAGCGCGCGGGCGATACCGACCCGCTGCTGCTGCCCACCGGACATCGACCCGGCACGCTGTTCCGCCTCCTGCAGCAGGCCGACGGTTTCGAGCGCGTCCAGTGCGGCTCGCTTGTCCTCCTCGTCGTACCACGTAAGGAGGCTCTGGAGCAGTCCCGTCCGGGAGAGCGCGCCCGTCAGCGCGTTGCGGTAGGCGCTCATGCTCTCGATAACGTAGTGGAGCTGGAACACCATCGCGACGTCGTCCCGGCGGCCTCGCACTTCCTCGCCGGCGACCTCGACGGTGCCTTCAGTCGGTTCTGTCAACCCGTTCAGGATTCGGAGCAGTGTCGACTTCCCGGCACCAGATGGGCCGAGGACGACGACGAACTCCCCCTCCTCGATGTCGAACGAGACGCCATCGAGGGCGACTTCGTCTTCGCCGTAGACCTTGCGAAGGTCCTGCACTGAAATGGCAGGCATTAGTGGGAAAAAATCATATAAATGTTTGAGGGTTCCGAACTCTTCTCGCCTCAGGCCTTGTCGAGGAGGTCGGACTCGATACCCAGCTTGTTGGCGACGTCGATGACCGGCTGGTACGTCTCCAGGTCCGCCTTGCGAACGCCGTCGAACCAGAGGTCGTCGTCCGTACCCTTCTCGCCGTCGGCGCCGAAGTACATGCTATCGGGCGCCTCCTCGAACGCCGAGACGAGCTTCTCCTGCTTCTTGTCGTCCAGCTTCGGGCTGGCGACGATGGGCGCGCGGGGGATACCGCTCTCCTTGGCGACCTGGGCGACGCCCTCCTTGTAATCGCCCTTCTCGTAGTTCCAGGTGATGAAGCGCCCGACGCCGGCGGCGTCGACCTGGCCATCCATCAGGGACTTGAACGCCTGCGCGTGGCCGGACCAGGTAGCACTGAAGTCGGCACCCTCATCGGACAGCGGCGCGTCGCCGATTTCGAGCCCCGCCTGCTGGAGCATGTACAGCGGGTACAGCGAACCGCTGGCACTGGTCGTGTCGGCGAAGGCGATCTTCTTGCCCTTGAGGTCGGACGGCTTCGAGATGTCCGTCTCCTCACGGGTGACGATGACCGAGTGGTAGGTCCAGGACCCGTAGGCGTGCCGCTGAAGCGCGATCTCACACTGCTCACCCTTCACGCCGAGCGCGGCCGCGAACGGCCCCGTCTCGGCCAGTTCCGCGTTCCCCTCGCCGAGCGCGCGGAGGACCGCGGAGTAGTTCTTCGCGTACTGGAGCTTGACCGAGACGTCGTCGGCGACCTGTTTGCCGAGGTACTCCTTGACCGGCGTGTACTGTGCCGTCATCTGCTCCTGCGGTTCTGTCGGCGACATCACGAACGTCAGCGTGCCGTCACCGTACGGCTGGGAACCGAACTGTCCGATACACCCACTGGTGAGAGCAACCCCGCCGATCGCCCCCGCCCCTTTGATGAAGCTCCGTCTGTCCGTCATGGGACTATCGGTGTATCCCGAAGTTTAGTTGAAAAGTTTTGCTATCATCGGTGGTTTGATACCCATTGACAATCCGAGTCGGCAGCGAGCACCCCCGCGAGACGCAAAACGCTTGTCGGTGGGGGGTCTCGTATGCGTATGAGCATTCCCGAGCCACCCGAGGAGTCGCTGGCGGACGTCGCGGTGGTCGACTACGGACTGGGTAACCTCCGGTCGGCCACGCGCGGCCTCGAGCGCGCCGGCGCGACGGTCACGATCACCGACGACCCGGCAGACTTCGACGATGCCGACGGCGTCGTCCTCCCCGGCGTCGGTGCGTTCCGTGAGGGGATGGAGAACGCCGGTCCCTACCGCGACGCCCTCGTCGACGTCGCCGAATCAGGCCAGCCGCTGTTCGGCATCTGCCTCGGCATGCAGATGCTACTTACGTCGAGTCAGGAAGCCGAGCACGCGGGCCAGGGCGACGTGCGTGGACTGGACCTGATTCCGGGGCGTAACGTCCGGTTCGAGATCGACAGGAAGGTCCCGCACATGGGCTGGAACGAGCTCTCGGTCGAGCGCGAGCACCCCATCGTCGACGGCGTCGACGGCGAGTACGCCTACTTCGTCCACTCCTACTACGCGGAGCCGGAGGCGTCGAACGCGGTCGTCGCGAGCACCGACTACGGCGTCGAGTTCCCCGCCGTCGTCGCCAACGACGCCGGCAACGTCTTCGGGACGCAGTTCCACCCCGAGAAGAGCGGTGAGACCGGCCTGCAGATTCTGCGGAACTTCGTCGACTACTGCGCCGAGCAGTAGGTCGGCTTCTCGTTCCGGTTCGGTTCGTTACTCCCCCGACCCGGCCTCGCCCGTCTCCTCGATCCGGCGTTCGTACTTCGCGAGCGACTGCTGGAGCGCCTCGTCAGCGTCGACGTCGGCTGCCTCCGCGACCGACAGCAGCGCGAACAGGGCGTCGCCGATCTCGTCGTCGGCGATCGCGATGGACTCGGGCTCGGCGCCGTAGTCGGTGCTGGTGGTCGCCTCCTTCGACAGCTCGCCGACCTCGCTGGCGAGGTCGAGCAGTCGATAGGGAAGGGGTGCCTCCATCTCGTGGTCGGCCAGGAAGGCCGCGACCTGCTCCTGTTGATCCATGGCGCTGACTCGGAACGTGCGGCCGACTAAGTGTTACGAAAGCGGGATCGGCTGGATATCTGTATTTGAAGCACTCTCCGGGAGGTTTTCCCGCGAGTACCCTGACTGAAACGTTTATCAGTGCCAGTGCGCTATGTCAGGTATGACGTACGATACCGTCGTCTTCGATAACGACGGTGTCCTGTTCGGTCGGACGAGCTTTGACGTCCTTCGGGATGCGACCCAGAAGACATTCGAGAAGTTCGGTGTGACTGATCCGGACCCTGACCACGTAGAAGATATGACGATCGGCGCGACTCCCGGACGAGTCGGTACCGTTGCGAACACGTACGGCCTCGATGCCGAGGAGTTCTGGCGTGACCGCGACCACACGCTGTCGCTCGCCCAGCAGGAAGAGGCGCGTGCGGGACGGAAGACGCCGTACGACGACATCCACACGCTGGACGACCTCGGCGCGTCGATGGGCGTCGTCAGTTCGAACCAACAGGAGACCGTCGACTTCGTGCTCGACCACTTCGACGTCGCGGACAAGTTCGGCACGGCCTACGGCCGCGCACCGACCATCGAGAGCCTCGACCTGCGCAAGCCCCACTCCCACTACATCGACCGGGCCCTGGCCGACCTCGACGCCGACAACGCGCTGTTCGTCGGCGACAACGAGTCCGACGTGAAAGCCGCCGAGAACGCCGGGATCGACTCCGCGTTCATCCGCCGGCCCCACCGTCAGGACTGGGACCTCAACGTCTGGCCCACCTGGATCATCGACGGCCTGGACGACCTGCACGACATCTGCGAACCGTAACGCGGGTCGTCGTGGTGTGACGTGTGGGCGTTTCGCGGTCGCTGGTGGCAACGCTGCGATTCGTGTTCCCGGTCCGAGATTTATAAACGGGACTCGCAGATCCAGCCGTTACATTTCTCGATAGCAATGCGAACAGCTGGATCTCCCCAATCCAGCGTCTTGGGTTAAACTGGTGATACGGTCTTGTTCTGGACAGCACCGCAAACACCCAGAAAGCCCTCGGCCGCTCGCGGTCGCTGAGCGACA
>JBDGPU010000027.1:0-12595 GCA_042219525.1 Halopenitus sp.
CTCAGCGGCTGCCCCTTTCAGTCCCACCCCGGAGTGGTGGCCCGAGCGTCGCTCGTAGCGGCCACCGGGCCAACGTCGTATGCCGGACAGCCGGCGCGCGGCGTGGCTGCGGTGCCGCCGCTGTCGCGGTTGCGGTCGCAGTTGCGGCCCTGGCGGACTGAAAGGGCGACGGCCGGTCGCGCCAACGGGAAGTCGCTGAGCCGACCACTATCCACGGCAGGCGTTGCGGAGAGCCGTGGATATGTCGCTCAGCGACCGCGAGCGGCCGAGGGCTTTCTGGGAGTTTGCGTTGCTGTCGAGAGCAGCAGCGTCTGCACCTGAGCAACCATCTTCGAAGCAAGAGCGGCCGAGAGCTTTCTGGGAGTCTGCGGTGCTGTTGAGCGCGAGACCGTATCACCTGACCAAACTCATGTACAGAATGTCGCCGAGCGCCTTCAGGCAGCTTGGGCCGCTGTCGAGTGTAGCAGCGTCTGCACCTGCAAATCCAATTCATAAGGACCGCTACCCAGCCGCACAGTCACCGAGTGTGAAACCAAAAACTACCCGCCGGCAAGAAACCTATTCCAGCGCGTCGAGCCGGAACTCGAAGCCCGCCACGGGAAGCTCCAGGTCGTGCTCGACGAGGACGCTCGGGTGGACCTCCCCAATAACCCCGACCTCCTCACCGTCGATCACGACGGACGCGGTTCGGCCGTCGATGAAGGTCGGATGTTCGGTCGCCGGCGTTTCCAGTGAGACGTCGAAGTCGTCACAGACCGCCTGCAGTCGCGCCTTCGCGTCCTCGTAGGTCGCGTCGTTGCGGGCGAGGACGCCGGCGACGGTCTGGTGTTCCGCGACGTTCGTGTTCTCGGACTCGTCGTACTCGGCCGCGAGGCCGATCTCGGCGAGGTCCTGCGGGTAGGCGCGGTGGGTGTTGCGCTCGAGGACGAGCAGGAGGGAGGGGAGCGCCCAGGTGCGCAGCTGGGTGTAGTCCTCGCTGTACGGCTCCGTGATCTCCACGGGCTCGCCGCCGCCGACGACGTCGCTGCCGGGTTCGACGTTGAGTCGGTCGTAGTTCTCGGGGGCGCTGATCATGTGGAAGTTCAGCAGGTCCTCGAAGCCGAGGCCGACGAGGCTGGCCCGGGTCGCATCCTCCAGTCGGGAGCGCTCGTGGCGGCCGCCGACGGTGCCGATGCTCGGATAGGTCGGCTCCAGCTCGTTGAAGCCGTACGCGCGGCCGACGTCGTCCACGAGGTCGTAGGGGTGGAGCACGTCGACGCGGTACGGCGGGATCTCCACGTCGTAGACGACGTCCTCGCCGAGCGAGTAGGTGGCGTCCAGGCCGGAGCGCTCGAAGAGGTCGACGACCTCCTCCGTCTCGAACTCGACGCCGAGCATGGTCTCGATGCGGTCGTGCGAGACCGACTTCTCGTTCGTCGAGAGGTCGGGCCGGACGAGCTCCTGGCCGCCCTCGGGCGTCGTCGCGCCGTCGGCGTACTCGACCTCGACCTCCTCGATGGTCGCGCCGCGGGCGGCGAACGCGTAGCAGACGATGTTCAGCATGTGGTCGATGGTCCACTGGTCCGTGCCGGTCATCTCGACGAGCAGCTCGCGGGAGCCGGTGTCGACCTCGGTGCGCTTCCCGTTGATAACGGGCGGGAACGAGAAGAGGCCGAGTTCGTCGTAGATGGCCGGGTAGCGCTCGTAGTCGGCGACGAGGTCGGCGTACTCGCGGCCGGTCTCGTGCTCCTCGAGCGTCTCCGCGGGCGTCAGCTCCGCGGCGGCGTCGAGCGGGACGAACGTGTCGCCGTCGGGCTCGATGCCGCGATAGTCGACGGTGTGGGTGCCCTCCTCCTCGATGGCGGTGCCCTTCACCATCGCGAGGTCGTGGATGCCGATGGCGCCCTTCGCGCGCTTGCGGCCCATCGTCGCGTGGAGCTTCTCCTGGAGCTGGATGATCGAGTCGAGTGCGTCCTCGTCGAGGTCGACGCCGCGGATGACGGCGCCGGTGACGTACGGGCGCTCGTCCGGGACCGACTCGTCGACGTGGATGGTCCACTCGGGGTCGTTGGTGCCGGGGACGTGGACGCCGCGCGCGTCGCCGTAGTGGTAGCGGAGGCTGCGCGCGATGCCCTCGACCGAGAGCCGGTCGAGGCGGTCGGGCGCGAACTCGAGCTGGAGCTCGCCGTCCTCCGTCTCGCCCTCGTACTCGAGGCCGAGCGAGAACAGGTCCTCCTTGAACGCCTCGACGGCCTTGTCGTGGCCGGTGAGCTCGCGGAGCTCGTCGGGGTCGACGTCGACGACGGGCATTAGCGCACCACCTCCGTTTCCCGCAGGAGTTCAAGGTCACAGAGCGTTCCGTGCACGTCGCGAACGTCGTCGAAGCCGTACATGAGCATGAGCAGTCGCTCCAGGGCGAGGCCCCAGGCCATCACGTCGCACTCGATGCCGAGCGGGCCCAGCACCTCCTCGCGGAACATTCCCGAGTTGCCGATCTCGATGAGTTCGTCCGTCTCGGGATGGCGGCCGAACAGTTCGAACGACGGTTCCGTGTAGGGGTTGTAGTGGGGTTTGAACTGGATGTCCGTAATTCCAAACTGCCGGTAGAACTCCTCGAACGTGCCCATCAGGTCACGAACGGAGAGGTCCTCGGCCATCACCCACCCCTCGATCTGGAAGAACTCCAGGAGGTGCGTCGGGTCCAGCGTGTCGTTGCGGTACACCTTCTCGACGGAGAAGTAGCGCTGCGGCGGCTCGACGTCGGCCCCGGCGTAGCCGGAGAGGTGCCGCATCGACAGCGAGGTCGTGTGCCCGCGGAGGTCGATCTCGCGGGCGACGTCCTCGGTCCACGGCGAGTGGTAGCCGTCGCCCTCTTCTCCCCAGCCCTCTCGATGGGCCTCCTCGACGCGGTCGAGAAGCTGCTGGGGGATGTCGTCCATCGGCGGCACGTCGAGCCCGAACTGGTCCCAGTGGGTGCGCGCCGGATGGTCCTGGGGCATGTACAGCGTGTCGTTGATCCAGAACTCGGAGTCGGCGTGGGGGCCCTCCATCTCCTGAAAGCCCATCCCGACGAGCACGTCCTTGACGCGGTCGGCGGTCTGCCGGAGGATGTGTTTCCGGCCGCCCTCGACGTCCGGCGCGTCGGCTTCGACGTTGTAGTCGGTGAATTCGACGTCCGCCCACTCGCCGCTCGTGAGGAGTTCGGGCGTGACGCGGTCGACGGTCTCGGCTGCCTCGACGCCCTCCATCAGCGCCGTGACGCCCTCCTCGGTGAGCGTGACGTGGCGCGTGGCGGCTTCGTGGGTCTCGACGAGCCCGCGGCGTTCGAGCTGGTCGACCACCTCGGGGTCGACGTCGGCGTCGCCCTCGCCGTGGAGGAGCGCCTCCAGCGCGACGCGCTCGGGGTCGTGGTCGGGGTCGACGTCGGGGTTCGCGGTCACCTCGCCGGCCTCGATCGTGCCGTAGTCCTTCCGCGCGAAGTTCGAGAGCGCGATGTCGACCTCGTCGCCGGCGACGTCCGTGCTGGCGATGAGGTCGCCCATGTCGACGGGCTCCTCGGTGGCGCCCATCTCGAGCGCCGCCCAGTAGAGCCGGGCTTCCGGGAGGTCGTTATCGACGTACTCGCGGCCCTCCTCAGTCACCTCGACGGTGATAGTCGTCTCCTCGTCGATGCTAATCAGGCCGGCGTCGTGCAGGTCGAAGGCGGCCCGCGTGACGGTCTCGGCCTTCTTGTCGAGGACCGCCGAGAGGTCCTCGATCGTCTTCGGTTCGTTCGCGCTCGCGGCGTCTAACACCGCGAGCTGGGTTTCCTTGAGTCGCATTTGTTGAGTTGCGTGGATACGCGTCCGGTCGACAGTTATCCCTTCCGGCACGAGTCGCGGACGGCCGCGTCGCTGACCGTCCAGTCACCCCGCCCGGTTTCACCGGCTCTTGCCCGCGAGCCGGCTCCACCGCGCGTTTCAGGCGGTAAAGAAGAACTCGGACCCGTCGCTGTCGCGGTCGGGAGCGATCCTCGTCGTGGCGAGTCCGAGTGCCATACGACGTATTCTCGTCAGCAACCGCTTATAAGTTGCGCCGCCGACCAGTTGGCCACCGAACAGTGGCAGTGATCGGTTGGATCGTCCTGCGTGCGGGGATCGGCGAGTTAACTGACGACTTCCTCGAATTCAACGCCACTGGCCGTCACCGTAACGATGATCGTTCCGTCCGTCTGCGGCGTGTACTCGAAGGTCACCCCGTCCAGTCCCACGCTGATAACGACAGGCCGTCCAAGGATCGAGAGTTCCTCGTAGTGCTTTCGCGACTCGGCTCTCAACCCAACCGTAAGTTCGCGCGATTCGGCCGAGTCCTTCGCTGAAATCGTGATATGGAGCGTGACGGGACTCTCCCGATCGGTTGTAACTCGGAGATCGTTCAGTTCACCGTCGTACTGCGGGGGCGTCCCGGTATCAGGCGCCGTTGCGGAGACCGACTCCGCCCCATCACTGGGTCCATCGGAAGTGCAACCCGCCAGCACGGTGAAACCGACCGAGAGGGCCGTGCACAGTTCCCGTCGTTTCACGTCTCGGCCGAAGCGGAGCCCGGGTAAATGCTTTCTTGCGGGGTTCCTACCCGAAAGGGAACGACCTCGGCTCGCAGATGGGGTCGAGAAAGGCCTGTCGGGCGACGATAGGCTGGCACCGGGTCGTCCGGCACCGGACCGTCCGGCGCCGGGTCGTCCGGCGCACGGAGTGTATCGATGGGTGAGCGAGTTGCTATTCGGATGATTGCGGCTGTAGAGGGCCTCCAGCGGCGTCAAGCCGGAGTCGCCAGCGCCGTTAGTCCGCGCTCGCGGAGGACACGTCGGCGCTGAGCGCGCGTTCCATCTCGGTCTCGTCAACCGTGATCCCGCGGCACTCGAGCTGGTCGACGAACGCTGACTCGCTCATGCCGGCCTGGGCCGCTGCCTGTTCCAGCGTCAGATTCCGGGCCTGATAGCGTGTCAGCGCGCTCGTCAGTCCGTGTTTCCTCATGAACGTTCATGCACCGTGAGGGATTATGAATGTTCCCCATCGTTAGTAGGTGATTACACACCTAATACGATATAAGGTCACGAAGCAGAACGCCGGCGACGATGGCCGGATATTAGGTCTCGGGCATCGCCAGGACAGCAGAACTATGGCTGTCGGTCGTCTACACCGGGTATGGACCGACAGAAAGCGCTCGCCCTGTTCTTCGTGTTCCTCATGCTGACGTCCATGATCGCGGGGAGCATCGTCGCCTTCTAGGGGCGGCTTGCTGGCGCGAAACTGACCGGCGAGAAATCGACCGAGGAGAATTCGACCGAGAAGAGACCGAACGACCTCCGAAAAGGCCGGATGCCGGACGCGACACTGCGCGGACTAGCCGTCGCCCCAGACGTCCGAAAGGGGGTGATCCTCCCGCTTCTCGGCATCCCGCTCCGAGCGCGTCTTCGGCGCGCCACCCGAACCACCTGAGCTGCCCGAGCCACCCGTTTTCGAACCCGAGGAACCCTGAGACGAGGAGCCTGAGCTACCGCCACCCGTCGTCCCGCTCCCGACCCCCGAAGCGCCGCGGCCGGCCGACCCGCTCCCGAGCCCGCCGCGACCGGCGGCAGCTGGGCCGGAGGGTTCCGCGTCGATGCCGGCGAGCGCGGCCGAGGGGTCGAAGTCGGGGTGCGTCGGCGTCGACATGTCCCGGACCTGGTCGGCGAACCACGGCGGCGTGTCGGCGGCGGCGCGGTCGAAGAGGTCGAGCAGGGAGTCGTCCGCGAGGTACGTCGCGCCGTAATCGTCGGGCGCGCGAACGACCCGGCCGCAGGCCTGGATAACCGTCCGAAGCGCGGCGCGGTGGTACCAGGACCACTGGCCCTCCTCCAGCCGGCGGGCAACCCGGGAGTCGTTCGTGTTGAGGTACGGCGCCTTGCAGATCACCTGCCATCGACAGAGGTCGCCGTCGAGGTCGAGCGCCTCCTCCATCTTCACGGAGACGAACACCTCGGGGTCGTCGCTCGCCTTCCACGTGTCCAGCTCCGCGTCGCGGTTCGCGGAGGTGTGGTGGCGAAGCCGCGCCGCAACGCCAAGCTCGCCCAGTTTCTCGACGAGCTGGTCCGCGATGGCGTACGAGTGCGCGTGGATCAGCCCCTTCTCGTCGGGGTGCTCGGCCATCAGCCGGACGATGAGCCGGGCGATCTTCGGGATCGTCTCGTCGCGGTGCTCGTAGGTCATCTTCCCCTGGGTCACGTCGTAGAGCCGCCGGTGCTCCAGCGGGAAGGTGTGCTCGACGTCGACGAGCGCGACGTCGTCCGGGTCGAGGCCGACGCCCCGGCAAAACGCGTCCTTCGAGAGGATCGTCGCCGACAGCAGCGCGAACTTCTGCCCGCGGTCCCAGACGGTGTGTTTGAGGTACTTCGCGGGGTCGAGCGGCTTGATCGTTAGCGCGGCGTTCGCGCCGTCGGGCTGGTCGACGACCCACGTCGTCCGGCTCTCGTGGTCGCGGTAGTCCTCGAGGAACCAGCCGAGCTCGCCGATGAGCTCCTGCAAGCGGTCCCGGCGCTGGACCTCGTCCTGGTCGAGTTCGGCCTGCCCGATGAGCTCGTCCTTGGCGACCTCACACTGGTCGCGAAGCTGTTCGACGAACCGGGCGGTGCGGTCGAGCGCGTCCTCGTGGTCGCCGGCGTCGGCCTCGACGTCCGGCACTTTCACATCGTCCCAGATCGGCACCCGCGACGGCGACAGCTCGATGGTGGCGTACATCTCCGCCCACTCCGCGAGCCCGTGCGCCTCGTCGATGACGACGACGTCGCGCTGGCGGAACACCTCGGAGCCGGCGGTCTGCATGAAGTACGCGAGCGTCATGGCGGCGTGACGCCGCGAGGAGGCGATGGCCCGGTCGGAGAAGTACGGACAGCGGTGCTTGACCGAGCAGTCGTAGCCGCGCTCGCGGACGCACGGCGCCTGGTCGACGGGCGTGTCCTGCTCGCCCGGGAGGATGCAGGTGTAGTTCGACTTCCCGCGGATCACGTTGAGGTCCTCGAGCAGGTCGTCGCCGGCGACGTCGTCGAGCTGGGAGACCTGCGGCGTCGTGTAGTACGCGCCCGTCGGCTCGTGGGGGTCGGCCTCGCCCGCCTCGCGGGCCGCGCCCATCACGGCGCGGGCGAGGAGGGACTTGCCGCTGCCCGTGGGCGCGCGGACGAGGACGACGTCGTTGCCGTCGGCGTACGCGTCCCGGATGTCCCGCAGCGCCCCCTCCTGGGCGCCGCGGTAGCTGGGGGCGGGGAACTCCGGGAGGATCCGGTCGGGGTCCACAGACGGTCGTCGCCCTGCGCGGAGCTAAAGCTGTCGGAACTCACGGTCGAAACCGCTGTCGGGAGCCGGGGACGGAAGCCGGGTCGGAGTCGGCCGTCGCGAGCGACCCACCTTCTCAGAACAGCAGGTCGGTGGCGACGTGGCCGTAGGTCACCAGCAGCCAGGTCGCGACGACGAACAGCGACAGCCAGACCAGGCCGATGATGGCCAACTGACGGCCGAAGTCCTCGTCGTCGACCTCGCCGGTCGTGTGCGTGCGGAACGACATGTCGGAGTAACGTAGGCGTCGCGCGTCCCTGCAGCTTACCCCGAACACGTTCCGGAGGTTTACCCGTCGTCGACGGGCGGCAGGTCCTCCGTGGCGGCGAGCGCCTGCAGGTGCTCGACGTCGTCGGCGGTCGGCTCCGTGTCGCCGGGAAGCCGCTCCATGCAGTCGAAACAGAGGAAGAACTCCGAGCCGTCGACGAGCTCCAGCGTCAGTCCCTGCGTGGACTCGAACGCGAAGCTCCACAGGTCGCCGATACCGCCGGCGATGCGAACCTTCGTTCCGCAGACCGCACACGGCTCGGATGCCATATCCCGCCTTGGTGCTGGCCCGGGTTAAGCCATGCCGTCGCTGGCGACCTGGGTGAACAGTTAACACGGGCGAGGCCTACCTTCACGTATGAGCGTCCTCCGCCGGATCGCCCGCCAGCTTGGACGGAGTTCGGCCAGCACGACGGGCGGCTCCGGACTCGTCTCGAGCGGCCCCGAAGGTCCCGTCCCCGACACGCTCGTCCAGTACGTCGCCCTCGCGGCGGCCGTGTTCGTGGGCGTCGCCCTCCTGAGCAGCAACCTCCTCCTCGGCCTCGGCGTCCTCGCGCTCGTCGCCGCCGCCGTCACCGTCGCGAGCGCGGTCGAGATCGTCGAGGCCTACGAGAAGGAGGCGCTGACCGTCTTCGGCGAGTACCGGACGCTCCTCGATCCGGGCGTCCACCTCATTCCGCCGTTCGTCTCCCGAACGTACGCCTTCGACATGCGGACGCGCACGCTCGACGTGCCCCAGCAGGAGGCGATCACCCGCGACAACTCGCCGGTCACGGCCGACGCCGTCGTCTACGCCCGCGTAATGGACGCCAAGCGCGCGTTCCTCGAGGTCGACGACTACGAAAGGGCCGTCTCGAACCTCGCGCAGACGACGCTCCGGGCCGTCCTCGGCGACATGGAGCTGGACGACACCCTCGCGCGCCGCGAGGAGATCAACGAGCGGATCCACGACGAGCTCGACGAGGCCACCGACCAGTGGGGGATCCGCGTCGAGGCCGTCGAGGTGCGCGAGGTGAGCCCCTCCCGCGACGTGCAAAACGCCATGGAGCAGCAGTCCTCCGCCGAGCGCCACCGCCGCGCCATGATCCTCGAAGCGCAGGGCGAGCGGCGCTCCGCCGTCGAGTCCGCCGAGGGCGAGAAGTCGGCGGCGATCATCACCGCGCAGGGCGAGAAGCAGAGCCAGATCCTCGAGGCGCAGGGGGACGCCATCGCGACGGTGCTTCGCGCGAAGTCCGCCGAATCGATGGGCGAGCGCGCCATCATCGAGCGCGGGATGGACACCCTCACCGCCATCGGCCAGGGCGAGTCGACGACGTTCGTCCTGCCGCAGGAGCTCACCAGCCTCGTCGGGCGCTACGGGAAGCAGCTCTCGGGATCCGACGTCGCCGGCGACGGCGAGGGGCTCGAATCGCTCGACTTCGACGAGGAGACGAAGCAGATGCTCGGACTGGAGGACATCAGCGCCTCGCTAGAGGAGCTCGTTGATCAGGCGGACTCGGACCTCTCGACCGGCGAGGAGGTCACGTTCGAGGACGTCGACGCCGACGGCGAGGGCGACCCCGACGTGGAGTTCGCGGACCGGTAACTACGGGTGCCAGCCGTCGGCGTCCACGGTCCACGCGAAGGCGACCGCGACGGCGCCACCGAGCGCGACGAGCGCGGCGAAGGCCGGCGCCGGCGAGGCGGCGACGACAGCCAGGATCACGACCACACCCGCGAGCAACGCGGGCAGGTCGTCGGTGACGGCGCCGAGCGTCACCGGCGCCACCACGCTGCCCGCCACGACGCTGCCGGTGGCGAACTGCAGGGCCGGCGGCACCGTGAGTAACCACGCGACTGTCGCCCGCGCCGTCGCGGTCTCGGCCGCTACGGCCCCGAGTGCGGCCACGAGGACGACGAGGAGGCCGAGCGCCGGTGCCGCGAAGGCACTCCGGGCTGCCGGCTGCCGGTCGCGGAGTGCGGCGCTGCCTGCGACGGCGAGGACCGCACCCGCCCCAGCCAGCGTCGGCGGCACGAGCGCGAGGAGGGTCGGGAGGGCGGACAGCGTGGGCACAGTCGGGACGAGGGTGACCCCGAAGAGGACGGGCAATGCGAGGGGCACCGCCAGACAGACGGCGGCCACAGTGAGAAACAGCAGTCCGCGGAGTCGACGGCGAAGTCCGAACATACACGCCGGTAATCTGGTCGGACACTTAACGATACCACGACGGCGACGGGATCCGCCGCCTCGCTTATAAGTAAGTGGTCGAGTGGATGGCTGGCTACCGCTCGGGGTCGGGCGCGGGCACGCCCTCGTCGCCGTCGTCGATCTCGAATGCACGGCGGAGTTCCGCGATGCGGTCGCGAATGTCGGCGGCGAGCTCGAACTCGAGGTTCGCGGCGGCCTCGTCCATGCGGTCCTCGAGCTGCTCGATCTGCTCGCGTGCGCCGTCCTCGCTCTCGACGTCGCCGACGGAGACGCCCGAGGTGTCCGTCTTCGAGCCGGGGAGGTTGGTCTCGCCGACCGGCTTGTCGATGGTCGTCGGCTCGTGGCCGTGCTCCTCGTTGAACTCGCGCTGGATCGTGCGGCGCCGGTTCGTCTCGTCGATGGCGGCCTGCATCGAGTCGGTCACCTCGTCGGCGTAGAGGACGACCTCGCCCTCGACGTTGCGGGCCGCCCGCCCCATCGTCTGCACGAGGGTCGTCTCCGAGCGCAGGAAACCCTCCTGGTCGGCGTCGAGGATGGCGACGAGGCTCACCTCGGGGATGTCGAGTCCCTCACGCAGGAGGTTGATGCCGACGAGCACGTCGATGTTGCCGAGCCGGAGGTCACGGATGATCTCGTGGCGTTCGAGGGTGTCGGTCTCGTCGTGCATGTACGCGACCTCGACGCCAGACTCCTCGAGGTACTCGGTGAGGTCCTCGGCCATGCGCTTCGTCAGCGTCGTGACGAGCGTGCGCTCGTCGCGCTCGATGCGCTCGTCGATGCGCTCCAGCAGGTCGTCGACCTGCCCCGTCGCGTCCGCGACCTCGACCTCGGGGTCGACGAGGTAGGTCGGCCGGACGATCTGCTCGACCACCTGCGCGGACGTCTCGCGCTCGTACTCGCTCGGCGTCGCGGAGACGTACAGCGTCCGGTCCGTCTTCTCCTCGAACTCCTCGAACGTCAGCGGGCGGTTGTCGTAGGCGGTCGGGAGCCGGAAGCCGTTCTCGACCAGCGAGTCCTTCCGAGACTTGTCGCCCTCGTACTGCCCCTTGATCTGGGGGATCGTCTGGTGGGACTCGTCGATGACGGTGAGGAAGTCGTCCGGAAAGTAATCGAGCAGCGTGTACGGCGGGTCGCCCTGGTCCCGGTCGTCCATGTGGACGGAGTAGTTCTCGATGCCGGAGCAGTAGCCGGCCTCCCGGAGCATCTCGACGTCGAAGGTCGTCCGCTCGTCGATGCGCTGGGCGGCGACCATGTCGCCCTGGCGCTCGAAGTACTGCACGCGCTCGTCGCGCAGCGCCTCGATCTCGGCGATGGCGGTCTCCAGCTTCTCCTCCGGAATCGAGTAGTGCTCCGCCGGGTGGATCATCGTCCCCGGCTCGGTTGACTGGACCTCGCCCTGCATCGGGTCCACCTTCAGGATGCGGTCGATCTCGGAGCCCCACATCTCGACCCGAACCGCGTAGCGGCCGTACATCGGGTAGATCTCGATGGTGTCGCCGCGCACGCGGAACGTGCCCTGTGTGAAGTCCACGTCGTTGCGCTCGTAGTTCAGGTCGACCAACTGGGCGAGCAGCTCGTCGCGGGTGATCTCCTGGCCGACCTGCAGCTCCATCGCCATCTCGCGGTAGTTGCCCGGGTCACCGAGCCCGTAGATGGCGGAGACGGAGGCGACGACGATGACGTCGTCGCGGGTCAGCAGCGACCGCGTCGCCGAGTGTCGCAGGCGGTCGATCTCCTCGTTGATCGACATCTCCTTGTCGATGAACGTGTCCGTCTGCTCGACGTACGCCTCGGGCTGATAGTAGTCGTAGTAGCTAACGAAGTACTCGACGGCGTTGTCCGGGAACAGCTCCCGGAACTCCTCGTAGAGCTGGGCCGCGAGCGTCTTGTTGTGGGCTAACACGAGCGTCGGCTGGTCCAGCTCCTCGGCGACCCAGGAGACGGTGTTCGTCTTCCCCGAGCCGGTGACGCCGAGCAGCGTCTGCTTGTCGGCGCCGGACTCGTAGCCCTCGACCAGTTGCTCGATGGCGTGGGGCTGGTCCCCGGCGGGGTCGAACGGCGCGTCGACCCGTAGCGGCTGGTCGGCCGTGGGTCGGTCCTCGGACAGCGGGGAGTCGGCGTCGCTCACGTTGCTAGTCCTTGACGGCGCAGACACTTGAGCGGCGCGTTCGGGGCGTTCGGGGCGTTCCGCTCGTCACCGTCCAACCGGCCAGCCGGCCCCAATCCATATTCAGCCGTCGCGCGAACCGACGGACATGGAGCACACGGTACTCGCCGACGCTGGTGACGATATTCGCGAAGCGAGCGACGTCGTCCACGGACCGACCAGGGAAAAGCTCAGGAAACACGCCCGCCGCGTCTCCGAGGAGGCGCGGTCGGCCGAACCCGACTCCGAGGTGCTGCGTCGGCATCAGTCGGCGCTCGCGGACGTGCAGGAGACTGAGGACGTGACCGAGGAAGTCGGGGAACTGGTGGAGTCCGCTCGCGAAAAGATCTCGTCGTTCCTCGAAGACTGACGGCGTGATTCGGGGTCGGGAGACTGGGGATCCGTCGTTGCTGAAGGCATCAGTCGATGGAGGTCCACAGATTCAGGTGTTGAGCGGTCGCTTTCTGCGTAGTCTGTTAGGTGGTCGTCGTAAGCGACACCACTCAGCAGGCCCAGAAAGCCCCAGCCGCTGACCGGTCGCGCTATTCTTCGGTTAATCGAGTAATGTTGTGAAGAACACCACTCGGCATACCCAGAAAGCCCCAGCCGCTGACCGGTCGCGCTGCTCGCTGCGCTCCTCACCCGGCTCGCTCACTGCGTTCGCTCGCC
>JBDGPU010000157.1:0-12431 GCA_042219525.1 Halopenitus sp.
AGCGGTGCTGTCCTGGCGGACTGAAAGGGCGATGGCCGGTCGCGCCGAAGGGGAGTCGCTGAGACAGGCACTATCTGCGCGGGCGGTGCGGAGAGCGCAGATATCCTGCTTCGCGAGAAATCGAAGATTTCTCGGAGCCCGAAAATCTCCGATTTTCGGGACAGCGACCGCGAGCGGCCGAGGGCTTTCTGGGCGTTTGCGGTGCTGTCGAGTGCAGCAGCGGCTGCTCATTTAAATGAGATTGATAACCAAGACCGTTCCAGGACGTTCTGCTGGTTCGCTAAACTGTCGAGCGCAGCAACCCCTCAGTGGGACACCACACACGGAGCGTGGCCACCGGGATCAACCCTAACGAGAAGACCCCCCTAAACCGGTCACCAATCCACGAACGAATTAACGCCCTGTCAAAACGTGCATCAGTCCGAAGGTCACGACGAGCAGCGCGACGAGCAGCGCGCCAAACACCGGGATCACGGCGTCGTAGGAGTAGAGGCCGCGCCAGTAGCCAACGAACGCGAGCAGGATGAGCGTCGGCACGCTGAGCACGTACAGGAGCGAGGAGAGGTAGCTCCGGAGTGTCGGATCCTCGTTCCGACTGGCGAACATCCCGCGCTTCTTCTGGTCTTTCTCCTCCGTGGGGATGTCGTTCGGCATTCGTCGGAACTGGGGCGGACGGAAAGAAAACGCTTCCGCCCGGACCGCTACTCCCGAACGGCCGTCAGCGAGAGCGTCGCCAGGTAGCTCGCGCCGAACACCATCAGATAGATGGTGATCACGTTAACGACGCCGTTGCGGAGCCGGGGCGCACCCACGAGCTCCGCGAGGACACCGGTGTAGCCGAGGGCGTACACCGGCCAGACCCAGGCGCCGATGCAGACGACCGCACCGACCAGGAACGCGACCCCCGCCGCGGTGAAGCTCTCGCGGAGGTCGGCCGCGAACAGGTGCGCGTAGACGCCGCTGAGCACGATGGGGATCAGCGCCAGCTTGGGGTCGCCCGCGATCGGCGAGACGTCCGTGTTGCTGAACACGAAGGTGCCGAGGCCGCCGACGATCCCCGTCAGGACGCCGATGATCGTTGCCCGGATCCACCGCATCACGGCCGGGCGCACGTAGACGTCGCCGACGAGGCGTCGACGACCGCGGGTGTTGTTACGCATCGGACTCACCCTCGATCGAGAGCTGGACGCTGCGTTCGACGACTCGCGCCTCGAAGCGGCCCTTCGCGACGAGTTCGCCGTTGCGGGCGGCCTCGCGGACGCGCTCGGGGTCGTTGGCCTCGATGCTGGTGGTCAACACCACCGTCCGGCTCTCGCCGGGCGGGACGCTGAACTCGTCGAACCCGACGCCGGCGTCGCTGGCGACGACGCTCCCGTTCCGGTACACCTGGATCCATGCGCTACTGACCGTCAGCGGCGCGTCGGTCGGGTTGTCGACGCGGACGGTGACGGCGAGCTGTGACTGCTCCTCGGCCGGCGAGACGCTCTCGGCCTGTGGGGTGACCGTGGCCGCCGCCTCGACGTGGGCCACGACCGCCGTCACCGTGGAGACGCCGACGGCGACCGTCACGAGGAACACGACCGCGAAGCTGCCCGCAACGAGGAGGGTGCGGAGGGACGGGGACCTGTCCATCGTTAGTCGTCGGCCGTAGCAGCCGGGGAGGATCCGCTTATCCGGGTCTCCTCGTCCTCCTCGTAGAGGTGGCAGGCGGTCTGGACCGACTCGCTGGCCGCGCGGTTCGCCGGCCGGTCGGTTTCACAGATCGAGACGAACTCGGAGCGGACGACGTCGGCGGCGGCGTCAGTGTCGCCGTCGACGATGTGCGACGCCGCCTCGTCGATCGTCTCCTGGGCGGCGGGCGGGATATCGAACTCGGAGACGTCGACACCGAGGCCCTCCGCCATGTCCTGTTCGGACTCCAGCGCGTACTCCTCGGGGAGGCCGGTCAGCGCGAGCCCGCGGCTGAGGATCTGGTCCTCGAGGCGGTCGTCCGGCGTCGCCTCGGGGTCCACATCGAGGTCCTCGACGGACAACCCGTCCAGCACGCGCCGCTTGAACATGTGGACCCGGCGGAACGCGTCCTGGGTCCCGTCCCACGACTCCGGCGGGATGATGTTCGCACACCTCGTGTGGAACTTACAGCCCTCCGGCGGATACCGGGGGCTCGGGATGTCGCCGGTGACGTTCGCGCGCTTGCGTTCCTGTGTCGGGTCAGCGACCGGGACCGCGTCGAACAGCGCCTCGCTGTACGGGTGTTTCGGGTCGTCGACTACCTCGTCGGTCGGGCCGTACTCGACCATGTCGCCGAGGTACATGATCGCCGTCTTGTTGCACATGTACCGGATGAGCGAGAGGTCGTGGCTGATGAAGAGGTAGGTGAGCCCGTAGTCGTCGCGGAGCTCCTTCATCAGGTTGAGAACGCCCGCGCGGATGGAGACGTCCAGCATCGACACCGGCTCGTCGCAGACGACGAACTCGGGGTCGACGACCATCGCGCGCGCGATGGCGACGCGCTGGCGCTCGCCGCCGGAGAGCTCCTGCGGGAAGGAGTCGAGGTAGGCGTCACCCGGGGCGAGCCCAACGTCGTTGAGCGTCTCGACGACCTTCTCGCGTCGCTCCTGGTAGGAGTCGAGCATGTCGTTGATCCGGAGCGGCTCCGAGACGGCGTCGTACACCGTCATCCGGGGGTTGAGCGATTCGAAGGGGTCCTGGAAGATCATCTGGACGCGCTGGCGGAACTCCGTCTCCTCCTCGCGCGTCATCTCCGTGACGTCCTCGCCGTCGAAGCGGATCGTTCCCTCCGTCGGCTCGTACAGTTTCACGAGTACCTTGCCGAGCGTGGTCTTCCCACAGCCGGACTCGCCGGCGATGCCCATGACGTCGCCCTTCTCGATGGAGAAGGAGACGTCGTCGACGGCGCGGACCGGCGGCGTCGCCGTCCCGAAGAGCCGTTCGAAGACGCCACTGCTGACGTCGAAGTACTTCTCCAGCCCCTCTACTTCCACTAGTGCGTCGTCTGCTGTAGCCATGTTTCCTCCTTAGCGGCGTCTTCCTGCATCTGTGCGAGCGAGTCGAGCCGGTAGCACGCCGATTCGTGTGGCGTCTCGCCGGGCTCCTCGCCGATCGCGCGGTCGACGTCGTACATCGGCGGATGCGCGTCGCGACACTCCTCGACGGCGAACGGACAGCGGTCGACGAAGCGACAGCCCACGTCCGGGTCACGCAGCGTCGGCGGCGTGCCCGGGATCGAGACGAGCCGCTCCTGGCTCTCCTCGATCGTCGGGAAGGAGTTGCGGAGGCCGAGGGTGTACGGGTTCGCCGTCTCCTCGAAGATGTCCGTCGCGGAGCCGGCCTCCATCATCTTCCCGCCGTACATGACGCCCATGCGGTCACACGTCTCGGCCATGACGGAGATGTCGTGGCTCACGATGAGCATCGCCACGCCGAACTCCTCCTGCAGGCTGCTGATCTCGTCGAGCACGCGGTCCTGAATGATCACGTCGAGCGCCGTCGTCGGCTCGTCGGCGATGAGCAGGTCCGGGTTACACGCCATCGACATCGCGATGACGGCCCGCTGTTTCATCCCGCCGGAGAACTCGTGAGCGTAGTCGTACGCGCGCTCGGCCTCGATGCCGACGCGCTCCAAGAGCTCCTCGGCGCGATCGTACGCCTCGTCCTCCGAGGTCTCGGGCTCGTGACGCAGGATGGCTTCGACGATCTGGTCACCGACCTTGTACACCGGGTTCAGCGCGTTGAGTGCACTCTGGGGGATGATCGCGATGTCCCGCCAGCGGACGTCGCGGATCGTCTCCTTCGAGAGAGCCGCCAGGTTCGTCATCCCGTCGTCGCGGACGGGGTACTGCGGGTCGTCGATGATCTCCTGGCGTGGTTCGCCGTCGTCGTCACACCAGTCGGGCGGGGCACCGTCGAACCAGATCTCGCCGCTCTCGACCTCCCCGTTCTCGTCGAGGAGGTCGATGATCGATTTCGCGAGCGTGGTCTTGCCACAGCCCGACTCACCGACGAGGCCGAACGTCTCGCCGTGGTCGACGTCGAGCGAGACGTCGTCGACCGGGCGGACGTCCGGCCCGTCCATGCGGTACCGTACGTCGAGGTCGTCGATTTCGAGTAGATTCTCAGCCATATGTTATCGCTGTGGGTTCGCAACGTCCTCCATCGAGAAGCCGATGAAGTAGAACGCGGCCGCGATGGCGGTGATCGCGAGTCCGGGCGGTAGCAGCCACCACCAGGCGTCGAACACGTAGCCGCGGCCCTGGATCTGTTGGAGCATGATACCCCAGGAGTACGCCGTGAAGTCGGAGAGCCCGAGGTACGCGAGCGACGCCTCCGCGAGGATGGCGCCCGCGGCGTCCTGTGCGAGGTAGACGAAGGTGAGCGGCAGCACGTTCGGGAGGATGTGCCGGAAGATGACGCGCGTGTCCGACGCGCCCGCGACCTTCGCCGACTCGACGTAGGAGCGCTCCTTCAGCGTGAGCGTCTCGCCGCGGATGATGATGCAGTTGTTCACCCACGACTTCACGACGATGCCGAGGATGATGTTCGTCGTGCTGACGCCGCGGATCGCCACGAGGACGATGAGCAGCGGCAGGAACGGCAGCCCGTAGGTGATGTCGGCGAGCCGCTGGATCGACTCGTCGATCCAGGTGTCGCCGTAGTAGCCGGAGATGAGCCCCAGCGGGACGCCGACCAGACTCGACAGCGTCCCCGCGGCGAGCGCGATGTACATCGCGTTCTTCGCGGAGTAGACGAGCTGGGTCATCACGCCGGCCCCCTGGTCGGTCGTGCCGAGCGGGGCGAAGAACGGGTCGCCGAACGCCGGTGGGTGCGGCAGCGACTCGATCTGATTAACCGTCATTCGGCCCGGCTCCGTGCCGAGGTACGCCTGCCAGCCGGCCGGATGCGGCGCGAACCAGGTCGGGAAGATGGCCCAGAGGACGTACGTCAACAGGATGAACAGGCCGATGACGCCGAGGCGGTGCTGGGCGAACCGGCCCCAGACGCGCTTGTAGCGGTCGACCTTCGGCCCGTACTTCTCCTTGTAGCTCTCGATGCGGGTTTGCGGTTGTTCGGTTGCCATCTTATTCACCCCCCTCGAAGCTGATCCGGGGGTCGAGATAGGTGTACGCGATGTCCGTCAGGAGACGCATGACGACGATGAGCACGCCGAGGACGAAGAACACGGCCTGTGCTGTCGGATAGTCGCGCCGCAGGACGGACGTCAGTATCAGTTCGCCCATGCCGGGGTACGAGAAGACGACCTCGATGATCACGGCGCCGTCGACGATGAACGCGACCCCGACGATCGCTTGCGTGGCGACCGGGATCAGCGCGTTGCGGGCGGCGTGTTTGATCATCACGGTGCGCTCCGAGAGTCCCTTCGCCTTGGCGAGGTAGACGTAATCGGAGTCGATGACCGTGTTCATCTGGGTCCGCATCACGAGCATGGCCCCGACCCAGCCGACGGAGATGATACTGAGGAGGGGCAACGTGATGCGATGGAGCACGTCGAGGGAGGCTCGCCACCAGTTCCACTGGCTCTCCTTGAACGGGTCGAGGAACGGGTGGTCCGACGGGTACTGGGTCATCATGTACGAGCTCTCGAACCAGCCGAGCTGGTAGTTGAGCAGCCAGATGAGCAGCCACGCGATCCAGAACGCGGGCATGGAGTACGCGACCAGTCCGCCGGCGAAGATCGACTTGTCGCGCTTGGTGCCGCGCCACCAGCCGAGATACATCCCGACCAGCGGGCCGATGATGTAGCCGAAGATGAACGCGGCGCCGAACAGCACCATCGTTCGCGGAAGGCGACGCTTGATCAGCGACCAGACCTCGGTGTTCTTGCTCGGCGACCAGCCGAACTCACCCGTCTGGTAGTTGACCATGAAGGAGATGTACTGCCGCCAGAGCGGCTCGTCGAGGTTGTACTGCTCCCGGATGCGGTCCCGGGCCTCCTCCGGCATCTTCGGGCTGATCATCGCGTCGGCGAACGAGCCCGGCATCAGACGCAACAGAAGGAACGCGAGCGTCATGATCCCGAGGATCACGAAGTACGAAACGATTAATCGATACGCGAGGTATCGTAAACTAATTCTGGTCATGTGGGCCTGTGTATGTGTGAGAGATTGTCAGTCCAACTCTTAAGCGTTGGTTTCGCGGAACCGAAAACGGTGTGAGAGGGCGAAAACCGCGGGTTCGGACCGTTACTCCTTCAGGTGAACGTTCTGGAACTGCCAGCTGACGTAGGAGTCACCGGGGCTCGGGATGCCCTCGATGTAGCCCGTCCACTTCGCTTCGTTAACCGGCCACTGCGGGATGGAGTGGCTGTTGACCTGGGTCGGGTAGTCGAGGTAGATCTTCTCGACGGCCTCGCGCGCCTTCGCGTTGCGCTCGTCGGCGTCCATCGTCGACAGGGCGTCCTTGATCAGGTCGTCGGCACCCGGAAGCCCGTCGAGCCCGTAGCCCATCGGGTTGTTGAGCAGGTTCTCGTTCTTCGAGTCCGGCCCGTGCGCGTTGTCGCTGGTGAACAGCGAGTCGAGCGTCGAGACGGCGAACGGCGAGAGGCTCGTCCAGCCCATCGGGAAGATGTCGAAGTTGACGTTGCGGTACACGGTGTCGAGCATCGTGTTGAACGTCATGACCTTCCGGTCGACCGGGATGCCGAGCGACCGGAGCTGGCCGACGAAGTTCTCGACCATCTGGGCGGTCAGCGGCGAGTCCTGCGGCGGGTACATCAGCATCTCGAGCGGTCGGCCGAGGATCTCCGTGATCGTCTTGCCGTTCACACGGATCTCCTTGCTGACGCCTGCCTCGTCCTTGAGGACCTGCGATTTGACCTCGCCGAAGGTGTAGTCGTGGCGGGCCTTCTTCTCGTCCGCCATCGCACCCGTCAGCGAGCCGGGGTATTCGCGCGCACCGTCCGCGTAGGTCCCCTTCTCGCCGTGGATGGTTTCGCCGTTCTCCAGGTACTTCCGGATGGCCGAGAAGTTCGGAATCCCCGGCTTGTCCTGCAGGAAGTCGAACGCCTTCGTGGCCGGGTGCTTGTTGATCTTCGCACCCTCGACCGCGGTTTCCGGCCGGACGGCCTCGTAGCCCGGCGGCATGACGAACGCGCCACGGAGTTCCGTGCCGCGGTTGAGCTGCTGGGTCCACCGGACGTGGTCGAACAGGAAGCCCATGATCTGACGGAAGATCGTGTCGTCGAGCGGCGTCCGACGCATGTTGAAGGAGTAGTGACCGTACCCCGTGTCGGACCCGGTGACGATGCGGGCGCCCTTCTTGTCCTCGACCTTCGGGATGTTCGACGGCTGGATCGAGCCGTACATCGCGTCGATGGCGTCCTCCTTGAGGAACGCCTGCTGGAGTGCCTCGGAGCTGCCGTAGACGTTGACACGCAGCGTGTCGATGAACGGCCCGCCGGCGCGCAGGTTCTCGTGATCCTTGAGCCACTGGAGGTCAGTCAGCGTGTGGTCGTCGCGGTAGGTGACCTCGACGGACGTATCCGGCTCGTACCGCGTGACGCGGCCCGGGCCGAGACCGACGGGGCCGATGTACTCGGTGCCGTCGACCGTGTAGGGGTTCTCCGAGGGCTTGTACTTGGAGAACTTCTTCGGCTCGATGTCCTTCCACCGGTGCTTCGGCAGCATCGGGATACCGAGCTGGGTCGTGTCGTACGTTCCCACGGGCTTGGACAGCGCCATGTGGACGTCCCAGTCGTTGGAGGCCTCCTCGACCTTCTCGATGGGCTTGATGTTGTTTGCGTAGCGACCCGGCTTCGCCTCCTTCAGGAAGTTGTACGTGAAGAGGACGTCCTCGATGCCGAACTTCTCGCCATCGTTGAACGTGAGCCCCTCACGGACGTTGAAGTAGACGTCCGGCTTCCCGCTGTCGACGTTCTTGACCGTCCAGTCCGTGAACACGTTCGGCTGGACTTCGAACGTAACCGGGTCGATCGACGTTCCGCTCTCGTGGATCTCGTCGAGGACGACGTAGGAGTACGCGGACGACGTCGCGAGGTTGTTCAGCCCGGCCGGCGCGTTGCTCATGCCGTAGCGGAAGTTCCCGCCCGTCGGGATCTTCTCCTTTTCTTCGACCGTCTCCGGCGTCGACTCCGTCTCCGGAGCCACGGTCTCCTCTTCGGTCGGTGTTGTACCACTATCGTCCCCAGTACAGCCGGCGAGGGAAACGGCTACCGCACCCGCACCCGCTTTGAGGAATGGTCGGCGCTTGCTGCTGTGGGCAGTGGTGTCATCTTCTGACATGCCTTGCAATCAGCTACAATTGATCTACCTTATACCTTGTGATGAGATCCCATATTAGCGTTAATACACTCCTGTTCGGAGAGAAAAATACCCTGAATAACAATGAAGAACCGGAGGACCCCCTCACCAGGAGCCGGAAAGGCCGGCATCCTCCTTCGCGCGCAGGCCAAAGTAGACAGTGAACGCCACCGCCATGGCGAGCAGTGAGAGGTAAATCTGCGGGCCCAACACCCCCTCCGGTCCCTGGCGTCGCGTGAGAACGACACCCATTCCAGCCCACGCCGACGCCACCGCGAATCCCGCCGCCATCAGCCACGTTGCGAGCGCGTCCTCCCCGCGACGACCGGCTACGAGCGCCGCTATCATCAGCCCGATTACCAGCAGCGCCAACACGCCACGCGTGTCCAGCATACCCCGCCCTCCGCGGGCCGCCGATAAAAACCGTCGGGTCGAAAACCACGTCGATCGAGCGTCCGGAGCGATCGTTTTGCCGGCAATTCACTTATAAAGAACCCGTCCTGACGGCCCAATTTGCCGCCGCATTTTCGCCGATCGCACCGAAAACTGACCTCTGCCCGGCGACACATTTTTATAAGTGGTGAGAGGGCGAGAGCGCCGTTCTGTCACCGGAGAACCAGCGCCCGCGTCCCCGCCACGAGCGGGCACGACTCGGTGGTCGCGAGTACTGACCGTATCACGGCCGCACCTGACGGTCATCGACGGAGTCGCAAGCGACGGCCATCGACGGAGTCGACAGCGCCGGCGACGCGACACCCAGTCCACGGCGGTCACCTCCCCGACCAGCCCGGAACGCCGCTCACTCCGGCGTCCAGACCTCGGGCGCGACGCCGAGGAACCGAACGACCGAGGGGTACCCGAAGGCGACGATCACGACGAGCAGCACGGACTGCCAGAAGGAGAGTTCGCCGTACGTCGCTTCGACGACGAACAGGATGAGAAACATCACCAGGAACATCACCGCCCAGTGGGGAGCGAGCTGCTTGATCTTCTCCGCTGTCGTTGGCATACGCGTTCGTGAACGGGCGGGCGTATGTGTGTGTCGGTGAGGTGGGGCGCAAGGCTGTCGAGGAGAATCACACGGCTGCACGGCGACGACGCCGGGCAACTGCGAAACGTGCGAGCGGCGGCGAGTCGTCAGTACCGGCTCGGGACGAAGGCCAGACCGATCAGGGTCAGGGCGCCCATCGTGAGGATGGCCGCGATGCGCCGGAGCCCCGTCGCGTACTCCTGGAACCTGTCGATCTGGTTCAGCTGCGCCTGATACGCCTCCTGGTCACTCGACAGAACGAGGGTCTTCTTGTCCGGGAAGTTGGCCACGTAGGTCGTGTTGTCGAAGGTCACGGTATCACCCTGCTGCAATTCGACCTGCCTGTTCTCGGTCGTTTCCCAGACCAGAACTGCCTCGCTCGTCGTCACGTTGTCGATAGTGGCGTCGTTACCGTCGTAGTCGATCGAATCTCCCTCCGCGAACGTCCGCTCCTCGGGCGCGGGGAAGTACTCGTCGGCGGGAACGAGCGTCTTGTTACCGCTCTCGTCACGGACGACGACGTACTCCTCCCCGTCGCTCGTGATGGTCTCGTTGTCCGCGCTGGAGTCGTTCTGCAGGATCGCGGTCCTGTCAATCTGCTCCCGCAGCGTCACCTCGCTCGGGTCCTCGCCCTCGATGACGACGGTCCACTCCTCGCCATCGTAGGTGACCGTGCTCCCGTTCGACCAGGACGCCGACGCCTGGGTGGTTACGTTCCACGTGATCGTTCCCGCCATGAAGTGCGAGGCACCACCGTGGCCACCGCTTTCGGTCTTCTCAGTGACTTCGGTGACAGAGTACGTCTGTCCGGCGTGTTCGAACGTCTCGCCCGCGGAGAGTTCGAACTCTGGGTCCTCGAACGAGACCTCCGGCGTGTCGGCAGTCGCGACCAGCGTGCCCGCCGCACCCCCGACGACGAGGAAGACTGCGACGTACACGGCGACAGCGCGTCGTTGCATGCTTCGAGCATGGGCCACCCGGCGTTTAACGGTTACTTTCCCTGTCCGTGCTGCCAACCCCACGGTAGGGGCGGTGCCACGCAGTGGGGTCGCCCCATCTGTCGTACTCGGCGGCGACTCGAGGGCGGACCCGACACTATGGGCGACCCTACCGAGACCACCCAGTACATCGCGGGGGGAAGCTTCTTTCAGCAGGGCCTTCTCGATGCTGGCAGTGCTGGACCACACGCGAAAGCGCGTCGCGGGGGCGCTCCCCCTCCTGGTCGTTACGACGGTGCTCTTCGACGTTATCACCATCCGGTCCGTCGAGCCAGTTGCGGGGTCGCGACTGCTACTGTGGTTGTTCCTGTATTTCCTGCTGACGTTCGCGTTGCTTACGAGCGTGTACGTCGCGTACGCCTACCTGAACGAGGTCGCCCAACGTGACGTGTAAGTACGGCGCCCGGTGTCCGACGGAAGGGGCAAGCCCGCGACGCCGGAATGATACCCCTCGGAGACGGATTCCGGCAGTTGCTGAATTCAGTACAGCGGTACCGATGGGAAACGTCCGTATCGGAACCGGGTCCCTCGAGTCGAACGGCCACGGAAACTCGACGTCGCACAGATCGTCGGGTGAAAACTGACGGACACGGGCTGACTCGAACCACGACGGATCCGATCCACGGCCGTTCTCGTCAGTTTGTCGACAGGTGCTAGGGGAAGTTCCGGCGCTGGGAGGCGATTGAGGGTCCTCCGTTCCCGGACACACCTTCCTGTCGGGCGATAACCCGGCTAAACTCGGGTGAATCCAGATGGAGGTAGTTCACCGTTTATGTGGTCGTCTTCCCTCCAGAACAATGCCATGCAAGGCAAAGTAACACAGCTGATCAAGAGCGACGCTGTCGAGGAGCGAACACTCAAACCGGTCGTGAAGCTGCTGCTGGTGGTCGGCGCCCTGTTCCTCATGTGGGCGCTCCTCACGAACCTCCCGGGCATCGACACGATCATCTCGGAGACCGGAGTGACCTTCGGCGCGGTGCTGGGCGCCGTGGTGACTCTCTGTATCGTGGCCGTCCTGACCTTCGTGGCACTCAGGGTCGAGCCCCTCGTGGTACAGGCGTTCGCTGGACCCCGCCATGTGGTGCTGGACATCGCCTCGATTGCCAAGCACGTCGTGCTGTTCGCGGCCGTCGTCACGGCCCATAGCGGACTCGCACCGATGGTCATGCCGTCGCTCGCGACCGTCGGCCTCGCGTGGACCTACGACATGTTGTTCCTGGTGCTGGCGCTCATCCCGACGGTCATGATCGCCATCCGGATGTACGGCAACTTCGACGAGGTCGCCACGCTGATTACCGGCCGTATCGCGTCAGCCGAATCCGAGGAGGGCGGCGACGAGTCATCCGGCCCTCGATCGTCGAACTGAGCCAGGACCGTGACGGAAACCGACCGTCCGGATCGAGAAACCGCTCGGTCGTGGCGCGTGCAGTAGCTTCAGGTGGCCGGTGTCCGTGCTGACCCCAAAATTTGTCGAGTGGAACCACTAGTCGTGTCCCAACACGTCGAGTGCTGCGGAGATGGGGTTGGTGAGCATCGCCGCTGATCGGCGCTTTCTCTCAAATGAACCCCACTCACTGGTGGAACGGGATGAAAATGAACCAAGCCAAGGGCCGGATTTGAACCGGCGTGGGGCGGCTCTGCAGGCCGCTGCGTAACCAGACTCTGCCACCTTGGCGCGCATGCTGTAGTATTCCAGTCTCGCGTTTAAGCCTAGCGGTCCGCCGTGTCGCTATCGACGGACGCCGGCGTGATAGCCGACCCGTACATGCTGACCGACACCGGGCGGAAGACACTCGAGATTAGCGATTCGCCGGAGTCGGAACCGTCGCCTGCAACGGCGTCGCCACTCGGCGTCGTCGAGCGCGCGTTCCTGGTGGCCCGACCACCAGCGCCGGCGATCACGAGCGTATCCCAGCTGGGTCGCCGTCGCCAGCGATCACGCTCACCAGGTTGCCTGCACGGGCAGTGACACGCGCGTCGCTGCTGGCGCTCACCTTGCACGAACGAACTCCGCCGTGGCTGTCGCTCCCGCAAGAACGATCACGTACTCTCGCGACCGCTGGCGCTCGCCACGAAAAAAAACCACCCGCCGACGAGCAACCTGCC
>JBDGPU010000092.1:0-12344 GCA_042219525.1 Halopenitus sp.
CCACTCCGGGGTGGGACTGAAAGGGGCAGCCGCTGAGCGGGACGCCCTGCGATGCTAGCACCACAACCCGGCGAGCGAACGGAGTGAGCGAGCCGGGTGAGGAGCGCAGCGAGCAGCGCGACCGCTCAGCGGCTGGGGCTTTCTGGGGGTGCCGAGTGGTGTCGACGGCGACGACAACCAACCAAACCACGCAGTAAGCGACCGCTCAGCGGCTGGGGCTTTCTGGGGGTGCCGAGTGGTGTCGGCGGCGACGACAACCAACCAAACCACGCAGTAAGCGACCGCTCAGCGGCTGGGGCTTTCTGGGGGTGCCGAGTGGTGTCGGCGGCGACGACAACCAACCAAACCACGCAGAAAGCGACCGGTCAGCGGCTGGGGCTTTCTGGGGGTGCCGAGTGGTGTCGCCGGCGACGACAACCAACCAAACCACGCAGTAAGCGACCGGCTCATCGCCTGACCGTTTCATTCCACACTCGGTGGTGTCGCTGGCGACGAAGAATCTACGCTCGTTACTAATCACGACCGGCCTCCGTCGTCGTCGACTTTTATAACGAATCACCCCCAACTACCGATCGACATATGGAACTCACTTGGCACGGTCACTCCACGTGGCACGTAACGGTTGGCGACACGGACCTGCTGATCGACCCGTTCTTCGACAATCCGAAAACTGACACGGACCCCGAGGAGCTCGATCCGGACTACGTCCTGCTCACGCACGGCCACGCGGACCACATCGGCGACGCGAACCACTACGAGGACGCGACGCTGATCGCGACGCCCGAGCTGGTCGGCTACATGACGGATACCCACGACTTCGAGGACGCCGTCGGTGGCATGGGGATGAACCTTGGCGGGACCGTCGAGGTCGGCGACGCCTTCGTGACGATGGTCCGCGCGGACCACTCGAACGGCATCGAGACGGGCTACGGCACCTCCGCCGGGATGCCGGCCGGCTTCGTCATCTCGGACGGGCGTCCGACCCACGAGCTCGACGTCGAGACGAACACGTTCTACCACGCCGGCGACACGAGCCTGATGGTGGAGATGCGCGAGGTCATCGGACCGTACCTCGAACCGGACGTGGCGGCGCTCCCGGTCGGTGATCACTTCACCATGGGGCCGACCCAGGCCGCGGTCGCTGCGGACTGGCTCGACGTGGAGACGGTGTTCCCGATGCACTACGACACCTTCCCGCCGATCGAGATCGAGACCGAGGACTTCGAGCGCGAAGTCGAAGCCAGCGCGTCGATCGCGGACCCCGTCGTGCTCGACGGCGACGAAACGTTCACGCTGTAGGTCGCCGGCGTCGCTGCTGTCGTCGGCGTCGCTGTTGCCGGCGTCGCTCTCGTCGGCGTCGTTGCCGTCGCCAGTGACGCCACTGGCGCCGTCGCGATTGGATGCAGGCGGTCGGGGCCCGAGCACAGATCCGACCTGGTTTTCTGCTGACTTCCCGTCGCATAGCAACCTTTAGGCGGTCGGCGACCAACCATCCAGTCGTCATGTCCGATATCGAAACCACCACCGTCAGCGAGGAAGGGTACGCGTGTACGAGTCAGGTCGGCGACTTCGACCTCCAGATCGACGCCGCCGAAGAAACTGGGCCGAACCCGAACGCGTCGCTGGTGGCAACGTATGCCTCCTGTTTCATCCCGGCGTTCCGCGTCGGCGCCCAGCAGCGCGGTGAGGAGGATCTCGGTAAGCTCCAGATCGACGCCTCAGCGGAACTCGACGACGATGACGACCTCGCGTCGATCGACTTCGACCTCCACGTCGAAGCCGACCACGACGACGACACGTTCGACGAGATCGTCGGACGTGCGGAGGGCATCTGCCATGTTCACGCCGCGTTGCGCGACGAACTCGAGGCCGACGTCTCCGTCCGCGGCGGCGCGTTCTAACAGTACTCGGCGCGGACCAGCGGCACCCTCGAATCCAGATTTTTGACTCAACGTGGATAGCCCCGGCTCTGGTTCATGCGGAGCACCGACGGACGTCGTCCTGGACCGACCCCAGGCTAACCACGAAAGGAGACGGTACAGGAACCTCTGGGACCGATCTTTTGGATTCCGCGGGTCCGGTCAGTTAGCGTCGCTGGCTGCCGGGCGTCGACACCCGGCCTTCGACGACGACGACCTCGTCCTCCTCGTCGGTCGCGAAGTCACCGGCCTCCTCACGCTCCGGGGAGCTCCGCCAGACGTAGGGGAAGTCGAACCCATCCATATGGGTAATGTTTCGACGTGCTCAAATAAGTCTTTGGTAACTGGTACCATTCCACCCAAACGATTATGTATCGAGTCAACAGCCATGGCCGATCTCACCGGCACTGGATCCGGGTGACAACTCAGTGGGTCACGGACGCCGGCAATGCTTTCCAGATTCGTTATCGGTCACACGTGGGTGATAACGGAAGGGTAAAACGATCCCAGTTCCAAACGCTGACACAGTGACCACCACCCAGTTGACACTCGTCCAGATCGACAACTACGGTCCCTGGACGGTGACGCCGGAGCCGCGCCGAGAGATGGATCTACAGACGCTCCAGTCACGGCTCTTTGCCGACCTCGCGCAGTTCGTCGGCTCCCGCGATGCCTATGTCTTCTTCACCCGGTTCGACAACATGGTCGCGGTGACAAACGGTCTCGATCACGACGCCCACGCCAAACTCCAGGAATCGATCCGGAACCGCTACCCGGTCACGATCAGCCTCGGGGTCGACGTGTCCGATTCGCCGATAGCGGCCTTAGAGCAGGCGACGGAGCGAGTGCAGGAGGCCGGCAGCGCGCAGGACCAGTCGCGAACGGAGGTCCTCGCCGGCGAATACCTCTCGGAGACGGAACGCAACGACCTCGCCATCGCACACTTCGACGTCAACGACGCGACGGGCAAGTACACGGACCAGCTCAACGAGTTCGACTCCTTCATCCAGATCGAGCAGGGGTACGCCTCCCTCATGCGCTACATGCGCGAGGAACACGGCGCCCTCTCGTTCTTCGTCGGCGGCGACAACATCATCTCGGTCTGCCCGGACCTGACGCAGGCCGACTACCAGGCCGCCATCGACCACGTCCACGAGGACGCGGGCGTCGACCTCAAGGTCGGCGTCGGCCGCGGCCCGAACGCCCACGAGGCCGGTATCGCCGCCAAACACGCGCTCGAGGACTGCCGCTACAAGGGCACGACGGTCGAGTTCGCGGAACCGGAAGCCCTCGCCGACTGACGCCGAACGCGACCGCTGTTCTCTCCCGGATTCCCGTCGCTGGCGACAGCTATACCCGAGGCCGACAGTCGCTTCGCAGTACAGTTAGACGGAAACAGCGACCGCTCTCAGCTCGGCCATTAGAAATTTTATCCGTTACTCGGAAGATCACAACGCACTGATCCGTTATACCACGGGATCGGTGCAATCCCCCGGAGAGTGGTCTGGGACGCCGGACCTGCGGTGTGAACCCATCGCCATCTGGACCGACGTGCCCGACATCGCACGCTCGCCCACTTTTTTCGCCTCGCGCCGCGCCGCTTCAGGCGAGTTATTGGTCGTTCAGGCGAGTTCGCGCTCGATGACACCGCGGAGCGTCTGCACTTCGGCAGCCGAGACCGAGACGGCGTCGCCGCCAACGGTGAGGTCGAGCGAGCCGTCGGTCGTCAGGTCACCGAGCCGGAACACCGGCAGGTTGCCAGCGAGTTCGGCCACGGCTTCGGGCTGGGTCGTCTGCACGAGGAGCCGGCCGGGCGTCTCGTCGAACGCCGCCACCCGGTCCGGGAGGTCGACGTCGACGCCGACGTCCGCGGTAATCAGCTCAGCGAGCGCGACCGCCAGTCCGCCGTCGCTGACGTCGTGGGTTGCGAGGGTCGCGTCGTGACGGGCGATCTCCGCGAGCGTCGAGACGAGGTCGGCGGGGTCGTCGGGGAGTTCGGGGAACCGATCCGCGCCGCCGACCTGTTCGAGATACTCCGAGCCGCCGAGGGCGCCGCCGCCGACGCCGACGAGGAGTAGCTCCGACTCGTCCACGGCGTCGGCATCGAGCGCCGCGGGCGGGGCGTCGTAGCCCTGCTTCGTGCCGATGAGCGCGAGCGTCGGCGTCGGCGCGATCGGGCCGACTTCGGAGTCGTTGTACAGCGAGACGTTGCCGCCGACGACCGGCGTGTCGAGGTCGGCGCACATCTCCGCGAGCCCGTCGACGATGCCTTTGAAGCCACCGTAGACGTCCGCCTTCTCCGGGTTCCCGCCGTTGAGGCAGTCAACTGCGGCGAGCGGGACCGCGCCCTTCGCGGCCAGGTTCGTGGCGTTCTCCAGCGCGACCGCGCGAGCCCCGTCGTAGGGTGCGGCGGCCGTCCAGTTCGGCACCGCGCCGGACGAGAGCGCGAGACCGACGCCGGCGTCCGGGTCGTCGCTCTCGGTTGGTGTAGCGCCCGCCTCGCGTACGGCCATAATCGCCGCGTCGTCGCCGGGCTTGCGGGCGGTCCGCGTGCCGACCTCGTGGTCGTACTGGCGGTATACCCAGCGCTTGCTCGCCGTGCTCGGACTCGAGACGACCGCTTCGAACGCCTCGTCGAGGTCGACGTCGGGGAGGTCGCGCTCGGGCTGGACTGGTTCCTCGCTCGCGAGGTCGTTCATCGGCGCGCCCTCAGCGAGGTACTCGGCGTCGACGTCGACGACCGTCTCGCCCTCGAACGTGCAGGTGTAGTTGCCCTCGGTCACCTCGCCGATGACCGAGCAGCCGAGGTCGAAGCGGTCGGCGAGCTCGGCGACGCGGTCGACGTTTTCCGGCGCGACCTCGTACACCATCCGTTCCTGGGATTCGGCGAGGAGGATCTCCAGCGCGTTCATGTTCGGCTCGCGCTGGTGGACGCGCTCCAGCTCGATGTCCGCGCCGAGGTCACCCTTCGCGACGAGTTCCGAGGAGGCGCCCCCGAGGCCGGCCGCGCCCAGGTCACGCGCCGCGAGGACGAGGTCCTCGTCGACCAGGGCCTCGTTGCACTCGATGAGGAGTTTCTCCGAGTAGGGGTCGCCGACCTGGACCGCCGGACGGTCCTCGGTCTCGGCGTCCTCGGCGAGGTCCTCGGAGGCGAAGGAGGCGCCGCCGAGGCCGTCGCGGCCGGTCGCGTTGCCGACGAGGACGAGCTTGTTGCCCGGCTCCTTCGCGGTCGCCGTGACTAGCCGCTCGTCGTTCGTCAGGCCGACGCAGGCGACGTTGACGAGGGGATTGCCCTCGTAGCCGTCGTGGAACGCGACGCTGCCGCCGACGGTCGGGACGCCGATGCAGTTTCCGTAGTGGGAGATGCCCTCGACCACGCCCTCGAAGAGGTAGCGGGAGTGCTCGCGGTCGAAGTCGCCGAAGTAGAGCGAGTCGAGCAGCGCGATGGGGTACGCGCCCATCGACAGCGTGTCGCGGACGATGCCGCCGACGCCCGTCGCGGCGCCGTCGAAGGGGTCGACGTAGGAGGGGTGGTTGTGGCTCTCGACGCCGAACGTGACGTAGGTGTCGCCGTAGTCGTCGGCGTCGCGTTCGGCCGGGGGCTCGTCGGCGGCGTCGGGCTCGGGCAGGGCGAGGACGGCCGCGTCGTCGCCGGGGCCAACGACGACCTGGTCGCCCTCGCTCTCGAACGCGCCGAGCAGGGGGCGCGAGGAGCGGTACGCGCAGTGCTCGCTCCAGAGGTTCTCGAACAGCGCCGCCTCCGCCGGCGTCGGCTCCCGGTCGAGCTCCGCGGTCACGAGCTCGCGATCCGATTCGGGCAGGCTCATTCACTTGTGTGGTCACTTCCGCCACTCTAATGCTTTTCTATGTTCACGTTCGCGGATCGAATCGGTTGGCCAGCGCGCATCCCGAACTACGGATCGCTGGTCGTCGGGTCCCAGTCTACGGCCTACGCTTCGGCCGCCAGCACGTTGGCGTCGGTGATGGTCTTGAAGAGGGCTCCGACGAGGCCACCGAACAGGAGGGCGCCGGCGACGACGAGCACGCCCAGTCCCGCGACCGTTACGAGCACCCGTGGGAGTTCGATCCGGTGTGTCAGGAACACCGGGTCCACGAAGAGGGTGAACCCGATCGGTGACAGGAACCAGCCGGCGAGGAACACGATGATCAATCGGCGCATGTCCGGACTCAGCGCGTACGCGAGCGCGGAGTCGAACCCCACGTTCTCGCGGGCGGGCGTCTCCTTCGTGCGACCTGGCATACAGCCGCGGGGATCGGCTGTGAGGTGAGTCAACCGGCGGCGAGCGCCGGTTGGTCCGCGAAACAGCCCCCGGACCGCACCGCTTGTCAACAGCCCCGCGCACGGTGGTGCGGGGCTTGTCAGTGAACTCGGCCTCGACCGACAGTTAGCCGGACGGGACGAATCCCCGGTTCGGCGTCACGGTTCCTGACTTCAGGGCGAGTTGACTGTCGCCCGTCCGCCGCGAGGACTGTAGCCCGCGACGGACGTACCGCCACCCAACGTTCTTCGCCGCAACGTAATCCGCGTTCCCCGTCGCGCCACACGACCCACACTCGAACTCCGACTGCATGACACGGTTCCCCTTGCTCGTATGCCCGCACTCCGGACATCGACGACTCGTGTTCTCCGGTGACACATACTCGACACAGATTCCTTCTGCGCCTGCCTTATACTCCACGAGATCGACGAGTTGACGGTGCGCCCACTGGTGGAACTCCTTCACCGGCGGCGCACGTTTTCTGATGTGTTTCAGGTTCTCGAACGCGATATACTCACAGTTGTGTTCGAGAGCTTCCTCAAGGATGCCGTTAGCAACGCGGTGCAGAACGTCCCGGACGTACCGGGATTCACGACCGCCCATCTGCTGGATGGTGCGGTGTGCAGATTGCGTGCCGGTCTGTTGAAGATTGCCACGAATCCGCTCGAACTCCCGGTGACGATGACGGAGTTCTCTTCCGGACGCGAAGTATGCCGTGCTGGTGGTGACGATGTTGACGATGCCGAGGTCAACGCCGAGAACTGTCCTGTCCTCGTCGTCATCCTGTATTTCGACCTGTTTCTCGGGCTTCGGTTTCCGGAACCCAAGGTGAAGGTAGTAATCGCCCGCACGCCGAGAAAGCGTGGACTCGGTGAGTTCCCTGTCTTCGTCGTTGAGGTACTGGTGTTGGTAGCCGTCTTCCTCATCCGGGAGCGCAAGATCGCACCGAATACGATCTTCAACCGTCGAGAGGGAGACAGTACCGTCGTCGAATAGCGTCATCGTCCGAGTATCGTATTTCACTGTCTCAGCGGTGAATCCCGGACGAGAGGTTTTGTACTCCTCATCTAAGCCCTCGATTTCTTGGACACCAGAGATCGCGGCTGCGGCTTGGTGGGTGGCGAGAATCGCGTGTTGACTTCCGAGACGAGTCTCCTCCAACACGTCGTCGTAGGCGAGGTCTTGGAGGTGGGTTTTCCGCGTTTCCCCTGCACTCCATCCGATACGGCTACTGATGTTACAGGCGTCTTGCCACTCTTGGATGGTGGCGTCGAGCAACTGCTGTTGCTCGTCGGTGAGGATGAGGCGGGTGATTGCAGTGCGTCTCAGGTAGTCGTCCGCCACGAACTTCAATAGATAGATAAGGTACTTAATAGTTGGTTCTTTGTTGCTGTGGGTGTCGGCTTCCACCCCGCCCACGGTGGGGCGGGGAATCCGCCTCGATACCTATTTGAAAGCCCCAGCCATAACAGCGCGTGTGCTATCGGTCGAGCTGCATACGCATTCCGAGCTCTCGCACGACGGCCGTGACCCGGTCGACATGCTGCTAGCGCAGGCCCAGGCCATCGACCTCGACGCGATCGCCGTCACCGACCACGACGAGATCGACGCGAGCCTCGAGGCCGCCGAGAAGGCCGCGGACTACGGCCTCGTCGGCATCGTCGGCATGGAGGTCACGAGCGCCGCGGGCCACGTCCTCGCGTTCGGCATCGACGAGCTCATTCCCTCCGGCCTGCCGTTCACGGAAACCCTCGATCGCATCCACGAACAGGGCGGGATCGCCGTCGTTCCCCATCCCTTCCAGAAATCGCGCCACGGCGTCGCTGCGCACATCTCCGACGCGGCACTCGCCAGCGCCGACGCCATCGAGGTGTACAACTCCCGTCTCCTGACGGGGCGGTCGAACCGCCAGGCCGAGCGCTTCGCGGTGTCCCACGAGGTGCCGATGACCGCCGGCAGCGACGCCCACATCTCCGAAATGGTCGGACAGGCTGTCACCGAAGTCGACACCGCGGAGCGCTCGGCCGAAGCCATTCTCGACGCCATCGCGGCCGGCGAAACGAGCGTCCTCGGCAGCCGCACGCCCTGGCACGTCTCCTTCCGCCAGGCGGCCGGCGGCGCGAAGCGACGCGTCGTCCGGAAGCTCCGGGAGCTTCGATGACGCTCCTCCGCGGCGCGTCACCCGAATCCGTCCGCGAGGCACTGGCCACTGCAACACCGCTCTCCGGAAGCGACGGGTTTGCCGGACGCCTCCAGGATCCGCCGAACGCGGACGACGGCCCGGGCCTGGTCAGGGACGTTCTCGGCCGCGAGCCGCTGTTCGTCGAGGCCGGCCACGTCGACTCGCTTTCAGTCCCCGGGTCCGCGACCGAGAAAAACGAGGCGTGGAGCTTCGACCCGACGTCCCTCGACGACCCTGAATCGGTGCCCGCGGGGGCAGTTCTAACGGCGACCGGTCGGCAGCAGGCGCTGGCGCTGCCGGATCCGCCCGCTGCGGAACCCACCGACGCGATGGCGGCCGTCGAGGCGGCGCTGACCGAGGCGACGACCGCAGTCAACTCCGACAACCTCGCAGTCGCGTTCTCCGGCGGCGTCGACTCCGCTGTCGTCGCGGCCGGCGTTCCCGACGCCCCCTGTTACGTCGCCGGCTTCGAGGGCTGTCACGACGTGGCCGCCGCCCGCAACGCCGCCGCCGAGATGGACCGCGACCTGCGAGTCGTCGAGATTACGCACGACGACCTCCGGCGCGCCGTCCCGGAACTCGTCGCGGCGACGGGCCGTCGAAACCCGATGGACCTCAACATCGCCCTCCCGCTCTACCTGACGGCCGAGGCCGTCGCTGCCGACGGCTACGACCGGCTGGCGCTCGGTCAGGGTGCCGACGAGCTGTTCGGCGGTTACAGCAAGGTCGTCGAGCCCGAGGACGACGACCGGGTCGCGGCCGAGACGGTCCGCGGCGCGCGCACGGAGACGATCCGGACGCTCCCCGACCAGCTCGAACGCGACGTGCTCGCGCTCCGGGCGGCGGGCGTCGAGCCCGTGACGCCGCTGCTGTCCGACGCCGTCGTCGACGCCGCATTGCGGCTCCCCGAGGGGCTGCTCGCCACGCCCGGGGAACGGAAGATCGCCCTCCGTCGGGCGGCCGAGGGCGACGTTCCCGAGTCGGTCCGGACTGCCGACAAGAAGGCCGTGCAGTACGGCACCTACGTCTCCCGCGAGCTCGACCGGCTCGCCAGGCAGGCGGGATTCAAGCGGCGAATGGACGACCACGTCGGGCAATACGTCGACGCGCTCGTCGCTGGCGACGTCTGAGTGGTTGCAGGCAACAGCTGAACCGTCGCTGGCGACGGTTGCTGGTAACGCCGTTCTCTCGAGTCCGCGTCGGCCTGCCGTCGGATGGCGGTACCTATTAACGTCCCGAGCGGCAAGCGACGCGGGAATGCCCGCGGATTTCTACGACCTGCTGGAGGTCGACGAGGACGCCTCCGAGGACGAGATCAAGCGCGCCTACCGCGACAAGGCGACGCGCTACCATCCGGACGTCAACGAGGACCCGCGGGCCACCGACCAGTTCGCGACGCTGAACAAGGCGCGCGACGTGCTGACCAACTCGAAGGAGCGCGCCAGATACGACCGTCTCGGCCACCGCGACTACGTCGCCCAGCATCTCGACGGGCTCCCGACGATGACCCGCCCGGGCCAGAACGAAGAGGGCGATTCGATCGACGAGGACGAGAGCGGAGCCGGGGATACTATTGGCACCGGTTCAGGCTCCAAATCCTCCCGTGATTCGCCAGACTACGGGCGTGGAACCGGCGGCACCGGGACTGCGACTAACCGGACTCGTTCGGGGGCCACTGGCGGCGGCTCGCGAACGTCGAGTCCGGGTTCCGGTACCGACGCGTCCAGTGGATCCTCCGCGGATGCTACAACGAACACCTCGAGGACCAGTTCGTCGAGCACCGGCTCGGGATCGGGCTCAGCGTCGTCGAGGTCGTCCCGCACTGGGACCGGAACCGGATCGACGGCCTCCACGAGTACGACGAGCGCCAGCGGGGCGACCGCGTCGACTCGGACCGGAACGCGGCAGTCGACTGGCCGGACGGCATCCCGGTCGCCGAGTCCGCGCCGAGTCGGTCTCCGTCGGGGCTGGATCGCGGCTATCATCGCGCTGTTCCTCTACCTCGCGGGACTTGGCGCGTTCGCAACCGTCGCCGGCGATGGCGTCACGACGGCGATTGCGGCGTTGCAAGCAGATCCGATTGGGGCGCTCACCGCACCGTCGCCGCTGGCGGACCCGGTGGCCATCACGCTCGCGGCGATCGAGGCGGCGACAGCCGGCAAGGCGACCATCGCGCTGCTCGTGCCGGTCGGATTGGTCGCGCTCCCGCTGACGGTCACGGTCTCGGTCGTCAGGTTCGGCCAGGGGACGGCGTACCTCTACGGTGCGGGCGTCGTGGTCCCGCTCGTCTGGGCCGTCGCGCGGACGGCTATGGGGGCGCCGCTCGCCGCGGACCTGGTCGGGCTGGTCGTGGTGCCACTGCTCGCCGCGCTCTGGTTCCTCGTCGACGTCGGGCGCTACCTGCGCGGCTGAGGACTCGGGGTACTCGGAAAAGGAGTAGTTTCTGTCGGTTCCGGCTACCGGACCAGATACGGATCGTCGCCGGGGAGGAATCGCCCGAGGTCCGCCTCGCGGTGGTAGTCGGTCCGCTGGAGTTCCTGCAGCGACTCGACGAGCCGGTCGGCGTCGCCGGCCCCCCACTCGCTCGGATCGCGGATGGGGATTACGAGCCAGCCCGAGCCCCGGATCTCCTGTCCGTGGAGCGCCGCCATGTCGATCTCGGTGTCGCGGGCGCGGGCCGTGTACTGTTCGAGGACGTGCTCGGTCGCCCGCGCGCCGACGGGCAGGAGGACGTGAGCCGCGATCGCGCGGAGCTCCGCGTCGAAGAAGCGGTCCATGTTCGCGTAGTCGTCCGCGGTCGGCTCGCCCTCCGGGAGGCACATATGGAGATACGAGAGGAAGGTGCGGTCGACGGTAACCGGATACTCGCCGGTCCGTTCGGTCACCCCCTCGCCGTCGCTCGCGAGTGCTTGCTCGCCGTTCTCGGTCTCGTCGTCGATCTCGTCGTCGATCTCGTCGGCGGCGAGGTCGTCGGTCGTCGCTGCACTTCGAAGGAGGCCGCCACGAACGAGCGAGTCGAAGAAGGCCGCGGACCACGGCTCGCCGGCGAACGGGACCGCATCGTCGAGGCCGCCGTGGACGCCCGGGTGGTCCCCGACGACGTGGAAATCCGCGTTCGCGTCGCCGAATCCGGGAACGTACGCGCTACAGGGCGGCGTCATTCCGAAGGGATTCCGCGTCCGATCCGTTACGTTTCGCACGCCCTTCGATAAGGTGTCGTGGTTTATAAGCGCATCCGGTTGGTCCGATTCAAGTTTGTAGCTAATCGGCGCTGCGGCGCTCGACCGCGACGTTGACCTTTGGAGAGTTTCTCTTGCTTATAAACTGTACTTAAAGAGCGTGACGTGGATGTGCATGGTGAGATCAACCAGATATCACTCGGCTGTTCGCTATGTGTTGGTTTGAGTAACGTAGACTCCTCGATAGGTCTTGGCTGCTTTTATTTATATACCGTGTATAAAGGTGCAGACGCTGCTGCGCTTGACAACACCGCAAACTCCTCGAAAACCATAGACCGCTCTCACTTTTAAACTATCCTTAAAGGTGCAGACACTGCTGCACTCAACAGCACCGCAAACGCCCAGAAAGCCCTCGGCCGCTCGCGGTCGCTGAGCGACATATCCGCGCCTCTCCGCACAGCCCGCCGCGGATAGGGGTCGGCTCAGCGACTTCCCTGCGGCGCGACCACTGGAAGACGTTCCGGGCGTTCCGTTGCGTCTCTCCGCACGGCCCGACGGACGGGTCCGGGCTGCGACTTCCATGGTCTCGTTCGCTGCGCTCACGAGAGCGGCCGTCGCCCTTTCAGTCCGCCAGGACCGCAACAGCGACTGCAACGCGACAGCACCGCAACCGCAGCCACACCACACGCCGGACAGCCGGCGAGCGTCGACAGCCACCCAACCGCCACGAGCGACGCCTCAGCCACCACTCCTGGGCGGGACTGAAAGGGGCAGCCGCTGAGCG
>JBDGPU010000139.1:0-12206 GCA_042219525.1 Halopenitus sp.
GCGAGCGACCGGAGGGAGCGAGTGAGCCGGGTGAGGAGCGCAGCGAGCAGCGCGAGCGCTCAGCGGCTGGGGCTTTCTGGGTATGCTGAGTGGTGTCGACCACGACGACAACTGAACAAACCACGCGGAAAGCGACCGCCTCAGCGGCTGGGGCTTTCTGGGCGTGGTGTGTGGTGTCGCTGGCGACGATACCGAAAACTCCGGACCTGGACTACACGAATCGAAGTCAAATCACAGATCCGACCAAAGCCCCTCTGGGTATCGATCACCGCGGTCACAGAGCGTCGTCACGACGATGTCGTCGCCGTCGAGGAATCCCTCCGTCGCCAGCTCTCGCACGAGCGCGACGTTCGCGCCCGTCGACGGGCCGACGACGAACTCGCCGTCGACGCGGAGCCCCTCCCGGACCTGGTCGCGGTCCCACTGCCCGGTGTCGCGAATGCCGATCTCACGGTCCTCGTAGCGCGTGCGGAGCCAGCGGGCCCCCTTCATCGCGGTGTCCGTCGTCAGGTAGCGCTTCTCGTCGACACGGAACTGCTCGTAGGCGTCCTGGTAGGGGTGGGTGCCCGTGCGCAGGTATCTCGTGCCCTCGATTTCGCTGGGGTCGCTGGCCGGCTCGAAGCCGACGATGGTGACTTCGTCGTCGAGGGCGCGCGCGACGCCGGTGATCGTGCCTCCCGTGCCGGCACCGGTGACGTAGTGAGTCGGCTCCGGCGCCTGCTCGCGGATCTCCGCGCCGGTCGTCGCCTCGTGGATGCCGGGGTTGTCGGGGTTCGCGTACTGGTTTGGCCAGTAGTAGTCGTTCTCCGTGGCCGTGCGTTCGACCGCCTCGATGATGGCGTCGTAGGGGGCCTCGGCTGGCACGGTCGTCAGCTGGGCGCCGGCGTTTCGGATGACCTCCCGCTTCCCGGCGCCGGCGTCCTCCGGCGAAACGATCTCGACGTCGTAGCCCCGCGCGCTCCCGACGCGGGCGACGGCGGTGCCCGTGTTCCCGCTGGAGGGCTCGATGATCGGCTGGCCCGGGTCGAGGTCCCCCCGGCGCTCGGCGCCGTCGATCATCGCGTAGCCGATACGGGATTTGACCGACCCCGGCGCCCCGGTAGTATAGAAATTGAACCACTCGGCTTTCGCGTACACCGTCGGCTCGATGCCGAGGTCGAGTTCGACGAGCGGCGTTTCGAACAGCGTCGACTCGTCGAGTGACTGCACCGGGTTCGTCGGCTGGAGCGCGGCAGCCGTGGGTTTCGACTCAGCCCCGAGCGACGCCGCTTTTCGGTCGCCCCCGCGGGGGTCCCCGACTCCGTCGCTGTCGACCATGTTGGCACACTTCCGGCTGTCGGTAAAAGTCTGCTTGCCGGGCCTGCGAGCGAACTGCCACCCTTTTTGTCCCGCGGCGTCGGAGTCACTGGCAATGAGCGACTACGATTACGAGGAGTTGGGCCTCGTCGCCGGGCTGGAGATCCACCAGCAGCTCGACACGGCGACGAAGCTGTTCTGTGACTCCCCGACGACGCGTCGCGAGCCGGAGGAGGCCGAGCGGGAGCTGACCCGCTACCTCCACCCGACGAAGAGCGAACTCGGCGAGCTCGACGAGGCTGCCCTCGAGGAGAGCCGCGTCGACCGCGAGTTCACCTACCTCGCGTACGACACGACCTGTCTGGTCGAGGAGGACGAGGAGCCGCCCCAGACCGTCGACAGTGAGGCGCTCTCCGTCGCGCTCCAGATCGCCGACCTGCTCGACGTCACCGTCGTCGACCAGGCGCACGTGATGCGGAAACTCGTCATCGACGGCTCGAACACGTCCGGCTTCCAGCGCACCATGCTCCTCGGGCAGGACGGTGCCATCGAGACGAGCGAGGGCACCGTCGGCATCGAGGACCTAATGTTAGAGGAGGAGTCCGCCCAGCGCATCGAGGAGACCGACGAGGGCGTCGTCTACGGCCTCGACCGCCTCGGCATCCCGCTCGTCGAGATCGGCACCCGGCCAGACATCCGCAGTCCCGAGCAGGCCCGGGAGGCCGCGGAGCGCATCGGCATGCTGCTCCGCTCGACGGGCACTGTCAAGCGCGGGCTCGGCACGATCCGCCAGGACGTCAACGTCTCCATCGCCGAAGGCGCCCGCGTCGAGGTAAAGGGCGTCCAGGACCTCCAGGGCATCGAGGACATCGTCCGCGGCGAGGTCCAGCGCCAGTCCGAGCTCCTCGACATTGCCGACGAGCTGCAGGCACGCGACGCCGAGGTCGGCGAGACCCGGGACGTCACCGACGTCTTCGCAGACACCGACTCCGGCGTCATCGGCGGCGCCCTCGAGTCCGGCGGCAAGGTCACGGCCGTCCCGCTGTACGGCTTCGACGGCCTCGTCGGCCGCGAGATCCAGGAAGACCGCCGGCTCGGCACCGAGCTCTCCGACCACGCGAAACGCCACGGCGCCGGCGGCATCTTCCACACGGACGAGCTCCCGGCGTACGGCGTCACCGAGGAGGAAGTCGCTTCCCTCAGAGAGGCAGTCGGCGCCGGCGACGACGACGCGGTCGCCATCGTCGCGGCCGACCCCGAAACCGCCGACCTCGCTATCGACGCTGCGGCGGACCGCGCCCGGACCGCGATCGAGGAGGTGCCGGAGGAGACCCGGGACGCCAACGAGGACGGCACGACCCGCTACCTGCGCCCGCTACCGGGCGCGGCGCGGATGTATCCCGAGACGGACGTGCCGCCCGCCGAACCGGACGTCTCCGAGGTCGAGACGCCGGAACTCCTCGACGAGAAGGTCGACCGCTACGTCGAGGAGTTCGACCTCGACCGCGGGCTCGCCGAGCAAGTCGCTTTCGGCCAGCGGTTCCCGCTGTTCGAGGATGCAGTCGCCCAGGGCATCGACCCGACGCTGGCGGCGACGACCCTCGAATCGTCGCTCACGGAGCTACGCCGCGAGGACGTGCCGGTCGCGGACCTGACGGACGAGCACCTCCTGGAGACGCTCGAACTCGTCGACTCGGGAGAGGTCCCACAGGAGGGGCTCGAGGACGTGCTGACGACGCTGGCCGAGCAGCCGGCCCTCTCCGCCGAGGAGGCAGCCGAGGAGGCCGGCGTCGGCGGCGTCAGCGAGGCGGAAGTCCGCGAAGCCGTCGCCGAGGTCGTCGAGCGCAACGCCGAGCAGGTCGAGGAGGAGGGGATGGGGGCCTTCTCCGGCCTCATGGGCGAGGCGATGGGCGCGCTTCGCGGGAAGGCCAGCGGCGACCTGGTCTCGGAAGTGCTACGCGAGGAGATCCAAAAGCGGGCGTAATCAGGAGTATCAGCCGCCAAACGTCGCCAGCGACGGTCCTTTTTATTCCGTCAGTTCCTCGACGAGCGTCTCGACGTCGTAGGTTGCCGGCGCGCGCGACTCGTCGCGCAGGGCGGAGATGACGAACGTCGAGTTCGTGCGCTCGACCTCGGGAATGGCCTCGAAGTCGCCGATGAGGCGCTCGACCGCGTCCGACGAGGAGAGCCGCGCGATGACGATGAAGTCCGTCTCGCCCATCGTGAAGAACGCCTGCGTGACGCCCTCGACGGCGAGCAGTTCGTCCGCGAACTCCTCGTAGGGCCCCTCGTAGCTCGCGAGCACCTCGACGATGACGGTGACGCCGAGACCGAGCTCCTCGTGGTCGAAGTCGTAGAGGTCGTTGTCGATGATGCCGGCCTCCTTCAGATTGTTCAACCGGTAGTGGATCGTCGACACCGGGATGTCCGTTTCCTCGTGGAGCTGTTCGGGGCTGCCCGTCCCGAGATCCGAGATCGCCTTCAGCAATCGCACGTCGCGTTCGTCCATACCCCCCTTCCGGGCGCCGCCGACATGTACCTGACGGCTGATAGAATTGAACCTTTCTCCAACACTGACGGATAATTCGGGACCCTGCTTGGATACTCTTCATATGTCTGGTTGTTCATTCGGGTTTTGACGACTTGTTAGAGTGTAGTTTAAGAGTATCGAGATAGTTCGGATTAGTATCCAATGTTCGGACGTTCTCTCGATTCGTCTCCGGCCGCGGCGGTCACGGCGTTCCTCCTGCTGGCGCTGCTGTGGGGCGGGTCGTTCGTCGCCATCGAGGCCGGGCTGCACTTCTTCCCCCCGCTGCTGTTCGCGGGGGTGCGCTACCTCGTCGCCGGCGTCGTCGTGCTGGCGTATGCCGCCCTCACGGTCGACCAGTGGGTGCCGCGGAACCGGACCGAATGGGCCGGTTCGCTCGTCGCGGGGGGCCTCGTCATCGCCCTGTATCACGCGCTACTGTACGTCGGCGAGCTCCACGTCACGGGCGCCGTCGCGGCCGTCATCGTGAGCCTCTCGCCGGTGTTGACCGCCGCGTTCGCCGCGCTGCTCCTGCCGAACGAGCAGCTCGGCTCGATGGAACTGGGCGGCTTCCTGCTCGGGATCGTCGGCGTCGCCGTCATCGCGAGTCCCACGGCCGACGCGCTCGTCTCCGCGCAGACGATCGGGGCGGGGCTCGTCCTCCTGGGCGCCGTCGCCTTCGCGCTCGGGGCGGTACTCCTGCGTCCGCTCCGGACCGACTTCTCCCTCGTCGCCCTCCAGGGCTGGGCGATGGTCTCCGGGAGCGTCCTCCTGTTCGCGGGGGCGGAGCTCCGCGGCGAGTCGACCGCGGCCATCGTCTGGAACGCGACCTCGATCCTCTCGCTCGCGTACCTGACGGTCCTCTCGGGCGTCGTCGCGTTCCTCCTCTACTTCGCGCTGCTGGACGCCGTCGGCCCTGCGCAGCTCCACCTGGTCGGCTACGTCGAGCCCGTCGTCGCTGCGGCCTTCAGCTGGCTGATCTTCGGCCACATCATCGACGCCGAGGCGCTCGTCGGGTTCCTCGCGATCCTGGCCGGGTTCGTCGTCCTCGAGCGCCACGCGCTGGTCGACCTGGTCGACGCGGGGGCCCGTAGCGAGGCCTGAAAGGGCCGCCCAGGCCGTCAGCGAGGCCTGACACGGCCGTCCGGGCCGGTAGCGAGGCTAATGCGGTCGGCTGGCCCGGCAGCGAGGCTAATGCGGTTGGCTGGCTCGGCAGCGAGGCCCGACGCGGATGCGTGGCCCAACTATGTTGGCGAGAAGCGTTTTCAGTGTGTCCAGTGTCCGGTAGTGTATGTCGCAGAACCTGATGCGGCACACCCTCTCAGTGGAGAGCCTCTCGACTACCACGGACACGAAGCCCCTCGCGGACGCGCTCTCCGAGGTACCGGGCCTCGAGGAAGTCGACGTCGACCCCACGACCGGCGAGGTCGAGGTCGCCGTCGACTCCGAAGTCGCCGTCGGCGACGCCCGCTGGGTCCTCCGACACCGTGGCCACGAACTCGCCTGACACGTCGCCTGACACGTCGCCTGACGCGTCGCCTAACGCGTCGGCTACCGCGTCGGCTACATGCCCATCCAGTCTGCGGCACCGTCCGGGTCCCGACCGATGGCGTCGACGCGACCCGCCCATCGGTTCCGGCCAGCGCTGGCACCCCACCTTTTCGCGGTTCGATACGCCTTCGAAGTTCCTGCAGCGACGTCGCCCGACTACGGGAAGGGGTGATACTCGCGGTCGAGGTCCGGCTCGAAGCCGAGCGTCTCCGGGACGTTGCGAGCGCGGGCCCCAAAGTACGGCTCCCCGGTGAACAGCGGCTGGGCCGAGGGCACGAGCGCCCGGACTGACTCGAAGCCGAGCGCCTCCAGATCGCGAGTCGTCGTTCGCGCAGCGTAGGCGTCGAGGCCGGCGTCGTCCAGCCGCTCCAGCAGCGCGTCGAGTTCGTCCTCGCCGGTAAGGTCGGGAGCGCCGACGCCGTCGGTGTCGACCGCGACGTCCGGGTCGAAGAAGCGGCGCGTTTCCGCGGGAAAGTCCGCGTGATGGCCGATGGCGGCACCCTGCTGGGTGGCCTCCTCCTTGCCCATTGCGCGCAATTCCATCCAGTTCTGGAGTGCCTCCGCGAGCGCGGCGCGGGCGGCGGCGATGGGATCCAGGTCGGCGTCCGAGCCCGCGGCGAAGCGGGGCCACTCACCCTCGCGGTGGACGCCGACGGCGACGACCGGCACGTCGACGTCGACGGTGAGGAGGAGCACCGTCACCTGGAGCCCCTCAGCCGTCGCGCGCTTCTCGAGTTCGGCGAACTGCGGATCCTTGACCCTCAGCTCCAGCGGGTCGAACGTGGAGTACCAGGCCAGCATCGACGCGTCGCGTTCGACGGTCTCGTAGAGCCCGGCGAGCAGCGCCTCGACGCCCGAGTTGCCGAGGCCGAGGCCGGTCGTGATGCTCGGGCGGAACCGCGGCTCAGCGGGCGGGAAGCGGACGAACTCCGCGGGCAACGACGCCTGCTCGCCGCTCGTGACGTGCTCGCCCGGGACCCAGGCGATGGACTCGCCGGCGACGTCGACCGGTTCCGGCGTGACGAACTGGTCCGGCGTGACCGGGTTCGGCACGTCGCCGGGCGACCCGTGGAGGGCTGCGTCGTTCCGGTAGACCCCCGCCGCGTAGCGCTCCAACCCCTCCCCGATGGCCTTCATGAACGCGGCGTTCCAGTCGAGGGAGACCCCCGCAGCGAACTCCGCGGCCTGCGCGTCGCTGAAGGCGGTCGTGTCGCAGGTGCTGGCGATGTAGTACGGCACTGGGAACGACTCGCGCTCGCCCACCTCGTGGAGTACCCCGACGCGGCGGTCGACCGCCTGCTCGCCGCGTTCGAGGGCCTCGTCCAGGGTCACCTCGCGAAAATCGCGGTCCAGCGTCCGGTCCCGGGGCGACGCACAGCCACAGTTCGGCACCGGGAGGAACGTTCGCTCGGCGCCCGGCACTTCCACGACTGTGTCGCCGAGGGGGTCGCCCGAGAGCAGGCGGACCGTTCGTCGGCCGGCGACGGCACCCGCGTAGCGGACGGCCGACCGGACGCCGGCGGGGCTCCCCGCGGTCTCGGGGTTCGAGGCGGCGACTCGCTGCCGGAGGCAATCGTAGCAGCTCTCCTCGAGGATGGAGACGCTGGCGTCGACGTCGTCGAGCGCGTGGCCGCCGACGCCGCCGACCTCGACGGCGACGACGCGCTCGACCTCGCTCGTCGCCTGCTCGAAGACGTCGGCGCCCGCGGTATCGACGACGACCGCGAGGTCGAAGCCGTCGAGCAAGCCGGCATCGACGGGAAGCAGATTGACGTCGACGTCGCTCAGGGCCGCCTCCACTGCGTCGGCCGCCGGTCCCTCACCGACGAGTGCAATATCCATGCGATAGGGGACGAAAAGCGGGGAGAAAAAAGCCCGGGGAGCGGGTCGCTACCGGGTGTCGAACCGTTCACCGGAAAGAGTCAAGTGCGGTCGGCAGCGTCGTGTGTGCTCTGAGAGCCGTTGTCGGCGAGCGCGTCAGGCCAGCATGCTTTCCGCGGCGCTCGCAAGCTGGTCCGGGGAGGTGTCCTTGAGTCGCTCGTCGCCGAGCTTCAGGCGCAGGCGCGGGCGACCGACGTCGATCGGGACCTTCTCCGTGTCGATGAGGCCGAGATCCTCGAGGCGCGTCTTCGTCCGGGAGAACGTCGCCTTCGACGCGATGCCGACGTCCTCGCCCCATTTCGAGATATCGTAGAGGAGCGCGTCGTTCTTCGCGGCGACCAGCAGCGAGATGGTCACCTCGTCGAGCCCATCGCCGTTGCCGCGGGCCGTTTCCATCGAGTCGAGGACGCTATCGAAGTCGGCGCGGGCCTCCTCGCCGATCTCCTCGCCCATCGTCTCGCGGACGTGCGAGATGGCCGGCGTGCGCAGGCGGTGGTCCTCGGCCTCGTCGAAGGCCTCGTGGTACGTCGAGAACACTTCGTCGACGAACTCCTCGTCCTCGCTCGACAGCGCGGCGACGCGGTCGTCCGTGCTGACCAGCGCGAGAACACGGTCCTCGGAGACGAACAGCGAGTTGTCCGCGTCCTCGGGCAGCTCGCGGATCGTGAGCGAGCCGTCGTCGATAAGGTCCGCGGCCTTCGAGGCGACGAGGAAGTCGTCCATGACGTCCTTCAACACGTCCTCGTCGGCCAGCATGAGGATCTCCGGGAGGTCAGTTCGGTCGACGCCGGCCTCGACGATCGATTCGATCGTTTCGTCCGACGGGTCAACTACGAGCAGTTCGCCTTCCGTTCCGGTGAACGCGGACTCGAGGATATCCTCGACGTCCGTTTCGAGTAAATTCGACACCATTACTATATCGGTATAAAGGGTAGAGCTGTATTTAATATTAACGGGTATTGCGTTAAGTCAGGGTCCTGTGAACACGCCGATTTCGTTCCGCTATTGTTTCTACGTTGCAATTTTTCCGAAGAGTCTCTTATATCATCAGGCTCATCCGATAATGGAAAAAACTTAAGTCATTCGTCACCGTCCACCATGGTATGTCAGGGAGCAAAACCCCGACGTCAACGGTACAGTTCCGGTTCAACAAGTTCATGTCCAAGCACGGCGCACGGATCCTCGTCGCGCTGCTCGTCCTCGGATTCGCCGCGGTCGGTGCCGCCGCAGGGGAGGGCGGAGAACTGCTCACCGGAATCGCGGGCACCGAGAGCGGAGCCGACGGGCCCTGACTTTACAGCTCTTCACGGAGCTTATCCGATCAGCGGAGGTCGGCGTCGTAGACCACTGGGGTAACTCCGTAGCCGAGGAATTTTTTCAACCGATCTCGTCCGACGAGAAACTCCTGTTTCGTTCCCTTTAGATAGGATAGATCGCCGTCCTGAAGATGTGATTGATACACCCCTCCGTGTCTGAACGGACTGTCGGGATCGTGGACGACGCGGTACTCCGTCTCTTTTTCCTCTATGCGGAGATGAGCGGTCATGTCCTCTTCAGCCTGCAGAATGGTGTGAGACCCGTCGCCGACGATGGCGTAGTCCTTTCCGGTCACCACACGTCGCCGCGAGAGGTCCATAGCCCGTTCGATGCTGAAGCCCTGGGCGAGCAGGCGAGCGAAGGCCGTCCCGACCATCGCCGCGTTGTCGTCGAGGACACGGTTGAACGTGATCCCGCCGGCGACACTTCCCTTCTCGATTAGTTCGATTCCCTCGTGATACGACCCACAGGCATTGAGAAAGAACGTCTCCGCGTTCGATTCGACCAGTTCGCTGGTCGCGAAGTGGCCGTCAGTACAAACCAGGCCATCCGGTTCACAGTGGCCGACGAAGTGGACCATGTCGTGGCCGGCCTCGAAGACGGACGCGAGGTCGTCCGTGGAAAGCTGTTCGCGGACTGAGACCGTCGCGTCGACTTTGAGGTCGTCGGTGCGGTCACGGTACGTTTCCGCCGCCTCGCTCGCTTCGATATTCATGTCCGCGTCGTTGACGACGGCGACGATCGAGAGACTGTCGCTGGCCCGTTCTCGATAGCGGGCCTGGTTCTCGTACGCCGAGAGACGGGATTTGAACACGTCGATCGGGACGCCGTCGGCCAGCCAGCCGTGATTTCGCCCCGGGCCTAGTTCGGGCCGCCGAAGGTCGACGGAGACCGAATCACGGACGCTCCGGTAGAAGTCCCCGAGGGAGCGGGACAGCCACTCGTCGCTGTCGAGCGACTCCGATTCGGGTAAGAAGATCTGCGGAACGTTGTACAGGACGTACGGGAGCGCTCGCGCGCGGTCGAAGGTCGGCTGGACGTACAGCGATAGATGCCACTCCGGGAAGACGTCGGCCACGCGTTCGTACGGGAGTTCGAGGTACGTTTCGACTCGCTCGGAAACCGGTTGCTCGTAAACCTGGTTGGGATCGATATTCAGCCGGTCCAGTGCCTCCGCTTCAGCGAGTTCGTATCCGTGCGGCCCCGCGTTTCTGACGAGACAGTCGAGGTAGAAGATCCGTTGAAGCAATTCACTCGCCGCGTGCTGGAAATCCGGGAGTGGTGGCAGCTCGTGCCTGTCGCCCGCAACGAGCGCTGGTGTCGCTCCAGGTTCGAGCTGGATTTTTGCGCCCAGGTAATGGCCGAGCGACGCGCCAGTCACGAGATACTGGAGGTCTGGCGGCAGTATGAGCTCGACGTCACCATCCTCGTCTCGGAGCCCGGGGGGAATTCGCGTCTCCCCGTCGACTGGATCCGTGAACGTAAGCTCGGGAGGATGCTGGCGCATCGTTGGAAACGATCGATCCGGCGTCGTAGTCCGGTGGCTACCCGAAATGGCAGACAACGCGGTTGCGAGGCCTGCAACAGTTTCAGGAACACGAACTTCCTCGCGTGGCGACTTGATGCGACTCCGGAAGCCCAGGGTTACGGACGTCTCTGAACGGAAGTCGACAACGACTTTCCGGTGTTGCGGCTTTCGAATCGTCGCCACACCATCGAATCGAAGGTACGTCATCACCGGCGCGTTCAGCTGAATACAGTAGGCACCAGAATCCAGCCTGATTGGACCCACCTCGCGCCCGAGTTCGTCCGACTCGCCAGCATCCAGGTTCTCGACGACAGCGTACCCGGGCGGGAACTCCAGGCTCTTCGCCCGGGCGAACACCGTCTCGTCGACGCCCCGCGGGAGGTCCGGGCCCTCGGACGCCGGCGTGAAGTTCCCGTCGACGACGGCCGTTTGCTTGGCCGCGTCCGTCGCCCGAACCAGATTCACCTCCCGTTCCACCCGAAGCATGTAGACGGAATGGTCAGCCCCCAGCCTATAAATTGTTGTCGGGATTCCCGAAAGAATCGATCGTCTTGGTGGATCAGGGCGCAAATATTCCGAACCAGCGTCGGACAGACAAGCTTATTGTGCCGTCACACCGGGATTCGAACATGGACCACGAGCACGTCCGCGAGGTCGACCCCGCGGTTGCCGACGCGCTTGCCGGCGAGCGTGAGCGCCAGGAGGAGACGCTGGCGATGATCGCCAGCGAGAACTACGCCAGCAAGGCCGTCGTCGAGGCCCAGGGGAGTGTCCTCACGAACAAGTACGCTGAGGGCTACCCGGGCGCCCGCTACTACGCCGGCTGCGAGTACGCGGACGACGTTGAGGAGCTCGCCATCGAGCGCGCGAAGGAGCTGTGGGGAGCCGAACACGTCAACGTCCAGCCCCACTCGGGTACGCAAGCGAACCAGGCCGTCTACTACGCGATGATGGAGCCCGGCGACAAGATCCTCTCGCTGGACCTCACTCACGGCGGCCATCTTTCGCACGGCCACCAGGCGAACTTCACCGGCCAGCTCTACGAAGTCGAGCAGTACCAGGTCGACCCCGAGACGGGCTACCTCGACTACGAGGGGCTCCGCGAGATGGCCGAGTCCTTCGACCCGGACATCATCGTCTCGGGCTACTCCGCGTACCCGCGCGAGGTCGAGTGGGAGCGCATCCAGGCGGCCGCGGACGCCGTCGACGCCTACCACCTCGCGGACATCGCCCACATCACGGGCCTCGTCGCCGCCGACGTCCACTCCTCGCCGGTCGGCATCGCCGACTTCGTCACCGGCTCGACGCACAAGACGATCCGCGCCGGGCGCGGCGGCATCGTGATGTGTGACGAGGAGTACGCCGACGCCATCGACAAGGCGGTCTTCCCCGGCGGGCAGGGCGGCCCGCTGATGCACAACATCGCCGGCAAGGCGGTCGGCTTCAAGGAAGCGCTCCAGCCGGAGTTCGAGGAGTACACCCAGCAAGTCATCGATAACGCGGAAACGCTCGGCGAGACGCTCGCCGACCACGGCCTCGAACTCGTCTCGGGCGGCACCGACAACCACCTCGTCCTCGTCGACCTCCGCGAGTCCCACCCGGACCTGACGGGCGGCGACGCCGAGGACGCCCTCGCGGCGGCGAACATCGTCCTCAACGCCAACACCGTGCCCGGCGAGACGCGCTCCGCGTTCAACCCCTCCGGCATCCGCATCGGGACCGCGGGCATCACCTCCCGCGGCTTCGACGAGGAGGCAACTGCCGAGGTCGCGGACCTGATTTACAAGGTCGTCGACAACCACGACGACTCCAGCGTCATCTACGAGGTCGGCGAGCGCATCGAAGAGCTGTGTAGCGAATATCCGGTGTACGAATAGGCTGTACTCTTTCGGAGCCTTGCGGTTTCTCCTGTTTTCGTATATTGCTGGTCGGATTGGCGACGGTGAGTCGGAGTTTGGCCGATTGTTGCGTGCGACACCACCCAGCACGCTTCGAGAGCCCCAGCCGCTGAGACGGTCGCGTGAGGCGTAGCTTGTTCGGATGTCGTCGTGGGCGACACCACTCAGCATGCCCAGAAAGCCCCAGCCGCTGAGCGGTCGCGCTGCT
>JBDGPU010000014.1:0-12046 GCA_042219525.1 Halopenitus sp.
GCGCGCGCGAGCAACGCGTGCGAGGGAGGGCGGGGCGCGCCGAGCGGTGCGGTGCCGGCGCGCCCCGACCGAGGCTGGGGAGGGCTGAGGAGTGCGGTTGCTGTGCGGTGCTGTCGCGGTCCTGGCGGACTGAAAGGGCGACGGCCGGTCGCGCCGGAGGGGAGTCGCTGAGTCGACCCCTATCCACGGCGGGCGGTGCGGAGAGCCGTGGATATGTCGCTCAGCGACCGCGAGCGGCCGAGGGCTTTCAAGGAGTCTGCGGTGCTGTCAGGGGCAAGTTCGTATCACCTGTTTAAATTCACTTATAAAGAGCAGCCGAGGGATTTCGAGGAATTTGCGATCGGGTCAAGTGCAGCCGCGACTGCACCTGTCCAACGACCTGCTTATAAAAAGCGGCCAGGGACTTTCGAGAAGTTACCGTTGCTATCAGGCTCAGCAGCGTCCACTTCGGTAAAACAGGATAAAATCGCGACGCCAACGACGGAAACCGTCGAACAAAAGACCGCTATCTCAAAGAATCAGGGCCAGTCGTCACGCGACGACTCCTCGATCGTCTCCTCTTCTTCGGGCGTGGCCTTCGTCCAGCCGGCTGCTTCGGCGGCGTCGTCGACGTGGAGGAACTCCCAGCCGATGGATTCGGCGAGCTCCTCGTCCGCCTCGTCGGTGCCGACGAAGACGTGGCGCTCGGTGTCGAACTGCTCTTTGATGTTCTCGAGGCTCTCCTCGACGCCGCGCGGGCCCGAGAAGAAGTCCTGTCGAACGCGATGCTTCCGGGTGAAGTTCGTCACGACGTACGTTGGTTTCTCGGAGACGACGCCGACGTACTCGGTCCACTGACGCGCACCGTTGAACACCTCGTTGGGGTCCGCCAGCGCCTTCAGTGCCTCCAGTTCGAACGCCAACGTCATGTCGCCGGATCCGCCGCTGTCCATACGCGCCTTACCCGACCGTCGCCGAAAACGGCTTCGTTTCACTGGTCGAAGAGGATGGGTTTCGGAAATCGGCGGCTATCGAGCGAATCTGCCTGGAGAGAATTGGGGTCGGTCGGGACGTCGACCGCGGTCGCGCTGGCGCGACGCGGGGGCTACTGCTCGCTTTTCGCCGCGAGGTCTTCGACGGAGAAGTCCTCCTTCATGAGGACGTCCTGCTGGTCGCCGACGTAGCGCTCCTCGCGCATCAGCTGCTTGTAGGCGGACTGCGGCGAGAGGTCGCCGATGAGGACGCCGCCGACGATCTTGCCGTCCTTCAGCGCAAGCCGCCGCCACTCGTTCTCGCCGGTCATCGCTTCGACGGAGTCGTCGCCGAGGGTCGGGTGGCCAAAGGAGAGGAACGGGAAGTCGAAGTGCGTGATCGAGTACGAGGAGACCCAGCGGAACTCCTCGGTCCCGTAGTCGACCATGTTCTTCGCGGCGATGGTGCCCTGCTCCTTCGCGGAGCCCCAGGCGCCGTTCTGGGCGCGCTCGCCGAGGATGACGTCGTGGAACCGGGTGATGTCGCCGGCCGCGTAGATGTTGTCGACGTTGGTCTGCATGTACTCGTCGACGACGATGCCGTCGTCCGTCTCGATGGGCGTGTCGTCGACGATCTCGGTGTTGAAGTCGAGGCCGATGGCGACGCCGGCGAAGTCGCACTCGTAGGACTCGCCGTGGGGGTCGACCGCGTGCGTGACGTGCCCGTCGTCGTCGGTCTCGAAGCGGGCGACGCCGGAGTCGAACACTGGCTCGACGCCGCGCTCGCGCATCGCGTCGTGCATGAGCTCGGCGCCCTCCTCCGAGAGCGCGTAGCGCCACCAGGAGTTACCGCGCATCAGGTACTTCGCCTCGACGTCCTGTGCGCCGCAGATGGCCGCGAAGTCGATTCCGAGGAGCCCGGCGCCGACGATGACGCCCTTCTCGGCGTCCTCGACGCTTTCGCGGATCCCCCGGGCGTCCTGGAACGTCCAGAAGTGATGGATGCCTTCCGCGTCGGAGTGGTCGACCGGGAGCTGCTGGGGCGTCCCGCCGATGGCCAGCAGGAGCTTGTCGTACCCGAGGGTCTCGCCCTCGTGCGTGGTCACTTCGTCGCCGTCGACGTCGATGTTGGTGACGAGCGTGTTGAGTCGGAGGTCGATGTCCCGCTCGACGTACCAGTCCTCGTCGTGAATCGAAATTGGCGCTTCGGGCAGTTTGCCCTTGGCGTACTCCTTGATGAGAATGCGATTGTAGAGGGCTTCCCCCTCGTCCGTAATAACGGTGATCTCGGCGTCCGGGCGTTCCTCCCGGAGCGTTTCAGCGGCCGAGGACCCCGCGACCCCGTCGCCGATGATCACATACGACTCTGTCATAATCTCGGGTTCGTGTTCGGGGTTAATGTGGATTGCTATCCACGTAAGCAATAGAAATAACTGGTAGGAACCCCGTTGCGAGCGAATTTCGAAGAATCATCGATCCGAATGTCGGGGGAGTTTCGATCTCACACCCCACCGGTGTGCGTACAGCGCCTCCGCTGGGTTCCCAATCTGTCTGCCGGTGGCCGGTCGCCGACGATCGGTCAGCAGTCCGATCCGGCAACGGTCTCCGGTCCTGCGCATTCCCTCGACTGCTGGATTCACTTTCCCGAACGTCCGGCTCTCGGCGCGTACTCCACCGCCTTCCTGCCGATTCTCCACCGCGTTCTCGCCGAATCTCCACACCCTTCAAGGGTGTTCAGCCCATATAGAATTACATGAAGATCCGTCAGAACCTGCGTCACTGGGCCGCGAAGAACGCGTTGACGACGCCGGTCATCGGTGACCTCGCGCACGACAAGCTGGTCGACATGCACACGACCATCTTCCTCAACAAGGCTGACGAAGCACACCGCGAGGACCGCCGCGACCACCTCGACGACTTCTTCGACGCGACGATGGACACCTACGTCGCGGCGCTCCAGGCGGGGTACACCGAGGCCGAGGCCCGCGAGATCACCCACATCCAGGCCGGCTTCGACTTCTTCAACCACGGCTGGACCGAGATGATGGAGATTCCGGGCGACGAGATCGAGGAGCACTACCGTCGCTACGAGGACTTCTTCAAGAGCCACGACATCACCATCGACGACCCGCTCGGCGACTTCCGCCCGTCGACCGGCGTCGCCGACGCCCCCGACACGCCCGAGAAGCTCGAGGAGCCCGAGTACGAGAACGCCGTCGCCGGCTTCGCCGACGACGTCTACGTCGAGACCGAGGACGGCGAGATGATCGTCGGCGAGGGCGCCGAGGAGCCCGAGCAGGTCGACCCGAGCGACTCGCCCGGCCTCGACGGCGACGAGGAACCGCAGCCGAGCTAAGTCGCCACCGAGGTGCACCACTCCGCCCCCGAGACCAGTGACGCCGGTCAGGGACCGACCTGACCGAGCCGGACCGACCTCACACACTTCTTTCGACGATAATTCGTCAGCGTCGCTGTCGTGGCCACTGTCGGCAGCGTCGTCAGCGACCGCGAGGGCGACGGCCACGGCGAAAGCGACGGCAAAAGCGACGGCGAAAGCGACGGCAAAAGCGACGACAACGTCAGTCGAACCCGCTAACCAGTGTGACGACCCACTGCGCCGGGTCGCGTCGCCGGCGAACGTCGATCCGGACGACCCACTTGACCCACTGGAAGCCGCGCCGGCCGGGGGCGACGAGGCGCGCCGGCGCCCCGTGGCCGTGGCTCAGTCGCTCGCCGCCGACGTGGGTGGCCAGCAGCGCGTCCCGCGCCTCCTCGATGGGGAGGCTCCAGCGGTACCCCGTGACGGAGACGAAGCGCACGTAGTCGGCCTCCGGGGTCGGCTCCGCGGCATCGAGCAGGTCGCCGACGCGGAGCCCGCCCCAGCGCTGGATAGTGTACCAGCCGCTCGTGCAATCGAGCAGCGCGCGGCGGTCCGCGTCGACGGCGGCGTCGACGTCGCCCGCGTCCAGCGAGAGGGGCGTCTCCACCGTGCCGCGCACGTCGAGCGTCCAGTCCTCATGGTCGATGGGATCCGGGTCGTCTGCGACCCACGCGGTCACGGGGAACCCGTCGTTGCCCGCGCCGGTCCGCGGCTGCGACCCGGTGAACCGCCGCTCCGCGCCCGCCCAGTCGAGCAGCCGCGTGAGCAGCTCCTGCCCGCGGTACGCCAGGAAACCACCCGAGAGCAGCGCCGTGAACTCGAGGGCGCGACGGCGCTCCGCGAAATCCGCTTTGCGTGGGAGTCGGAAGCGCGTCGAGAGGTGCGCTAGCACGAGCGGGACGAGCAGCAGCCCGAAGCCGACGTGGATGCTCAACAGCGTCCAGTAGGAAAGCCGGACGTCGAGCCCGAACACCCAGAGGATCCCCGTCGCCAGCGATCCGGTGACGGCGAGCAGCGTGAGGACCGACAACGCTGTCGACGGCAGCCAGCGCTCACTGTCCGTCAGTCGATGGCGAACGCGGGCGAGCTTGAACCCGAGCAGCGCGACGAGCGTCAGGCCGGCGACGCGGTGGGCCCAGAACAGCGGCCACCAGTCGCTCGTGCCGACGGTAAACGAAACCAGCCCGGAGGCGGCCTCGAAGCAGACGATCGCGAGGATCGACCAGTCGACGAGGCGCGGCGGTGGCCGAACGGCTGTGACGGCCCGCCGGAGCGCGCGCACGGCGCGAGGGCGCATACCTGTGGTTCGGGCTCGCGTCGCAAAAGCTGTGTGCTGGTCGTTGCCACGATGATGGGTTGTCGCACGTGGCCCATCGACCGCGACGCCCCGCCGTGGATCTCGAAGGGCTTACCCACGCACGCGACCCACTTTGCCGCATGAGCGAAACGCGCGTCGAGTGGCGCGAGTGGGGGGAAGCGGCGTTCGCCGAGGCTCGCGAGCGCGACTGTCCCGTCCTGCTCGCACTCACTGCGACGTGGTGTGACGACTGTCACGAGATGGCAGCGAAGACGTACGGCGAGCCGCGCATCGCCGCCAACATCAACCAGGACTTCGTCCCGGTGCGCGCCGACGTCGACCGCCACCCGCGCGTTCGGGAACGGTACAACATGGGCGGGTTCCCCTCGACCGTCTTCCTGACGCCCGCGGGGGAACTGCTGACGGGCGCCGGCTACCTCGGGCCCGACGGAATGCGCCAGGTCCTCTCCTCGGTTCGCGAGCTGTGGGCCGACAAGGGGGCCGACGCCGGGCGCGTTCCGCGCGCGCTCGCTGGCGAACTGCCACCGTCCGGCGAGGTGACCGATGCAATCGAGGAGCACTTCGTCGGCCAGCTCGACTTAAAGTACGACGAGGAGCACGCCGGCTGGGGCGACGACGCCAAATTCCCGCTCGCGCCGACCATCGAGTTCGCGCTGAAGCGCGATCGCGACCAGGCGCTTCGCACGCTCGACGCCATCCGCGACCACCTCGCGGACGACGTCGCGGGCGGCTTCTTCCGCTTCGCGGGCAGCCGGGACTGGGGCGACGTTCACTACGAGAAGACCCTCGACCTGAACGCCGCGCTCCTGCGCACGTTCGCGAACGCCTACCTCTACACTGGCGACGAGGTGTACGAAACCCCCGCCCGCGACGCGGTCGACTTCCTCACCGACGACCTCTGGACGGGCGTCGCCGTCGGCGGCAGCGTCGGCCCCGGCGCCGGGCAGGCTTACTACGCGAAAGACCGCGCGGGTCGGGCTGACGCGGACACGGACCAGCCGCGCGAGGACCTCACCGTCTTCGCCGGCGGCAACGCGCTCGCGGCCGACGCGCTGCTCGCATATCACGCCTACACCGACGACGAGCGTGCTGGCGAGTACGCCGAGCGGATCCTCGCGGCGCTCGAGCGCGACCTCGTCGACGCCGACACCGGCGAGGTGACACACTTCCGGGGAACCGATGAGGGGACGGAGGGAGAGACGAACCTGCTCGACGACGTCGCGCGCGTCGTGCAGGCGTTCACCCGCGCATCGGGCGTGCGCGGCGACGGGGCTGAGGTCGCGCAGGCCGTCGCGGACCGCGCTATCGACGAGCTGCACGTCGACGGCACGTTCGTCGACGGCCCGCGCGAGGGGCCCGCCCTGCTCGATCGGCCCTTCCGCCCGCTCGACGGCAACGTCGAGATGGCGCACGCGCTGCTGGACCTCTCGCTCGTCACCGGTGAGGACCGCTACCGGCAGGTCGCCGCGGAGACGGCCGCCGCTTTCGCCGGGGGGTCCGACCGCTTCGGCGTGCAGGTCGCCAGCTACGGCTCGCTCGTCGGGCGCCTCGCGCGCGGAACGACTGTCGTGTACGTCGGCGCGGCGCCCGGTAGCGACCTCCACCGCGCCGCCTGGCGCGTCGCCGACCACGAGAAGGTCGTCGTCCCGAACGCCCATCGCGACGACGCGCCGACGCCCCACTCCGTCGACGAGGGGACCGCTGTCGTCGCGATTGCCGGGCAGGGTACGCACGCGGGCGAGGAAGACGGAGTTCCCGGCGGCGACACCGTCTCGGCACCGGCAACCACGCCGGACGAGTTGATGGCGCGCGTCGGTGACGTGCTGTAGCCCGTCTCGGGCGCTCTTGCACGCGGGAGGTAAACCTCCGGTGAGTTTATAGTGGTAGCTCGGCAGTGTCGAGTATGGCCACGCTGCGCGATCTGGGACTCTCCGAGTACGAGGCGGGCGCCTACCGGGCATTGTTGCGCACGGGACCGACGACCGCGAAGGACCTTTCGCGGGCGAGCGAGGTGCCAATGGGCCGGATCTACGACGTGCTCAACAGCTTAGAGCAGCACGACCTCGTCCGGTCACAGGCGGCCAGCCGGCCGAAGAAGTACGTCGCCGTCGAACCGGACGCCGCGCTCGACCGCCTGCTGGAGCAGCGGAAAAGCGAGCTGCAGTCCCAGGCGGAACAGTACGAGTCCGTCGTCGACGAGCTGTCGACCGAACTCGACGCGAGCGACCCGGTCGACGAGCAGTTCTGGACGGCTGCCGTCGGTGCCGAGGAGACGACGTCCCTGCTCATCGAGCGCATCGAGGCGGCCCAGCGGTCCGTCGTGCTCGTCGCCGGCGAGCCCTCCGCCGGGTTCGACCTCGCGACCATCGGCGACGAGGTGACGCGAGCGCTGGAGGACGCGCTCGACCGTGGGGTCGAGGTCAAGGTGTTGCTCTCGCCGACGATGGTCGACACGCTCCCGCGCAGCGTCGGGCGTCGCTACACCGCGCACCTTTCCGGGCACGACCGGTTCGAGGTCCGGACCGCCGAGGGCGTCGACGGCACGTTCAACCTGTTCGATGGTATCGAGGTCTGCATCGAGGTCCCGCATCCGCTCTCGACGGGTGAGCCGTTCGGGATGATCGACCTGAAGGACCCCGAGTTCACTGCGCAGGTGCGCGAGCAGTTCGAGCCCTGGTGGGAAGCGGCGGAGCCGCTCGACATCTCCTGACCGGCGACGGTGGCTGGTAGAGCGCGTCGCTGTCGACGCCGAAATCCTCGAAAACGTGCGGTCGATTCAGTCCTGGCCGGTGACTTCCTTGCGGAGCTGGCCCATCGTGAGCTCGCGCTCGGCGTGCGCGTTGTGCTCGTGGATGGACTCGTCGTTCGACTGGACCATCTTGATGACGGCGTCGTCGGAGAGGTGGTCGAACTGCTCGACACTGTCCTCGGCGAGCGACCGGACGCAGTCCTCCACGAACTTCGCGTTCGCGTGGGACTGGTAGGTCATGTGGTCCTCGTCGGGGCGCTTGGCCATGTTGTAGATGCGGGCGCTCATCGCGTCACGCGCGATGTCGATGATGTTGCCGAGGTCGACCTCGGGGTCGCCGTCGGCGGTGACGGTCAACGTGGCGTGGCCGCGCTGGGAGTGGCCCGGCTGCGGGACGGCGTCGAGGAACTCCTCGGTCGTCTCCTCGTCGACGCCGAGTTCGTCGAGCTTGTCGCGGGCGCGCGACTCGCTCATCCCCTGCGAGCAGGGGCAAACGGTCATGCCCGTCACTTCGGCGCCGATCTCCTCGCGGGTGCCGTCCTCGGTCGCCGTCGCGGAGGCGATGATCGTCGCCGTGTTCTGGGTCCGGCGACCGGACGCAGGCGTCTCCTCCTTCGTAATGAGGTCGGCCTCCATCTCGACGACGGCTTCGGAGGTGTAGTCGTGTTTCGCCAGGAGCTTCTCGGCCGCGTCGCCGCAGACGTCCTCGACGCGGTAGGCCTCCTCGCGGGTGATCTCCTCGAGGATCTCGTCGATCGTCTCCATGTTCCGGGACATGTCGATGCCCTTCCGACCGCTCGGGAGGTCGACGTACACCTCGAACTCGGCCTTGAGGACGATGGGGCGCTTGTCCTCGCGGGCGAGCTTGACGAGCTTCTGCACGCCGGTGACGCCGACTTGGGACAGACCGACGGCGATGTCCGGCGTGGACGACTGCACGTCGGGCAGCTGGTGGCTCATTATATATGGGTTGGGGTGCGCGAGATTAGGGCTTTCGGTAGCCCAACGACGGCCTCGCCAGTTGGATCTCGCGATGACAGCGAGGGTTCCTGCCTCGCACTGGATCCGGTAACTCCCGGCCACGTTCGACCGTCGGTTCCGATCGCCAGCAACCCGGTTGCCCCAACGTGGCCGCCAGCGACCAGTCGTCCAGCGATACGCCGTTGTGAGCGAGCCTGTCGCAAACGGACCGGCGAACGACAACGGTTTTTACGCGCCTCCGCGGAGAAGGTATATGTTGTTGACCGTCTCTGGCCCGCCTGGCAGCGGGAAGAGCACGAACGCCGCGGGACTCGCCGAGGAACTCGGTCTCGAGCACATCAGCGGGGGCGACATTTTCCGCGAGATGGCCGCCGAGAACGACATGACGCCCGTCGAGTTCAACGAGTACGCGGAGGAGCACGAGAACATCGACCGCGAGCTCGACGAGCGCCTCTACGAGATCGCGACGTCCCGCGACGACGTCGTGCTGGAATCCCGCCTGGCCGGCTGGCTCGCGGGCGACCACGCCGACTTCCGGATCTGGTTCGACGCGCCCCTGCAGGTTCGCGCACAGCGAATCGCCGAGCGCGAGGGCAAGGACGTCGAGGTCGCCCTCGAGGAGACGAAGCGCCGTGAGGAAAGCGAGACGAAGCGCTATATGGAGTACTACAACATCCCGATCGAGGACCTCTCTATCTACGACGTCGTCTACAACACGGCCCGCTGGCAGGAGGACGCCTTCCTCGATGCGCTCGTCGAAACCGTGCAAGCGTACGACCCGCAGTTCGACGAGGGGAAGTACCCGATCGAAGGCGTTACCTACGAGTTTTAACCGTCGCTCCCGAGGGATTCATTCGTGACCTCCGACGCCGACTCCGAGCAGTCGCCCGCGATCGCCACCGACGGATCCGGAGCGGATGCTGACGCCGATGGGCAGGCCAACGCCTCGTCAGGCGGCCCGATCCGCGCGCCACCCGGCGACCGCGACCCCGCAGCCCTCCTACGGTTCGGCGTCGTCAACCTCGACAAGCCGCCGGGCCCTTCCTCCCATCAGGTCTCCGCGTGGCTCCGCGACGAAATCAACGACGCGCTGGAGACGCTGGACCGGGACGGCCCGCGGATCGACGGCGTCGCGCACGCGGGCACGCTCGATCCGAAAGTAACCGGTTGTCTCCCGACGCTGACCGGGACCGCGACTCGGGCCGCGCAGGCGTTCCTCGAGGGCAACAAGGAGTACGTCTCCGTCCTCGAACTCCACGAGACGCCGCCGGCCGACTTCCACGACGTCGTCGGCGAGTTCGAGGGCGAGATCTACCAGAAGCCGCCGAAGAAGAGCGCTGTCAGCCGGCGCCTCCGGACGCGCGAGATATTCGAGCTGGACGTGCTCGAAGTCGACGACCGACAGGCGCTCCTCCGGATCGGCTGTGAGTCCGGGACCTACGTCCGGAAGCTCTGTCACGACCTCGGGCTCGCGTGCGGGGCGGGCGCGCACATGGGTGACCTCCGGCGCACCCGGACCGACCCCTTCGACGACACCGACCTCCACACGCTGGAGGACCTCTGGGACGCGCTCGCCTGGGCGCGCGAGGGCGACGCCGACTACCTGACGGAAGTGGTCCGCCCCGCGGAGGACGCGCTGACCCACCTGCCGAGCGTCACCATCGCGCCCTCCGCCGCGCGCGAGGTCGCGACCGGCGCGCAGGTGTACGCGCCCGGCGTCATCGAACTCGACTACGCCGCCCGCGACCTGCTCGACGAGGACGGTAGCCCGACCGACGACGCCGAGAACACGCTCGTCGCCTGCTACGTCCCGAACGGGAGTGTCGTCTGCATCGGGCACCTGGCCGGGAACCCCGACGCGGAGAGCGGAATCGCCGTCTCGCTCGAACGCGTCCTGCTCTGAGGCTGGGTCGCTCCACTCGTCCAGCGACGACCCGGCGTCGGCTGGATCGCGCCACGAACCGGCGTCGACGGCCGCAACCCGGCCACCTTTTAAATAGCATCCCGCAGGAGCACCCATGCAACTCGGCACTGCCGAAGCAGCCCCCGGCGAACTCGCACGCGGCTGGTTGAGCGTCACGGACCTCCCGACGGGCGGCGCGGAGCGGCTCCCGGTCGTCGTCGCCAACGGCGAGGACGACGGCCCGACGCTGTGGCTCACGGGCGGCGTCCACGGCGACGAGGCCACCGGCGTCGCCGTCGCGCAGGACGCGATGCGCGAGGACCTCCCCCAGCGACTGGCGGGCGCCGTCGTCTGCGTCCCGGTCGTCTCGCCCGCGGGGCTCCGGCGGAACGCCCGGCACACGTACTACGACGACGAGGACCCGAACCGCCACTTCCCGGGCGTCGACGGCGACAGCACCGGCGACGGCGACAGCACCGGCGACGGCGACAGCAACGGCGCCAGCAACTACACCGGCAACGACGCGGGTCGCCCACCGAACGTGCAGGAGCGCATCGACGAGCGTCTCTACCGGGCCATCGTCGAGGGGCGCGTCGATGCCGACGAGGATAGCGACGATACGGATTCCGCCGTCGCGGCCGACGCGCTGATCGACCTCCACACCGCGGGCGTCGGCTCCGAGCCGTTCGCGATCCGGGACCGCGTGCTCTACGGCGAGCAGCGCGATGAGGCCGACGCCAAGGCGCTCGCCGACGACCTCGCAGCCATCGTCGAGGCGTTCGGCTTCCCCATCCTGACCGAGTACCCCGCCGAGGAGTACCTCGACCAGCAGCTTCAGCAGTCGACCGCCGGCGCCGTGCTGAACAAGGGCGGCGTCCCGGCGTTCACCGCGGAACTCGGCGCCTACAGCGTCGTCGAGGAGGACATCCGCGCCGGCGGCGTCGCGGGCGTCTACGGTGTCCTGACCGAACTCGACATGCTCTCCGCGGGCGACGTCCCGGACGGGGTCGGCGAGCCGGGCGACGACGTCCCCGACGCCCCGGTCGACTTCCCGGTTCGTCGCTATCGCGGGCCCCACGCCGACACGCCGGGGCTCGTCCGCCACCGCGTCAGCGCCGGCGACGTGGTCGAAGCCGGCGAGGTCGTCGCCGACGTGGTGAGCCCGACCGGCGCCCAGCGCGACACCGTCGCCGTCGACCACGACGGCTACGTCATCGGGCGCTCGGAGGGGCTCGCGGCCTACGAGGGCGACGCGGTCTCGAGCCTGGCTGTGCGGGACGAGGACGACCTCGTCGTCCCGCGCGAGGAGGACTGAGGCCGGCGTCGGGGACGGCGTGGGGCTGGGTGGCAGTCGGGGGCGCGAAACGAAGGCCTTAATTGAGTTTCTCTCGTTTGTTCTGATGCAAGCGGGACCGTGGGGTAGTGGTATCCTATGCGGATGGGGTCCGTATGACCTGAGTTCGACTCTCGGCGGTCCCACTCACTTTCTGACGCAACTAACTAGGCTAGGTACATCTTTCCAAAGATTGCGGCCAAACGTGGTCGCTGTGACACCTGTCGATCTCGAACCGAACGATTTGGAGGGCCGAGGCTAAAGCGTACAGGTGACAGCCAACTTCCGTTGTGTCTTCGGGAGTTAGCGATGAGAACCTTGGCTCCCTAAAAACCGAGTGGCGGATGAATAGACTTGTAGTGGGTGGATTTCGAGTGATCGTATGTGTTTACCCCGAGGACGCAACAGCGGGCACAGCCTGAGCTCGTGAAA
>JBDGPU010000149.1:0-11912 GCA_042219525.1 Halopenitus sp.
CGAAAATCTCCGATTTTCGAGGACAGCGACCGCGAGCGGCCGAGGGCTTTCTGGGTGTTTGTCTTGCTGTCAAGTGCAGCAGTGTCTGCACCTATAAATACGGTTTATTAGCAAGAGCGGCCGAGGGTTTTCGGGACATTCGCGGTGGTGTAAAGAGCTGCAACATCTACTTCTTTAAATACTATTTATAAACAAGAGCGGCCGAGGCCTTTCAAGGAGCCTGCGGTGCTGAAAAGCGCAGCAGCGTCTGCACCTTTAAATACAGTTTATAAGTAGGAGCGGCCGAGGCCTTTCAAGGAGTCTGCGTTGTCGATAAGCGCAATAGCGTCTGAGTCTTTATATACAGTTTATAAGCAAGAGTGGCAGAGGGATTTCTGGACGTTGGCGGTGCTGTCGAGTGCAGCAGCGTCTACACCTTTAAATACAGTTTATAAACAAGAGCGACTCAGGACTTCCTGGACGTTTCCGTCGACGTCAGGAACAAGACCAGTCAGCGCTGCTCAAACCACCTCCAGCGACGTTTCAGATAAACCCTCACACTCCGGTTTACCGACTCGCGTTCCCGAATCCAGCACCGGAACGGTTCGACCGAAGCGGTTCGATGCCCGCAGCCAGAGCTATCCGAAGCAGATCCAACTTTCCCACTATATATCAACTCAGATTCGACTCTCACGACCAGTCCCGAACGTTCAAAACACGCCGTCACCCACCTGTAGGCATGACCGTCCGCATCATCGGCGCGCCGACGGACTACGGCGCGAACCGACGTGGCGTCGACATGGGCCCCTCCGCGATCCGATACGCCGGCCTCGCCGAGGAGCTGGAAACGGCCGGCGTCGACACCCGCGACACTGGCGACCTGCTCGTCCCCCGGGCCGAGGAGCGCGACCCGGACGCCGAACAGCCCACGAGTGGAAAGGCGAAGTTCCTCCGCGAGACCAGCGACGTCTGCAGTCGACTGAGCGAGGAGGTCGCCGCGACGCTCGACGAGGGCGAGGTCCCGCTCGCGCTTGGCGGCGACCACTCCATCGCTATCGGCTCGCTCACCGGGTCGGCCCGCGACGCCGAAATCGGGACGATCTGGTTCGACGCGCACGCCGACCTCAACACGCCGGACACGACGCCCTCGGGTAACGTTCACGGGATGCCCCTCGCGGCTGCGCTCGGCCTCGGCGAGTTCGCCGATACCGAGTGGGCCCACGCCCCGAACCTCCGCGAGGAGAACACCGTCATCGTCGGCCTGCGCAGCGCCGACAGCGCGGAGCGGGAGTTCATCCGCGACAGCGACGTCACCGCCTACACGATGTCCGACATCGACGAGCGCGGCATCGCACCCGTCGTCGAGGAGGCACTGGTGACCGCGAGCCGCGGCGTCGACGGCGTCCACGTGAGCCTCGACCTCGACTGGCTCGACCCCAACGAGGCCCCCGGCGTGGGGACGCCCGTTCGCGGCGGCGCCACGTACCGCGAGGCCCACTTCGCGATGGAGCTCGTCGCCGAGGCCGACGTGTTGCGCTCGATGGAGCTCGTCGAGGTGAACCCGACGCTGGACGAGCACAACGAGACTGCCGACCTCGCGACCGAGCTGGCCGCGAGCGCGTTCGGGAAGACGGTGCTGTAGACGCCGTCAGCCCGGACCCGTCGTGTTACTTGTCCGTTCCGAGGCCGAAGCTCGTGGGTATCCGTCAGCAGAACTCGGGGTCGCTAAGCGGTTCCTTTCTCGGCCCAGCCCTCTGGCCCCCGAAGATCCGAGATTCGATGACGGAATCGCGAGTACGGTCCTGGTGCTCCCTCGGCTGTCTGAAAATGAGGGCCCGGCCTTATCTCGAGGCGAACTCCACACCGGTTATCTCGAATCGTGCCCCGCCCTGAGTGCTCTCGGTCACGGCGAGATCCCAGCCATGGGCTTCGACAACCTGTTCGACAATGCGTAAGCCGAATCCCGTTCCCTGGTCGGCGGTCGAGTATCCCGCTTTCAACACGTCCTCACGCTCGTCCGGGGGAATACCACGGCCGTCGTCTTCGATATAAAACCCCTCTTCGAGTTCCCCCAGTGTCACGGTCACGTCTCCGCCACCGTGCTCGATCGCGTTCCGAACGAGGTTTTCGAACAGTTGCTGCAGACGCCCTGGATCCGCTCGGATCTTCCGCTCGATGTCGACGTCGAGGGTCGCGTTTCCAGTGTCGACGTTTTGCCACCAACTGTCGCTGAAGACGGACGGATCGACTACCTGGGTTTCCCCGACTTGCTGGCCAGCGAGCGCGAGTTCCAGCATGTCGTCGATGAGCGCTTCCATCCTGTCGTGAGCCTGCAGTACGGCTTCGAGATGCTCGTTCTGCCGCCCCTCCATCGCCAGTTCAAGTCGGCCCTGCGCAACGTTGAGCGGGTTTCGGAGGTCGTGGGAGACGATCGAGGCGAACTCCTCCAACTGTTCATTCTTCCGTCGGAGCCGTTCGTTCGATCGATGTCGCTGGAGTTCGTAGCTGACCCACCGGCTCATCAGATCGACGAGCGTTACCTCCCAGTTGGAGAACTGCCCGGATCGTGGTTCCGTGTCGTAAAAGCAGAAGGTACCATACACGTCGTCGTCGATCATGACCGGGGCACCGATATAACACGAGATGCCCCATTCAGTGTACCCGGTTCTATCGGTCTCTTCCGGTGCATCGCGTTCGACGTCACCGAGAACGAGCGTTCGCTTGGAGCTAGCGGCGATTTCGCAATTCGTGGCCGAGACCGGCACGACATCTCCCGCTTGAATCCCGTCGTCGTCTGCGGCGACGGCTTTAAACTCGTAATCGTCACCGCGAATCTCCGACAGGGTTCCGTACTCTATGTCAAGCTCAGCGAGACCCAGTTCGAGGAGAGCCTGCACCTGCTCTTCGAAGGTCCGATCCCGAGCCGAAATGATGGTGTGCATCTCGCGAAGGACGTCCTCACGCCGCCGTCGGTCCGTGATGTCCTGGACGAGTGCATCGAAACACTGCTCGTCGTCAGTCTCGACGACCCTGGCAGTAACTAGCACCCAGCGGGTCTCCCCACTCAGGGTCGTCACCTTCAACTCCTCGTTGTGAACCTGCCCGTCCGCAGAGAGCGCCTCGAGGAGATTCTCCCGGGTCGTCGGGTCCTGATAGAACTCCCGGACATCTCGAGACAACACGTCGTCCGGTGACTCCCCGCCAACCATGTCGACGAACGTCGAGTTCACCGTGCGGAACTCGCCACTGACGGTCGTGCGGACGTAGCCAATCGGCAGCGTCTCGATGAGTTGCTTGTATTGCTGGAGTTCCGGTTCGTGCGGATTCGAATCGCTAATATCGAAAACCTCGCTACCGCAATGTGGGGTTTGATAACATAAATGAGTTTCACCCCATACGAGACGGAATTCGGCCTCTTCCGTTGCCGTCTACGCCGAAAGTGAGTACGCGCTACTGTATACGGTAAAAACTCCTACAACTTCACCACTGACGCCGACGTCACCACCAACGGCGACCGCGACGCCTTACGCCTCGTCGCCGTCGCCGTCGCCGTCGTCGGATTCGGACACGTCGGCCGGGATGATGTCGATGCAGGACACCTCGTCGTCGCCCTCGATGTCCATCACGATGACCCCCATCGTGTTGCGGCTGACCGTCGAGATCTCCTCGACGCGGGTCCGCATGATCTGGCCGCCGGCGCTCATCGCGACGAGGTGGTCGTCGTAGGTGACCGTCTCCAGCCCGACGACCTCGCCGTTCCGGCTCCCCGTCTTGATGTCGATGAGCCCCTTCCCGTTGCGGGACTGGACGCGGTACTCGTCGAGGTCCGAGCGCTTCCCGTAGCCGTTCTCGGTGACGGTGAGCACCCAGTCGTGCTGGGCCTCGTCGATGGCAGCGAGGCCGGCGACGCGGTCGCCGCCCTGGAGGTCGATGCCGCGCACGCCGCGGGCCGTCCGGCCCATCGGCCGGACTTCGCTCTCCTCGAACCGGATCGACATGCCGTTCCTGGTGCCGATGACGAGGTCGTAGTCGCCGTCGGTGACCTCGACGTCGATCAGCTCGTCGCCGTCCTCGAGGCGGATGGCACGGATCCCCGTCGAGCGAATGTTCTCGAACTCGTCGACGGCGGTTCGCTTGATGTACCCGTCCCGGGTGACCATCGTGAGCAGCTCGTCGTCGGCCATGTCGTCGGTGTTGACGACGGCCTGGATCTCCTCGCCGTCGTCCAAGTCGAGGATGTTGACCGCGGATTTACCGCGGGCCGTCCGCGACATCTCCGGGATCTGGTAGGCCTTCAGCTGGTAGATCTGGCCCTGGTTCGTGAACGCGAGGAGGTAGTCGTGCGTGTTCGCGACGAACACGCTGTTGACGCGGTCGTTCTCCTTGAGGTCGGTGCCGATGATCCCCTTGCCGCCACGCTTCTGTGCGCTGAAGGCGTCGAGGGTCATTCGCTTGATGTAGTCGTCCTCGCTCATCACGACGACGCACTCCTCCTCGGGAATGAGGTCCTCGTGGGTGACGGAGCCGGTGTCCTCGATGAAGGAGGTCCGCCGCTCGTCGGCGTACTCCTCTTTGATCTCGAGGAGCTCCTTCTTGATCACCGCGTCGAGCTCGTCGACGTCGCCGAGGATCTCCTGCAGGCGCTCGATGCGCGCCGTCACGTCCTCGTACTCGGACTCGATCTCCTGGGCCTCCATCGAGGTCAGCGACCCGAGCTGCATCCGAACGATGTGGGCAGCCTGCTCCTCGGAGAAATCGAACTCCTCCTGCAGGCCGGCACGGGCCGCGTCGCGGTCCTCGGAGTTCTGGATGAGGTCGACGACCTCGTCGGCGTGCTCGAGGGCTCGCAGCCGACCTTCGAGGATGTGCGCGCGGTCCTGCTTCTCCTCGAGCTCGAACTGCGAGCGGCGGCGCACGACCTCGCGACGGTGCTCGAGGTAGTGGGAGAGCGTCTCCTTGAGATCGAGCACCTGCGGCGAGCCGTCGACCAGCGCGAGGTTGATGACGCCAAACGTGCGCTCGAGGTGGCTCTCCAGCAGCTGGTTCTTCACGACCTCGGGCATCGCGTCGCGCTTGAGCTCGATGACGACGCGGATGCCGTCGCGGTCGGACTCGTCGCGCAGATCGCGGATGCCCTCGATGGCGCCCTCGTTGACGTCCTCGGCGATGCGCTCGACCATCCGGGCCTTGTTCTGCTGGAAGGGCAGCTCCGTGATGACGATGCGGTCCTCCTCGGGGAGGACCTCGAACTCGGCGCGGACGCGGAGGCGACCCCGACCCGTCTTGTACGCCTTGTGGACGGCGTTGCGGCCGACGATGTTGGCGCCGGTCGGGAAGTCGGGGCCCTCGACGTGTTCCATTAGGTCCCCGATGGTCGGATCCGGGCTCTCGATGAGCTCGACCGTCGCGTCGATGACCTCGCCGAGGTTGTGCGGCGGGATGTTCGTCGACATTCCCACGGCGATACCCGACGAGCCGTTGACGAGGAGGTTCGGGAACGCGGAGGGGAGGACCTCCGGCTCCGTCAGGCGGTCGTCGTAGTTGGACCCGAAGTCGACCGTGTCCATCTCGATGTCCGCCATCAGCTCCTCGGCGATGGGCGACATCCGGGCCTCCGTGTACCGCATCGCGGCCGGCGGGTCGCCGTCGACGGAACCGAAGTTCCCCTGGCCGTCGACGAGGGGGTACCGCATCGAGAAGTCCTGGGCCATCCGCGCGAGCGTGTCGTAGATGGCGCTGTCCCCGTGGGGGTGGTAGTCACCCATCGTCTCGCCGACGATGGATGAGGACTTTCGGTGCGAGGAGTTGCTCGTGACGCCCGCCTCGTGCATCGCGTAGAGGATGCGGCGGTGGACGGGCTTGAGCCCGTCGCGGACGTCCGGAAGCGCGCGACCCGCGATGACGCTCATCGCGTAGTCGATGTACGACTGCTCCATCTCGTCCTCGATGCGAGCGTTCTCGATCTTCGCGGCGGCGATCTCGTTGTCGTCTGCTGGAGGTGCGTCAGAACTCATTAGATGTCAACCCATTCGGCTTCGGTGGCGTGCTCCTTGATGAACTGCTTGCGCGGCTCGACGGCGTCGCCCATCAGGACGTTGAACATCTTGTCGGCCGCGGCGGCGTCGTCGATGGTGATCCGCTTGAGGTGACGATTCTCCGGGTTCATCGTCGTTTCCCAGAGCTGGTCGGGGTTCATCTCGCCAAGCCCCTTGAACCGCTGAACCTGCGTCGGATTGCCGTCACAGACCTCTTCAACGATGCGGTCGCGCTCCTTCTCCGTCATCGCGTCGTAGGTCTCGCCACGGTAGCGGACCCGGTAGAGCGGCGGCTGGGCCGCGTAGACGTAGCCCGCTTCGATGAGCGGCTTCATGTGGCGGTAGAGCAGCGTGAGCAGCAGCGTCCGGATGTGCGCGCCGTCGACGTCGGCGTCGGTATTGTGAGCGCAGAGTCCGCCCATTCCGGCGACGAAGTTCTCATCCTCCTCGACGGAGAAGTCGTACACGTACTGGCCGGTCGGCTCGACTTCCTCGACGTTGCGCACGGAAAGCGCCACGAGATCGTCGGAAATGTCGCGATATTTTCGAGCACCGGTGTTGTCGTGGCCTTCCTCAACTTTCGGAACGAGACGATCACCGTCGCGATGCGGCTCCCAAACGTCCCGAAGCTTCGAGAGGTCCGAGCGTGCTGCGACAGTGATCGTGTGGCTATCCGAGTTCGTTCCGTATTCGGTATCGAGTTCGGAGCTTGCCATCTCCGTATGCGAGGCCATCACCCCCTGAGCGGAAAGCAGGTACATCAGGCCACTCCCGAGATGACGTGAACTCGTCGTCCACGAAATCGATCCTTCGTCAACCGTTCCATCCCCACGGAGATATCCGCGGAGGTATGCCTGCTGACAGTCCGATGAAACGTCGAACACGAGATCCGGAATCGACTTCGTCGACGCTTCGGATCCGTCGAATCCAAAGACATGTTCCCAGACGATCGCTGCGACGCGGTTGACGAGTTTCAGTTCGTCGACGCGCTCGTCGTACTCGCTCAGCTTCGCCGGAATGCCGAACACCTGTTCGAACGCGTCGCGGTACTTTTCCACGAGCGAATCGTTGTTGGAACCGATGGCGAGTCGAACCCCGTTGCGAGCGGAACTCGATCCCTCGGCCGTATAAAATCCGAACAGTTCGAGCAAGGTTTCGTCCACCTCGACGAAACGGTCGATACCGTTGTCCGAGTAATGTTCCGGCGTCAGTTCGACGTTCGCATCCTCAGGAATTCGTTCGAGGTCGGCGTGGCTGAGGTCGCTGACGCGGACGTACTCCCGAACCCGGTTCGCTTGTGCCCCTTCGTACTGCTCGTTCCACCGCTGGTCCAGCAGTGAATCGGTGACCGACACGTCCTCCATCGCAGCGGCGGAGGACGCCCCGATGGCTTCACAGTACGCCCGGAAATTCGAGACCGTTGGGCGTGACTCGCCTCGTTCCCACTGGGAAACGGTAATCGGCTGTGAAACGCCAACCTCCTCACAGACGTCCTGCTGTGTGAGCCCCGCTTCGTTTCGCTGTTCGACAAGCGTCGATCGGAGCGATTCAGGGGCCTCAACTCGAGGGTCAGCTCGCGCGACAGCACCCCCATCGCTGGCGTACTCGTTCCGAACCTGCTGTTTGAACAGTTCTTCAATCCCATCTCCGCGCGCGTACACCTCGGAGGCGAGTTCGTCACTCCGGGTGACGAGCTCCTCGAGGAGATCGATCGTTTCGCCATCCCGATCCCCCGTCAGGGGGACCGAGCGTGGCGCAACGACTTCGTCACCAGGCTCGATAGCGTCACCGGTCGTGAGTTCGATCTCACCGTCGCGCCAGACGAAGACGCTGTGGGACGCCGTTACCTTCAGATTACGACCGTAATCCGTCTCGATCCGGTACAGTGGTTCCTCGATTTCGTGACGAATGACCTGGTCGATTGGCTGGAACTTCGTCCGGTTGTCTTCCCGTCCGAAACAGAGGACTTCGTAGTCCTCGTATCCCTCGCCGTCAGCCTCCATGACCTCGTCGATGAACTCGCCGATTTCGATAAACTGCGTGTGGTCAGCGGCGTCACGGACGAACCCGTGTTCCTCCCCATCGACACTCATCAGGATGATCTTCTCGTAGCGGCACTCCTCGATGTCGAACTCCTCGCCGATGCCGGTCCCGATGGCGGTGATCAGCGACCGAATCTCGTTGTTCTCGAGGATGCGGTCGAGGCGGTGCTTCTCCACGTTGAGGATCTTCCCCTTGATGGGGAGGATGGCCTGATTCTCGCGGTCGCGACCCTGCTTGGCCGAGCCGCCGGCCGAGTCGCCCTCGACGACGAACAGCTCGGCCTCGCTCGGCTTCTGCGTCTGGCAGTCCGCCAGCTTGCCGGGCAGCGCCGTCGACTCCAGCGCAGACTTCCGGCGGGTCAGCTCCTCGGCCTTCTTCGCGGCCTTCCGAGCGCGGGCAGCCTCGGCAGCCTTGTGGACGACCTTCCGGGCCGTCCCTGGGTTCTCCTCGAAGAAGGTGCCGAGCTGCTCGTGGGTCGCGGACTCGACGATGCCGCGGACCTCGGAGTTGCCGAGCTTCGTCTTCGTCTGCCCCTCGAACTGCGGGTCGGGGTGTTTGACGGAGATGACGGCGGTGAGCCCCTCGCGCACGTCCTCGCCCTTGAGGTTGCCCTCGAGGTCGCTGATGAGGTTGTGCTCGTTGGCGTAGTCGTTGACCGTCCGCGTCAGCGCGGTCTTGAAGCCCGTGAGGTGCGTGCCGCCCTCCCGGGTGTTGATGTTGTTCGCGAAGGCGTGGACGGAGCCCTGCAGCTCCTCTGTCGCCTGCAGCGCGACCTCGACCTGGATGTCGTTTTCCTCGCCCTCGAAGTAGATGACCTCGTCGTGGATCGGCGAGCGGTTCTCGTTGAGGTACTCGACGAACTCGCGGATGCCGCCCTCATAGCGGAACGTGTCGGACTCGTCGGACCGCTCGTCCGCCAGCGTGATCTCGACGCCTGAGTTGAGGAAGGCGAGCTCGCGGAGGCGATTCGCGAGCGTGCTGTACTCGAAGTCCGTCGTCTCGAAGATGTCCTCGTCGGGCCAGAAGCGGATCTCCGTGCCCGTCTCCTCGTCCGGCTCCATGTCGCGGACGCGCTCGAAGGCGCCTTCCTGGGGTTCGCCCGTGACGAACTCGTGCTGGTAGACGCCGCCGTCGCGCTTGACCTCGACCTCGAGCCGATAGGAGAGCGCGTTGACGACGGAGACGCCGACGCCGTGCAGGCCGCCCGAGACCTGGTAGGATTTGGCGTCGAACTTCCCGCCGGCGTGGAGGACGGTCATGATGACCTCGAGCGCGGGTCGGTCGTACTCCTCGTGGGTGTCGACCGGGATCCCGCGGCCGTCGTCGCTGACGCTCACGGAGTTGTCGTCGTGGATCGTTACCTCGATGTTGTCACAGTAGCCCGCGAGCGCCTCGTCGATGGAGTTGTCGACGACTTCGTAGACGAGATGGTGGAGTCCACGACCGTCCGTGGATCCGATATACATCGCGGGACGTTTGCGTACGGCCTGCAGACCCTCGAGAACCTGGATCTGCCCGGCTCCGTACTCAGTGTCCTCTGGCATAGAACTTGGTTACTCTAATCGGTCACCCCTGATAAAGGCCCCGCACGCGCGTGCGTGAACAGCGTTTATTTATAAGTAATACGCCCATGTGTGGGTCACGCACTACCGTGAGAGTCGACGCCGGCGTCGTGACGGTGGTCGAAAACCTCGTCTGAGTGCGATCGACGGCCGACGTCCGCTCGCGCGCGCTCGTCAGCGGCAGCGACGGTGTTTTTCGGCACGTGAACCCGCCGGCAACTGACCGCTTATCCCTCCACCGCATCGCCGAGTCTGTCCGCGTGGCGGTCGAGAAAGTCGGGTATCGACCAGTCGATGGGTTCGAATCGGTAATCGACGTCGAGGATAGGGACGTCGACGTCGAGCACGCGCTTCACGTCACAGGGTGTCCCGGCGAGCACGAGGTCGGCGTCACTGCCCCGGATCGTCTCCTCGAGTTCGGCGATCTGCTCGTCGGTGTAGCCCATCGCCGGGAGCACGCGGTCGAGGTGGTCGTACTCCGCGAGCGCTTCGGCGATGGAGCCGACGGCGTGCGGTTCCGGGTCGACGCACTCCGCGGCGCCGTGGCGATGCGCGGCAACCATCGCCGCACCGTGTTCGGCCTCTCCATGGGTCACCGTGGGCCCGTCCTCGAGCGCGAGGACGCGCGCGCCGTGGATGCGCTCGGGCTCTTCCACGGTCACGACCGAATCCGAGCGGAGGATCCGCGCGTCCGGGGCCAGCTCGCGGACGTTCTCCGTGACGGTCGCGATGTCGTCCGGGAGCGCGCTGTTGAGCTTCGTCAGACAGACCTCGTCAGCCGACCGGAGGTTGGCCTCGCCCGGATGATACCGCCGCTCGTGGCCCGGGCGGGTCGGATCCGCGAGCACGAGGTCGACGTCCGCGTCAACGAAAGGTAACTCGTTGTTGCCGCCGTCCCAGACCAGCACGTCCGCTTCGTCCGTCGCCTGCTCGAAGACGTCGGCGTAGTCGACGCCCGCGTAGACGACGTGGCCCTTGTCGACGTGCCACTCGTACTCCTCGCGCTCCTCGAGTGTCAGGTCCGCCTCGTCGAGGTCAGTCATCGTCGCGAACCGCTGGACGCGCTCCCGGACGAGGTCACCGTAGGGCATCGGCTCCCGGACGACGGCAACGTCGTTGCCGCGGTCGGCGAGTTCCGTCGCGACCTCGCGAGCGTGCGCGGACTTGCCGCAGCCGGTTCGGACGGCGTCGACCGCGACGACCGGCACGTCGACCGAGAGCTGCATCCGATCCTGCCCGATGACGCCGAAGTCCGCGCCGGTCGCCACCGCGCGGGAGGCCGCGTGCATGACGTGCTCGTGGGAGACGTCCGAGTAGGAGAAGATGACCTTGTCGACGAGGGTGGTGTCCGTCTCGTTCGTCCCGTTCGTCTCGTCCGCCGGGACGTCGATGGCCGGATGGTCCCCGCGGATTGCGGCTTCGAGATCGGCCTCCGGGAGGATCGGGATCCCGTCCGGGTAGCCCTCGCCGGCGAGTTCCCCCGGGTATCGGCGGATAGTCCCGTCGTCGTTCGTTGACTCCTCGGTCGCTTCGCCGAGATTCTGGCCCGGTGCGCGGGTGAACGCGACGACTTCGATGTCCTCCCGGCCACGGAAGCACGTGTTGAAGTCGTGGAAATCACGGCCGGCTGCCCCCATGATGAGGATTCGTTTCAGATCGGTGGGCGTTTCGTCGGGCATGTGTCGGTGGTCGGTGTGTAGTTCCTAAATTAGTGGGGCCGATTTTGTGTCGAGTTCCGTCGCTTCGTTGGTTCAGGAGGTGCAATTTTCGACTGTGTCAGCAAGAAAGCTCTCAGCTGCTCGCTCTGAGTTTGCTTGGACAGGTGACACGGTCTTGCTCTCGACAGCAACGCAGACTCCTCGAAAGCCCTTGGCCGCTCATGCTTATATACCGGCTTAATAGGTGCAGACGCTGCTGCACTTGACAGCAACGCAGACTCCTCGAAAGCCCTCGGCCGCTCGCGGTCGCTGAGCGACATATCCGCGCCTCTCCGCACCGCCCGGCGCGGATAGAGGTCGGCTCAGCGACTCCCCTTCGGCGCGACCGGCCATCGCCCTTTCAGTCCGCCAGGACCGCGACAGCATCGCCCCCGCACAGCTACCGCATGCCTCAGTCCTCCCCAGCCTCGGCCGGCGCCGGAACCGCAACGCCTCGGCGCCGCCCTCCCTCGCACGCGTTGCTCGCGCGCGCCACCGCAGCCGCGCCGCCACCGCCCGCCAGCCGCCGCGAGCGACACCAGGCCACCACTCCCGGGCGGGACTGAAAGGGGCAGCCGCTGAGCGGGACGCCCTGC
>JBDGPU010000190.1:0-11849 GCA_042219525.1 Halopenitus sp.
CTTCGCAGGGCTTCCCGCTCAGCGGCTGCCCCTTTCAGTCCCACCCCGGAGTGGTAGCTGGCGCATCGCGTGCGGCGGCCACCCGGCCAGCGCCGTACGCCGGACAGCCGGCGCGCGGTGCAGTCGCGGTTGCGGTGCTGTCGCGGTCGCGGGTGCGGTTGCGGTGCCGTCACGGTTGCTGTCGCGGTCGCGGTCCTGGCGGACTGAAAGGGCGATGGCCGGTCGCGCCGCAGGGGAGTCGCTCCGCCGACCCCTATCCGCGGCGGGCGGTGCTGAGAGCCGCGGATATGTCGCGGAGCGACCGCGAGCGGCCGAGGGCTTTCTGGGTGTTTGCGTTGCTGTCAAGCACAGCAGCGTCTGCACGTATAAACACAGTTTAAAAGTATAAGCGGTCGAGGGTATTCAAGGAGTCTGCGGCGCTCTCGAAAGCAGCAGCGACCGTCGTACCGAACAATCCTCCTGCAAAATCGCGATACCCAGCCGATCGTCCCCATCAAGCCCGCTGCCCTTTTGCCCCCGGCCTGCAAGCGACAGGTATGCAGACGCGACGCGCGCTCCTCGTCGACGCGTTCACGACCGAACCGCTGGCCGGCAACGCCGCCGGCATCGTTCCTGACGCGAGCGGGCTGGCGGCCGACCAGTGCCAGTCCATCGCCAACGAACTCGGGGCCAGCGAGACGGCCTTCCTCACCGAGTCGGACGAGGCGGACCGCCGGATCCGCTACTTCAGTCCGACGCAGGAGGTCGACCTCTGCGGGCACGCGACCATCGCGACGCACGCCCACCTGTACGCGGACGGCGTCATCGACGCCGGCACGCACTCGCTCGAGACGAACGTCGGCGTCCTCGACATCGAGGTCGAGGCCGACGGGACCGTCTGGATGACGCAGGAACCGCCGAATGTCGAGCCCGTCGAGGTCGACTACGGCCGGCTCGGCGACGCGCTCGGCATGGACCCCGCGGCCCTGACCGACATCGGGGCGGACCTGCCGGTCGCGTACGCGACGACGGGGCTCCCGTTCCTCGTGGTCCCCGTCAACTTCCTCGAACACCTGAGCAACGCGAATCCCGACATGGCCGCCATCGAGGAGCTCTCCGAGGAGCACGACGTGACCGGCATCTACGCGTTCACGTTCGACGCGATCGGTGGCGACTCGACGCTGCACGGGCGAATGTGGGCGCCCGCGGCCGGCGTTCCGGAGGATCCCGTCACGGGCACCGCCAGCGGCGCCTGCGGCGCGTATCTCGAGGCGGTCGCCGCCTTCGACGGGGAGTTCCCGGAACAGATGCGCTTCGAGCAAGGCCACTTCGTCGACCGCCCCGGCTACGTCGAGGTCCGGATCGACGGCGACGAGGTGCAGGTCGGCGGCGAGGCCGTCACCGCGCTCGACGGCGAGGTCGTCGTGCCGGAGCGCGAGGAGGACGACCTCATCGAAGCCTGAGGAAGACTGTTCGACGTCCCAGTATCAAGAGTTACCAGCACGGCGCTCCATGAACCACACACATGGAATTCGACCTGCCTCGCGCCGCCGGCCTGTTGCTCGCGTTCGTCGGAGTGAGCGTCGCCGCGCTCGTCGGCGCGCCGATGATGCAGACGAGCACGATCCTGATGATGGTGCTCCCGTCGATGCTCGTGTTCGCGGGGATCGCGTTCGCGATCGGCGTGAAACACGGCGAGTACCGGGCGTCACAGTAGCGCTGCAGCCCCTTCTCAGGACTCGCGGCCCTCGTCCGCGCCCTCGATGACGTCCTCGAGAGCGTCGCCGCCGACGTCGCTCGCGACCTTCACGCCGACGAGCGAGACCGCGATCCCCAGCGCGATGAACACCGCGAGTCGCTGGTTCGGGGCGAAGGCGACGCCGGCGACGACGAGCGGCCCGAGGATGCCCTCCTGTTCGAGGAAGTAGCTCGCGAAGCCGCGGACGACGAGCCCGACGGCGACCGCGACGAACGGGAGGTTGAGGAAGTGGCTGCGCACGGCCTCGTCGCGGATCACCTCGTCGAGGAGCCGACCCGTCGCGGCGGTCAACGCGGCGCCGGCAAGCCACGGCACCGCGGCGTAGGTGAACTGCATCGCCTCGACGAGGACCGGGGTCGATCCCGGGAGTCCCGAGACCGAGAGGACACCGAGGAAGGCTCCGACGAGCGAGAGCCCGGCGGCGACGACGTAGGTGACGATGGAGACCTTGCCGGCGTACAGCGCCTCCCGTATCCGGTCCGGCACGTCGGCGAGCCACTCGTCGATCGCGAGCCCCTTGTACAGCAGCGCGCCGCCGAGCAGCGCGGCGAGGCCCGCGAGCGCGACGCCCGGGGAGAACCGGAGCAACAGCGCGGGCAGGAGGAGCAGCGCGATGCCGAGGGGGACGAGCACCGTCGAGCGCAGCTCTTCGTCGGCGAGGAACTGCTTCAGCAGGTAGTACGTCGACTCGATGTCGCGAGCCTGCCGGACGACCACGCGGTCGACGGAGTCGATGGACAGGCGCGATTCGACGATGGGGATCACGCGCTCGTCCTCGGCCGAATCGACGACGAGGATGGCCGAGGAGGGGTCGTAGCGCTCGACGAGGTCGTCGAGCTGGCTCGCGATCGACTGGTCCCCGCCGACGCGGCTCTCCGAGCTCCCGGAGACGACCGCGACGACCGCCTCCTCCCGCTCGTCGCGCAGGCCGCGCGCGACGCTCAGCGCTTCGAGAATACAGTTGACGCTGGCGTCCTCCGGGTCCGCGAGGCCGACGTCCGTCACGAGCGAGCGGACGGCCTCCCAGCCGGCGACGGGCATCGGGACGTTCGTCTTCCGCCCAACGTCACCCGAGCGGTCGACACAGAGTACCAGCGTCGTCACACAGGAGCACAGGCCATCGGTGAATAAAAACCCTCCCGGTCGTTCGTCGGGCTATCGGTGGGGGCGTGCCTCGAGCACCCGACACACCCAAGCCCGCGGCCGACGAGGTGCGACCATGCTGGAGATCGACGGGAGCGCCGGCGGTGGGCAGCTCCTCCGCTCGTCGCTGGCGCTGTCGACACTCACGGACACGCCGGTCCGCGTCGTCGACGTCCGCGGCAACCGATCGAACCCGGGGCTGAAGGCCCAGCACGTCGCGGCCGCGCGGGCTATCGACCGGATCGCGAACGCCGAGACCAACGGCGTCGAACTCGGGAGCGATACGGTCGAATTCGACCCCGGCGACGTGAGCGGCGGCGAGTATGCTGTCACCGTGGACACCGCCGGAAGCCTCACGCTCGTCTTCGAGACCGTGCTCCCGCTCGCGCTCGCCACGGACGAGCCGATCCGCCTCCGCGCGACGGGCGGCACCGACGTGGCCTGGTCGCCGCCGCTGGATTACCTCCAGCGTGTGAAGCTCCCGTTCCTGCGCCGGCACGGAATTGTCGCCGCGATTGCGAGCGAGCGACGAGGCTTCTACCCGGTCGGTGGCGGCGCGGCAACGCTCACGCTCGGACCCTCGGCTCCGGAGCCGATCGAGGCAACCGCGTCCCCGGCGGTCGCCAAGGCCCGCGTGTACGCCGTCGCGTCCGACGACCTCGCCGACGGGGACGTCGCCGAGCGGCTGGCGCGGACCGGGACGGAGATGGTGGCAGCCCTCGACCACGGTCTGGAGAGTCCCGAGCGCGTCGTCGAGTACGCCGACGCCGACTGTACCGGCGCGGCGATAGTCCTGCGCGCTGACGCCGAGACTGGTGGGGATTCGCCGGCTGCCACTGCCCCGATTGCCGGCTTCTCGGCGCTCGGAGGGCCGGACCGCTCGGCGGAGGCCGTCGCTGGCGACGCCGTCGACGACTTCGCCGCGTGGCTCGACACCGGTGCGGTCGTCGACCGCCACCTCGCCGACCAGCTCGTTGTGCCGCTCGCGGTCCGCGGCGGCACGGTGGCGATTCCGGAAGTGACTGACCACGTTGCGTCGAGTCTGGATCTCGTCGAAGAGTTCGGGGTCGCAGTCGACTGCAAGCAAAAAGACGGGCGGGCAATCCTGCAGGCCGAAGGTGCGGACCTGGCCGGACTGGAGTAGGTCGATCGACCGCCCGGGAGTAGGTTAACCGACCGCCCGGAAGCGATCTCCCGTCAGCGTACTTCGATGGAGAGGTCGTCGTCGCCGGTCACCGCGCTCGCGACGCCGGCGCCGGCGGCGAAGGCGACCCGGCGCGCGCCGAGACCGATCTTCTCGCTGATGCCGCGCTCGGGGCCGAACTCGCGGACTTCCACAGGTTCGCCGATCCGGTCCTCGACGCGCGCCTCGACGTCGTCGAACGTGCCGATTTCGTCGACGAGCCCGGCCTCTGCAGCCTCGGGGCCGACGTACATGCGGGCCTCCGTGTCGCGGACGGCGTCGGGGTCCATCTCGCGGCCCTCGCTCACGGTGTCGACGAACTGGTCGTAGATGTCGTCGACGATGCCCTGGAGGTACTCGCGCTCGTCGGGTTCGATATCGCGGAGCGGGACGCCCGCGTCCTTGTAGTCGCCGGCGGCGAAGCGCTCGTAGCTGATCCCGAGCTGCTCGGCGAGGTCCGCAACGTTCGGGCGGGAGCCGATGACGCCGATGGAGCCGACGAGGCTCACGTCGTGGGCCCAGACCTCGTCGCAGCCAGCGGCGATCCAGTAACCCCCCGAGGCGCAGACGTCGGTCGCGTACGCGACGGTCGGCCCGTCGAACTCCTCGGCGGCCCGCCGGATGTCGTCGCTCGGGAGCACCTCTCCGCCGGGCGTATTCAGACGGACGACGAGCGCGTCGACGTGCGGGTCGTCGTCCGCGCGCTCCATCGCGTCGACTAACTCCCCGGCGCTCGGCCCGATCGGCGCTGCCAGCGGGGAGGGGCGGCCCCCGTTCCGGGAGATCGGCCCCTCGACGCCGACCTCGGCAACGTTGTAGTCGGCGAGCACGCTCCGGAGGACGTTGCTCGCGAGCTTGCCGACAACGAGCGCGAACAGCACGGTCACCAGGAGCCCGGCGAGTTCGATACTCGAATCCGGCGTCTCGACGAACGCCATCCAGCCGAACGCCGTCGCAACGACGAGCGCGCCGAGCACGCCGAGCAGTGTGACGACGTTGCGGAGTCGATCGCTACGAATTCCCATGTCGACGACTCGGCCGGAAACGGGTTAAAAGTGAGCGCGCACGATCAGTTGATGGATTTGTGAGTTGGTCGGAAGTCATCGGCCACGCTTACTTATAAGCGATATTTAAAGCTGCAGACGCCGCTGCGCTTGACGGCGCCGCAGACTCCTTGAAAGCCCTCGTCCACTCATTATGAGCGAATGTCTGAACAGGTGCAGACGCTGCTATGCTCGACAGCACCGCAAACAGCTGGAAAGCCCTCGACCGCTCTTTATATGTGGGTTTGAACAGGTGATGCGGTCTTACTCTCGACAGCACCGCAGACACCTCGAAAGCCCTCGGCCGCTCGCGGTCGCTCCGCGACATATCCACGCCTCTCCGCACCGCCCGGCGTGGATAGGGGTCGTCGGAGCGACTCCGTTACACCGCGACCGGCCGTCGCCCTTTCAGTCCGCCAGGACAGCACCGCCCCGCAACCGCGACAGCACTGCGACCGCCCAGCAACCGCAATACCTCAGTCCTCCCCAGCCTCGGCCGGGGCGCGCCGGTACCGCAACGCACCGCGCGGCGCGCCCCGCCCTCCCTCGCACGCGTTGCTCGCGCGCGCCACCCGCACCCGCGCCGCGACCGCCCAGCAACCGCCGCGATCGACGCCCGACCACCACTCTTGGGTGGGACTGAAAGGGGCAGCCGCTGAGCGGGACGCCCTGCGAAGCTAGCACCGGAACCCGGCGAGCGACCGAAGGGAGCGAGCCGGGTGAGGAGCGAAGCAAGCAGCCCGACCGGTCAGCGGCTGGGGCTTTCTGGGCATGCTGAGTGGTGTTGCAAGCAGCAACAACCGAATTTATTTATAAAGCGACCGTCTCAGCGGCTGGGTTTTCGAGGTGTGTTGAGTGGTGTCGCTCGCGAAGACGTCGAAACAGACCACGCACAAAGCGATCGTCCTCAAGAAAATCCCACGGAGGTTGGTCAAATCCCATCGAATCACCAAAAGCAGCGTCACCACTGCGCTGGTAAAAAATAACAGACGGAAAGCGAAGGAAACCCGGTTTACAGAAGGCCGGTCTTCTGCAGCTTCATCAGGTCCTCGGTGTCGAGGGTTTCGCCTTCCTTGAACTTCTGGTAGATCTCCTCGGCCTCTTCCTTCTCCTCTTCGCGCTCGGCCTCGCGCTCGTCCTTGCGCTCTTCCTCTTCCTGCTTGTCGAGTTCGCGCAGGCGCTTCTGGACGCGGACGAAGTCCTCGTGGTGCTGGTCAGCGGCTTCCTGGGCTTCCACGAAGAGCTCGTGCATCTCGTCGGCCTCGTCACGGATGTCGTCGGCCTCTCGGTAGGCCTCGATCATCTCGTTGTGGTGCTCCTGGGCCTTGTCGGCGAGCTCCGTCACCTTCTGGTGGTGAGTGGACGCTTCGGAGCGGACCTCCTCGGCCTTCTCGACGAGTTCGTCGAGTTCCTCGGTGTCGTCGACCTTCTCGCGCTTCTCCGCGAGCTCCTCGCGCTTGTTCTCGATCTTCTCGATGAGTTCGCGCTCGTCCTCGGCGGAGAGAACCTCCGTCTGCTGGCGGAATTCGAGTTCCTCGATTTCCTCTTCGAGTTCCTCGATGGACTTGCCCTCGCCAAGCTCGAGGTCCTGCTTCATGTCCTCGACCTTGTCGAAGAGCTCGTTGGCTTCCGCGTTGAGCTCGTTACGGCTCTCCTTGTGTTCCTGGACCTGCTCGTTGAGCTCGTCGCGCTGCTCGCGGTGCTCCTGGGCCTCGTCGACCTTCTCGCGCGTCTTCGCGTTCAGGTCGTCGCGCTTGGAGGCGCGCTCCGAGGCCATCTGGTTCAGCTCGTTACGGCGGTCGCGCAGCTGCCCTGCGCGCTTGATGAGCTGACCCTTCGAGCCGTTTTCAAGCTCGTCCTCAGAAAGGTCCACGTTGTCTTCTTCTCGTAGCGGTTCGATGTCGTACTGTTCGATGACTTCCTGCTTCGTTACCATTTTTTATCACTCCATCACCGCTCCGGGGAACGCAGTGGCTCGTCGTAGAGTAGCTGACCGTGAGTAAGATTTCCCGATCATTCCTCGTGCGATTCCACCAGCGCCGGAGGCGTTCTGGTAACTGTATATAATTGGTTGCACCATATAAATACTTCGGTGAGATGGAGTGTGAAAAGAGATAGCATGACCCCCGAACCCCCCGAATTCGCCCTTTGCGACCGACTCCCACGACCTTATAAAGAACGCGCGAAAACGCCGCTTCCGGGCCCACAACAGGGGAGACAAGGCGGTGTTCAGATAACTCCGGGTGTTGCACGCCGGGGGAGCTGAGGGTGGGCTGTATCGACGCGGCCTGCACACCGGGCGAACCCGGGTTCGTGTAAACGCGGCCGGCGCCCGAGAGACGCACGACGCGACGGTGCACCTTTCCGTTATCCCCGTTTTTTCCCGTGCGACCCCCCACGGCTCGAACATGAATGCAAGTGCTACGTTCGACTTCGATCTGCTGGCACGACTGACGGACGCCCCCGGCCCGGTCGGCCACGAGGACCGCGTGCGCGAGGTCGTGCGCGACGAACTCCCGGACGTCGACCGCGTACGGACGGACGCGATGGGGAACGTCGTGGCGACCGTCGAGGGGAGTGCGAACCCCGACTACGAGGTCCTCGTCGCCGCACACATGGACGAGATCGGGCTCATCGTGACTGACGTCGACGACGACGGCTTCCTCTCCGTGGAGTCCCTCGGCGGTTGGAACCCGGACGCGCTCCGCGGCCATCCGGTCACGGTTCACACGGCGGACGGCGACTACGACGCGGTAGTCGGCATCAATGCCGCGCACACGGCCGCGGACGAAGCGCCGGAGGAGTGGACGCTCGACGACGCACACGTCTTCACCGGCCTCGAGCCCGAGGCGGCGAACGAGACGTTCGCTGTCGGCGACGTCGTGACGTTCGACAGCGACCTCCGCGAGCTCGGCGAATGCGTCTCCGGCTCCGCGCTGGACGACCGGGCGGGCGTGTACGTGCTGCTGGAGGCCGCACGGCTCGCGGACACCGATGTGACCGTTCACTACGCCGCAACGGTGCAAGAGGAAGTCGGACTGCGGGGCGCGACCGCCCTGGGAGTGGACGTCGACCCGGATCTCGCCATCGCGATCGACGGGACGCTCGAACAGTCCTACCCAGGCATCGCCCCGTCGAACGCGATCTCGAAACTCGGCGACGGTGTCGGCGTGAAGCGGAAGGACGCGACCGTCATCCCGACGCCGAGCGTCGTGGAGCGCTTCGAGTCCGTCGCCGAAGAGCGCGACATCGACTTCCAGCGGGAGGTCTCCTGGAACATCGGGACGGACACTGGCGGGCTCCAGACCACCGGGGGCGCACGGCCCGTGGGCGCGCTCTCGATCCCCGTCCGCTACCACCACTCCGCGGTCGAGACCGCCAACGCACGTGACGTCGAGGCCGCCGTCGACCTCCTCACCGCCTTCCTCGAGACCGAGGAGGGCGCGGACTACTCGCCGAACTGAGCGCGCGAACCGGCCCGGGCGTTTGCGGCGCACGCTGTCGGTTGGAGTCGCCGTTCCGAACGCGGCGGATAATAACCCCTTTCGCCGGCGACGCCCGAGCGACGGACATGAGCGACCTCACCGAAACCATCCACGCGACGGGCCACGAGAACGTCCGCGCGGAACACGACAGCACGTTCGAGGTGACGACCGACGACTGGCTCACGCCGGCCGGGGACTGTATTCTCGCGGTCGAAGCCGACCGAACGCCCGCCGACTTCGACCCGGAGTTCGTCGACGCCTGCCGGAGCCACGACGCGACGATCACCGCCGAAATCGTCGTTGGTGACGGCGACGACGAAATTCACGAGGAGACGATCACCGGATCGGGCCACCCCGACCTCGAATTCGACAACGACCGCTCGGCCGTCGGCCGTACCAGCGACTACGTCGACGACCGGACGATCATGGTCGACGCCGACAAGGCCGCGGCCGACCTCGACCGCGACCTCGTCGCCGCCCTCGCAGCCGGAGCCGAACTCGAACTGACGCTCCAGGTCGACTGATCGAAACCGGGTTTTCGTTTCTCACATCCCCTCCCAGCCGACCGACGAGGCTCGCCAATTTTATTAGTCGATGGTAACACTTGCTAATACATGGAGACTCAGTTACAGCGAGCCCGCGACGGCGAGGTTACCGAGGCGATGGAGCGTGTCGCCAACCGGGAGAACCGCGACCCCGAGTTCGTCCGGGAGCAGGTGGCAACCGGGCAGGCCGTCATTCCGAACAACCACGCGCACGACGCGCTGGACCCGATGATCATCGGCCGCGAGTTCTCGACGAAGGTGAACGCCAACATCGGCAACAGCGAAACGACCAGCAGCAAGCGCGAGGAGCTCCGGAAGCTCCATGCGGCAGTTCATTACGGCGCGGACACGGTGATGGACCTCTCGACCGGACAGAACATCGACGAGATCCGCGAGTCCAACGTCGGTCACTCGCCGGTGCCACTCGGCACGGTTCCCATCTACGAGGCGATCAAGCACGTCGACAGTCCGGAGGATCTGACCCACGAGCTCCTGCTCGACGTCATCGAGAAGCAGGCCGAGCAGGGCGTCGACTACATGACGATCCACGCGGGCGTGCTGATGGAGCACCTCCCGCTGACCGACGGGCGAACCACGGGCATCGTCTCCCGCGGCGGCTCGATCCTCGCGAAGTGGATCGAGGAGAACGGGATGGAGAACCCCCTCTACGCCAAGTTCGAGGAGATCTGCGAGATCTTCGCGGAACACGACGTCACGTTCAGCCTCGGCGACGGCCTTCGCCCCGGGTCGCTCGCCGACGCGGGCGACGAGGCCCAGTTCGCCGAGCTCGACACCCTCGGCGAGCTGACGCGGACCGCCTGGGACCACGGCGTCCAGGTGATGGTCGAAGGGCCGGGCCACGTCCCGATGGACCAGATCGCCGAGAACGTCGAGCGCCAGCAGGAGGTCTGCGACGGCGCGCCGTTCTACGTCCTCGGCCCGCTCGTCACGGACGTCGCGCCGGGCTACGACCACATCACCAGCTCGATCGGCGCGACGGAGGCCGCCCGCGCCGGCGCGGCGATGCTCTGCTACGTCACGCCGAAGGAGCACCTCGGCCTCCCCGACGCCGAGGACGTACGCGAGGGGCTGGCTGCGTACCGGATCGCCGCGCACGCGGGCGACGTCGCCAACGGCCTCCCCGGTGCGCGCGACTGGGACGACGCGCTCTCGGAGGCCCGCTACGAGTTCGACTGGCGCCGCCAGTTCGACCTCGCCCTGGACCCCGACCGCGCGCGTTCGTACCACGACCAGACGCTACCCGGAGACAACTACAAGGAGGCGCGCTTCTGCTCGATGTGCGGCGTCGAGTTCTGCTCGATGCGCATCGACCAGGACGCGCGCGAGGCCGACGGCGAGATGGACGCCATCGCCGACGAGACCGGCGGCGATGCCACGGCGAGCGTCGACCTCGCCGAGTCGCCGGCGGCCGAAGTGAACCTCCCGCCGACGGGCGACCACGACACCTCGAACGTCCCGGAGCTGCCCCCGCTTCACGAATCGGACACGGAAGCGACTGCGGACGACTGAGGATAGCCAGAGCGACAGCGGACGACTGGGGGTTGAACGTCCCCCTTCGCCACGTCGCTGCCTCTTTTAGCCATCCAGCCCAATCGCCGGTAATGGCAGACGAACCCTCCCAGAACATCAGCGGCGGCGACGCCGGCGGGGGAGTCCCGGACGAGTTCACCCCGAGCGAGGCCGACTCACGCGTCGAAGCCGTCGTCGACGAGCTTGGGGAAATGTACTGGCAGAAGGCGTACGGCGGGCAGGACGCCTTCGAATGTCTCGTCCGGACGGTCCTCTCGCAGAACACCTCCGACGTGGCGAGCCAGCCGGCCCATGATTCCCCGATGGAGCGCTACGGTCCGGATGGGCCGGAGCCGGCGCCAGACGTCGACCTCGCCCGCGCGCTCGCCGACGCCGACCGCGACGAACTGGCCGAGACCATCGCCTCGGCGGGCCTCTACAACCAGAAGTCGGAGGTCATTCAGAGCGCCGCCGAGTGGGTCCTCGACGAGTTCGGCTCCGCGGAGGACTTCGACGAGTTCGTCCGGACAGGGGACCCCGACGAGGTCCGTGAGACGTTGCTCTCGGTCTCCGGAGTCGGCCCGAAGACCGCGGACTGCGTCCTCCTCTTCTCCGGTGGCCGCGACGGGATCTTCCCCGTCGACACGCACGTCCACCGGATCGGCCGCAGAATGGGTTTCGCACCGCCGGACGCCGACCACGAGGAGGTCCGGGAGGCGATCGAAGCCGAGCTTCCACCCGAGAAATGCGGCTTCGGCCACACGGCGATGATCCAGTTCGGCCGCGAGTACTGTTCCGCCCGCAAACCGGCCTGTCTGGAGGGACCCGAAGCCTGTCCACTGTACGAGCACTGCGACCGGGTCGGAATCGACGAGATCGACGGCGAGGTCGTCGACCCCGCCGAAGCCGTCGAATCCTGAAGCGCCGTTTCTTGCTTTGTCTTGGTCGCCGGCAATGTCACCGAGAAACCGTGAACTACTCAGCCGCTGAGCGTTCGGGCTTATAAATAAAGTCGGTTATCGTCGCGAGCGACACCACTCAGCATGCCCGGAAAGTCCGACCTCTCAGGCGGTCGCTTTATAAATAAATTCGGCTGTCGCTGCTTGCAACACCACTCAGCATGCCCAGAAAGCCCCAGCCGCTGAGACGGTCGCGCTGCTCGCTGCGCTCCTCACCCGGCTC
>JBDGPU010000097.1:0-11835 GCA_042219525.1 Halopenitus sp.
CCCGGCGAGCGAACGCAGTGAGCGAGCCGGGTGAGGAGCGCAGCGAGCAGCGCGAGCGCTCAGCGGCTGGGGCTTTCTGGGCATGCTGAGTGGTATCGCAAGCGACGACGACCAAACAAACCACGCAGAAAACAATCCCCTCAACGGCTGGGGCTTTCTGGGCATGCTGAGTGGTGTCGCAAGCGACGACAAAGACCAAATAAACCACGCAGAAAACAATCCCCTCAACGGCTGGGGCTTTCTGGGCATGCTGAGTGGTGTCGAAATCGAAGACGACCAAACAAGCCACGCAGAAAACAATCCCCTCAACGGCTGTGGCTTTCCGGGTATGCTGAGTGGTGTCGCCCGCAACGACCGCAGTCACCGCTCTCGTTTATAAGTGCAACCGCCCAGCAGCTGCCGTCATTTAAAAACCAGAGTGGGCTACCATGCAATCACGACCACACTCGATACTCGCACCCTCGTATTCGCTACAGTTGATTCTCGATCTCCCGCAACACCTGTGCACTCGTGCGAATCCCGTTTTCGAAGTTCTCGACGTCGAGGTGCTCGTTCGGGGAGTGGTTCCCCTGGTCGTGGTTCGCGTAGGGGACGATGAGCACCGGCACGTCGCTGAGGGCGTCGACCTCGCGGAAGTAGGCTGCCGGCAGGCTCCCACCCAGAACTGGAAGCTCGATCGGCGAGTCACCCCAGACGGCCGCGAGCGCGCTCTCGACGGGGTCGGCGGCGGGGGCGTCGACGGGCGTCTTCATCGGCGGGAACGTGCTCTGCTTGGTGGCCTCGACGTCGGGCGCGACCTCGTCGAGGTGGTCGCGGATGGCGTCGAACACGTCGTTCGGGTTCTGGTGCGGCACGAGCCGGCAGTCGAGCTTGGCGGTGGCCTCGCTCGGGAGGACCGTCTTCATCCCCTCGCCCTGGTACCCCCCGGAGAGGCCGTTGATCGTCATCGTCGGCTGCGTGAGCAGGCGTTCGTAGTAGGGGTCGTCGCTGGCGAAGTGCGTGAGATCGAGGTCGGCCGCGATGGCGGCGCTGTCGTCCGGGATGGCCTCGACCAGTTCGCGGTCAGCCTCGGTGATCTCGACACCGTCGTGGAAGCCGTCGACCGTGATCTCGTCGCCGCCGGGTCCGCGCATGGAGGAGAGGGCCTCGACGAGCTCGTTCGTCGCGGCCGGGACCGGCCCGCCGAAGTTGCCGGAGTGGAGGTCCGTGTTCGCGGTCCGGTGGTCGAGCTGGAAGGAGAGCACGCCGCGGTTGCCGTAGATGAGCGTCGGTCGACTATCGCGCTCGACGTCGATCGGCTCCTCGCCGTCCCGCAGTCCGTCGCCTTCCTCGTCGGCTTCGGCGGCGCCTGGTGCGACCGCGTGCTGCGGGCCGTCGGCGACGTAGACGAGGTCCGCGTCCTCGATCTCGCGGGCGCCGTCCTCGAGGTACTCCCGGAGTCCGTGGCTCCCGCTCTCCTCGCCCCCCTCGACGACGAGCTTGACGATGACCTCGGGGAACGGGTCGGCCGCCAGGAGCGCGTCGACGGCGAAGGCGTGACAGGCGAACTGGCCCTTGTTGTCGCCGGCGCCGCGCGCGTAGATGCTTCCGTCGCGGACGGTCGGTTCGAATGCCGGACTCTCCCAGGCAGCCTCGTCGCCCGGCGGCTGGACGTCGTAGTGGCCGTAGAAGACGACCGTCGGCACCGTGTCGGCCGGGACCTCGCCGCGCTCGACGGACTCGGGCACGCGCTCGGCGTACACCAGCGGGTGCCGGCTCGTCTCGATCAGCTCGGCGTCGAGGCCGGACTCCTCGAGGGTCTCGACGACGAGGTCGCCCGCGGCGTCCATCCCCTCGCCGGTCGTGGAGATGCTCGGCTGGCGGAGCAGGTCGAACAGCCGCTCGCGATACTCGCCCAGTCGGTCGTCGATGGCGGTGGCCAGTGCGTCGTCGTGGTCAGCGGTCCCCGTGTCGGCGTTGTCCGGGTCGGCGTCGTCGCTCATACGCGAGCCCACGACCGCCCACGGTTTTGCCGTTCGGGTTGCGGAACGCCGCGCGGGCCGGGTGCCAGAACCTGCTCGAACCGTCTGTCAGGTTCCGCCTCCGCAAGAACTACAGCTATCTCCGTCGAGGCTCGTATAAGGGATCCCCGTGGCCAATCAGGACGCTCGCGTCGACATGACGACCGGGCGGATCACGCCGAAGCTCTTCCAGTTGGCGTGGCCGCTCGTGCTCGGCAACCTCCTCCAGACGCTGTACAACCTCGCGGACATGTTCTGGGTGGGGCGCGTGAGCGCCGAGGCCGTCGCTGCCGTCTCGCTGATGTTCCCGCTCTCGTGGATGTTCGTCAGCTCCGCGATGGGCGTCACGGCGGCGACCATCGCCGTCGTCTCCCAGCACGTCGGTGCGGGCAACGACCGCCATGCGGACCGGGTCGTCGCCCAGACCTGTCTCCTCGCCTCGGTCGTCTCGCTCGTCCTCGCGGCCGGCGGCTACCTGGCGCGCCACTGGCTGCTCTACTGGATCGGCGCGCGCGGGCAGGTGTTCGTCGAGGCGCTGGCGTACATCGAGATCATCTTCCTCACGCTGCCGCTGACCTTCCTCTTCTTCGCCTTCCGCGCGTCGCTGCAGGGCGCCGGCGACACGAAAACGGCGATGTGGCTCGTCGCGGTCTCGGCCGGCCTCAACATCGTCATCGACCCCTTCTTCGTCCTCGGCTGGGCCGGGTTGCCGGCGATGGGCACTCGCGGGGCCGCGCTCGCGACACTCGTCTCCCGGCTGTTCGCGACGGCGGTCGGCATCTGGATCCTCGTCCGCGGGAAGCGCGGTATCCAGCTCCACCTCGGCGACCTTCGGCCGGACCCGGCCATCCTCCGCAAACTCGTCGACGTCGGCTACCCCGCGACGCTCGACGGCTGGGCGCGCTCCTTCGCTGCCGTCGCGATGGCCGCGCTGGTTGCGCGCTTCGGCCCGGCGGCGACGGCGGCGTACGGTATCGGCGTCCGGCTCATGTCCGTCTCCTGGACCGTCTCCGGCGCGGTCGGCCAGGCGACGTCGACAGGCGTCGGGCAGAACCTCGGCGCGGAAACGCCGGACCGCGCCGCACGCGTCACCGGCGTCGCCACCGTTGCGACGATGGGCATCCTCTTCGCCGCCGGTGGCCTCGCCTGGCTGTTCCCGGACGTCGCGATGGGGATCTTCATCGACGACCCGGCGGTCATCGCTGAGGGCGTCGGCTTCCTCCGGATCATCGCGCTGACCTGGGGCTTCTTCGGCGGGCTGATGGTGATCCAGGGCGCGTTCCGCGGCGCGGGCGACACCAAGGTCGCCATGACGCTCTCGCTGCTCTCGCGCTGGATCGTCCGGATTCCCATCGCGGCCATCACCGCCTTCGGCGCGGTGACCGTCCCAGTGGTCGGACTTTCCTATACTGGGCTCGGCTGGGGCGTGGACGGGCTCTGGTGGGCCTACGCGACCAGCGCGATCGTTTCCTTCGTCCTCGGAGTCGGCTGGTTCCTGCTCGGCACCTGGAAGGAGGGGATCATCGAGGAAGAACCGCCTGAGGGGACCGCGGCCGGTTCCGATTCACCTGTGAGCGAAGACGCTAGCGACGACGTGGTTGCGTCGACGGAAGAACAGGGGTCGGATGCGCCGACGGACGATTAGCGCGCGCGGGTCCAGCAGTCACGAACACCGGCCGACTCTCACCCGAAGAGCAGTGTCCGCCCGCCGAACCGGAAATAAAAGAGGTAGAGCTGCGCGGCGCCGGCGACGATCAGCAGGACGCCGGAAACGCGTTCGATACGACCGCTCACGGCGCCGACTATGCTCGTGACGCGCTCCGCCCCCAGCGCTGCAGCGAACGTTACGCCGACCAGCAACGTGACCATGCCGAGCGCGTAGGCGCCCAGCGTTAGCATGGCTTCGATCGGGCCGCTGCCGAGGGCGGTCAGGAGGACGGCCACGAAGACCGGTGCCGTACAGCCGGCGGCTGCAGCCCCGTAGCCTGCGCCGAACAGGACGTAGCCGGCCCCGGAGCGGCGTCTGGCGGGAAGCGGGAGCCGGAGCGTCGGCAGCCGTCCAGTCGTCATCCCGATGCCGAGGAGGACCAGCGCGCCGCCGACGCCGATCTCGAGAAAGATGAGGTCGCGCAGCGGACCGGTGCCGACCGCCGCGACCACGGCGGCCAGCGCGCCGAACACGAGCAGGAGTCCCAGCGAGGCCGCCCCGGCGACGACGGCGGCCCGCCGAAGGCGCGTTCTGCGACTTTCGGCCGTCGCGATCCCGGTCGAGGCACTTTCTCCCGACCCACCCCCGACGTCGACGTCCAGGTAAAAAGCGAGGTATGCCGGAAGCATCGGCGCGGCGCAGGGCGCGAAGAAGGTCGCGGCGCCGGCGGTGAAGGCGAACCCCAGCCGGAGCGACGCGAGGGGCTCGCCCATCGCCTTTCACCCCTCGACGGCGGCTCGCGCCTCGGCGCGAAGCGTGTCCTCGTCGGCGAGGCCGACGTGCCGCCAGACCCGTTCCCCGTCGGCGTCGAATAGGACGAGCGTCGGGATACGCGTGACCGCGTAGCGCTCGGCGGCGCGAGCGTCCGGGTCGAGCGCGGCTGGCCACGTCCCATCGTTATTCCGCCAGAACGCCCGGACCGCCTCGCGGTCGGTTTCGGCAGTGATCGAGACGACGTGCAGCGCGTCGCCGTCGAACTCGGCCCGTAGCGTCCGGAGGCCGTCCATCTGTGGCACGCACGGTGCACACCAGGTCGCGAAGAAGTCCAGCAGGACTGCTTTTCCACCCGGCCGAAGCGACACTTCCCCACCCGGTGACCCAGCCGCCTCGACGGCGTCGAGGCGGAGGCCGTCGCCGTCGCTCTCGCTGTCGCTCTCGCCGTCGCTCTCGTCGTCGTCCCCATCACGGTCTCCCCGGACGTCGAGACAGCCTGCGGTCGCGACGCTCGCGCCGGTCCCGAGGGCGCACCGTCGGAGCAGCTCCCGCCTGGAGACGTGCACACGCGAGAGTGCGTGGCCACGCGGCTAAATCGTGTGTCTGTTTGGCACACCAGTCACACAGCCGAGGGGAGCTTTTGCGCTTGCCGGCCGTCATCGGATCGGTATGGGCTCCGGACAGCGCCGGCGACACGACTCGGATCGGCGGGTCAATCGACGCCGAATCCTCGCCGCGGTCGGGGTCGGTGTCGGGCTGGCGGGGTGTCTCGACGGCGCGGCGGCCCCGGACGCGGCCGACCCCGACAGCGATGCTCCGGCGAGTTCGACCGACGGGTCGCTGGACGCCACGCCCGACCCGGACGGAACGCTCGCGGAGCAGGGATGGCCCTCGGACATCTGCTCGCTCGCCCCGACGGCCGTCGGCCTCCGGCCCATCGTCGACCCAGAGCCGGCCGACCGGTGGCCGGGCGTGACCGTCGGCGACGACTTCGCGCTCCGCGTTACCGGTGAACCCGCCGACGACGTCGTCATCGGCGTCGAGCGCGACGGCGACGCCCGGGCCTACCCGCTGGCGACGCTGTGGTGGCACGAGGTCATCAACGACGACCTGGGCGGCCCGCTGCTGGTCACGTACTGCCCGGTCTGTCACAGCGGGCTCGTCGCGGAACGCCGGGTCGACGGCGAGGCGACCGTCTTCGAGCCGTCCGGTCGCATCTGGGAACCGCCCGATGACCGGAGCCCGCCGGAGTCGGGGGACGGCGACGCGGTGCTCGGCGGCGACCTCGACGACCCGACCGAGGCGGCCTTCGAGCGTCGCCGGAATCTCGTCATGGTCGACGCGGCGACGGGGAGCTACTGGAGCCAGCTGCTGGCGACGGCCATCTGCGGCCCGGCCCGGGGTGACCGACTCCGGCCGCTCCCCGCGACGATGACGACCTGGGGGGAGTGGCGGGCGGCCCACCCAGAAACGACGGTCGTGCTCCCGCCCGCGATCGACGCCGACGCCGAGCCCGGCGACGGCGTGGACGGCGAGGAGGTGGGAAATTGAGATTGGTGGGGTCGCCCGATTGCGTCGCCGTCGCGCGACGCTCCGCGGGTCTCCTTGCACCACGTGATTGCCTGACAGGGGTGGGGGAGGTTGAAGTCCCTGCGATGAGCCGATCCCGTATGGTCCGGATGGAGGAGGAAGCGATCACGGTCGTGCCCTCCCGACACGACACGTGGCGCGAGCGGTTTCGCGCGGAGCGCGATCGCCTCCGGGACTGCTTCGAGGCGGCCGACCTCGCCGCGCGAGTCGAACGCATCGAACACGTCGGCTCGACCGCCGTCCCCGGGCTCGACGCCAAGGACATCGTCGACTGCAACGTCGTCGTCGACGGGCCGGTGCCCGAGGTCTCCGCCGCCATCGTCGACCGGCTCGGCGGGACGCGCTACGAGAACAGCGACGAGTGGCACCCGGTCGCGCGGGAGGCGAACGGCCAGCGGTTCAACGTCCAGGTGTTCGCCGTCGCCAGCGACGGCTGGAAGCGAAGCGTCGTCACGCGGGAGGTTCTCCGCGCCGAGCCACGTCACCGCGAACCCTACGAGCGGCTGAAAAAGCGGCTCGCGGCCGACCAGGACGAGCTCGCCGACTACTCGCGCGGCAAGACGGCGTTCATCGATGCGCTGCTCCGGCGAGGTCGCGAGAGCGACGCCGTCGACGTCGGGTTCGAGGTCCCAGTGCCGGACCGCGCGGAGTAGCGGTCGCCAGGAGTGCCGGGCCGCTACGTCTACAGCCGCTCGCGCAGTAGCTGGTTCACCTGTCCGGGGTCGGCCGAGCCGCCGGTCTGTTGCATCACCTGGCCGACGAGGAAGTTGATTGCGCCCTCGTCGCCCTCGTGGAAGTCCTCGACCGCGCTCGGGTTCTCCTCGATGGCGGTCTCGACGGCGGCCTCGACCTCGCCGGACTCGGCCTTGCCGAGGCCCTCCTGCTCGATGACGGTGTCGGGGTCGACGCCCTCGTCGAGCATCCCGCGGAGGACGACCTCCTCGGCGTTCTTGGTCGTCACCTCACCGTCGGCGACGAGTTCGATGAGGCGCTTGAACTCGTCGAGACGGTCCTCGACGTCGGTGATCGCCATGTCGCGGTAGTTGAGCTCGCCGAGCAGGTTGTCGGCGACCCACGTCGCCGCGAGGTCGGGGTCGAATGACTCGGCGACGTCCTCGAAGAAGTCGGCGACCTCCTTCGTCGACGTGAGCTTCGAGGCCGACTCCTCGTCGAGCCCGTACTCGGTCTGGAAGCGCTCTCGGCGCGCGTCCGGCAGCTCCGGGATGGGGATCTCTTCCTTCCAGTGGGACACCTCCAGGGCCGGCAGGTCGGCCTCGCGGAAGTAGCGGTAGTCCTTCTCCTCCTCCTTCGAGCGCATCGAGACGGTGATCCCGCGCGACTCGTCCCAGTGGCGCGTCTCCTGGGCGACCTCGTGGCCGCGCCGGACAGCGTTCTTCTGGCGCGTGACCTCGTAGGCGAGGGCCTTCTCCGCGGCCTTGTGACTGGAGATGTTCTTCACCTCGGTGCGATTCGCTTCCTCGAGGGCCGCGTCGGGGATGTGGCCACCCTCCTCGACCTTCTCTCCCGGAACCAGCGAGATGTTGGCGTCGACGCGGAGCGAGCCGTCGCGGTGGGCGTCGAAGACGCCGAGGTACTCCAGCACCTCCTCGAGCTTCGCGAGGAACGCACGCGTCTCCTGGGGGGACCGGAAGTCCGGTTCCGTGACGATCTCCATCAGCGGTGTGCCCGCGCGGTTGTAGTTCACCAGCGTGTAGTCGGCCGTGTCGATGGAGCCGCCCTTGTGCTGGAGCGAGCCGGGGTCTTCCTCCAGGTGGGCCCGGGTGACGCCGATCTCGCGGCGCTCGCCCTCGACGGAGACCGCCAGCGAGCCGTGCGCGCAGATCGGGGCATCGTACTGCGTGATCTGGAAGTTCTTCGGCAGGTCGGGGTAGTAGTAGTTCTTCCGGTGGAACTCGGTGCGCTCGGGGATGTCCGAGTTCAGCGCCTTGCCGATCTTGACGGCGGCTTCGACGGCGCCCTCGTTGAGGACGGGGAGCGCGCCCGGCAGGCCGAGGCAGGTCGGGCACGTGCGCGTGTTCGGCTCCTCGTCCTCGGCCGGCTCCGTCGAGCAGCTGCAGAAGATCTTCGTGTCGGTTTCGAGCTGAACGTGGACCTCCAGCCCGATGACGACCGCTAGCTCCTCCTCTGCGGTCTGAGTACTCATTACCGTCGCGTAGCGCGGCCGCTGTGTAAAGCGTGTCGGGATACGGAGCCGTGACGTCGCTGGCGACAGTTCCGAACGGACCTATCCGTCCAGTTTGAACGTCGAGGCCGGCCCGGCCGGAAGCTGCTTCGCCAGGCCGACGGCGTCACACCGGTTCACGTGCAGTTCCATCCGGTGTTCCCGGTCCGGGTTGTCCGGCGCGGCCAGCACGCGAACGCCGGCGTCTCGGGACCCGCCGCCGCCGGATTCGGTGCCGCTTCCGCACGACGCCGTGTACCACTCCACCGACCGAGTCGGTTCGCCGTCGATGGCGACCTCGACGGTGTAGGTCGTCTCCCACGCGGCGATTTCGGCGAACTCGATGCCGCGCCCGTCCGGGAGCTCGTAGCGACCGTCGACCAGATGCTCGCCGTCCTCGCGGACGACGCGGATCCAGGACGGTTCGGTCGTGTCCGTATGATTCTCGACGAAGAGGTCGTGGACGCCGGCCGGATCGTTGATGGGTTCTTGCTCCGTCCAGGGGCGCTCCGGTGGCCCGCTCTCGTCGTTACCGAGACAGCCCGCGGCGCCGGCGAGGACCACGGCGCCGGTGGCGAGGAAGTCGCGTCGTTGCATATCACGACCAAGGCGAGACACTACCTAAACCGCTCTCTAAGCGCAAACAGCTGTTTGAGCCACAGTGACCTGGGTATCCGGCCGATATCGGCGCCGAGAAGCGTAGGTTACTCGTCCGCAAGCAGCTGCATCCCGGCCGGGTGCGTCCGACAGACGGCGGGGTCGTAGCCGGCGTCCGAGAGGCCCGTCCCGAGCGCGAAGACGGTCCGGCCGAGCATCGCCATCGACGCGTCGCCGCCGGCATCCTCGACGGCGTCGATGGCCTCGGCGACTTCCGGCACGAGCAGGCCGGCGTCCTTCGTGAACTCCTGGGCGGCAGCGACGAGCGTCGGGAGCCGGGGGTTGCGTTCGAGGGTGGTGAGCGCGCGCTCGCCGGCCGCCGTGAGCCCGGACGTGTCGCCCGCGAGCACGTCGACCGTCGAGAGCTCGCCGAAGGAGACGTACTCGACGCGCGTCGACGCCGGTACCGCGTCGATCCGCCCGTAGCCCGGTGCCCCGGGTTCGAGCCGGATCGGAATCCCGCCGTGGGCTTGCGCGACGACGTCGCCGAGCCCCGTACCGGCTTCGACCTCGGCGACGTGGGCGATCTGGATCAGGTCGTTCTCGGAGTGGCCGCAGTCGAAGGTCTGGTTCGCGGCGAGGGCTGTGCCGAGTGCTGCGGCCCCGGAGACGCCGAACCCGGCGCCGATGGGGAGGTCCGTTTCCACGTCGACGGCGGCTTCGACGTCCAGCGTGTCGAGCACGCGCTCGACGGGCTCCACCTCGACGTCGTCGCCATCGACGGTGAGGCTGTCACCCTCAGTGACGGTAACTTCGACGCCATCCGTGAGCGTGAGGCCGGCCCCGCGGGAGCCGGCGGCGGCGGGCTCGTCCGCCGGGTGTGCACTGAAGAAGGCGGTGACGTGGCCCGGGACGAAGGCGGTCGCTCGCTCGTTGGTCATAGGCAAGTCGACACACACCTCGGGATTAACGGTTGTCATCCGACGCGGTCTCGGCGACTCGTCTCGCGGGAGAGATCGGGACGCGTCTCGGGGAGCGGCGACGCGTCTCGCGGTGCGGGATGGATAAAAGAGCGTTCGAGAGCGATGCTGCGAGCGGGACCGGTTATGGCGAGAGGCGCTGGCGGTCGCGCGGGTAGAGCACGGCCTCGCGGATGTTGTCGAGGTCGAGCATCGTCATGACCAGGCGCTCGCCGCCGATGGCCCAGCCCGCGTGCGGGGGCATGCCGTACTTGAACATGTCCGTGTAATACGCGAACTCGTCGGGGTCGAGACCCTGTTGCTCGAACCCTTCGATGAGCTGCTCGTAGCGGTGCTCACGCTGGCCGCCGGAGACGAGCTCCATGCGCGGGTGCATCAGGTCGAAGCCGGTCGAGAGAGCCGTATCGTCGTCGTGGTCCTTGATGTAGAACGGCTTGATCTCGGAGGGCCAGTCGGTGATGAAGTAGTGGCGACCCATCTCCTGGCCGAGCGCGTGCTCGCCTTCTGTCGGGAGGTCGTCGCCCCAGACGAGCTGCTGGTCGAGCTCGCCGGTGGCGTTGATCTTCTCGATGGCCTCCTCGTAAGTGAGTCGCGGGAAGGCGTCGTCGGGGATCTCGAAGTCGCCGGCGATGCCGAGCGTTTCGAGCTGGGCCGCGCAGTTCTCGGCGACGGCCTCGTAGGCGCTGCGGACGACGGACTCGCAGACGTCCATGGCGTCGTCGTGGTCGCAGAAGGCGCCCTCGAAGTCGATGGAGGTCGCCTCGTTGAGGTGACGTGGCGTGTTGTGCTCCTCGGCGCGGAAGATCGGGCCGATCTCGAAGACGCGTTCGAGGTTGGAGCCCGCCGTCAGCTGCTTGAACAGCTGCGGCGACTGGTTCATGAAGGCCTCCTCGCCGAAGTACGTGATCGGGAACAGCTCCGTGCCGCCCTCGGTCCCGGTCGCGACGATCTTCGGCGTCGTGATCTCCGTCGCGTTCGCGTCGCGGAACGCCTCGCGGGCCGCGCGCAGGATCTCCGAGCGGATCTCGAAGATGGCCTGCACCTCGTCCTTGCGGAGGTCGAGCGTGCGGTTGTCGAGTCGCGTCGAGAGGTCGGCGTCGACCTTGCCGGAGGGGTCGAGTGGGAGTTCGGTCTCCGCCTCGGCGACGACCTCGACCGATTCCGGCGTGATCTCGACGCCGGTCGGCGCGCGTGGCTCTTCCTCAACCTCGCCCGTCACCGAGACGACGGATTCGCGAGCGGCGTTGAGGCCGGTTTCGACGAGCTCGTCGTCCATCTCGTCCTTCTCGAATTTCACCTGGATCTTGCCCTCAGTGTCGCGCAGGATCAGGAACGCAATGCCGCCGAGGTCGCGGATCTCGTGGACCCAGCCAGCGACCGTCGCGTGGTCGCCCGGCTCGGCGTCAGCCGTGTACGTACGGTCTTCAAGTCCTTCCATACAGACTCGTACCGCGGTTACGGCTTAAAAGACGTTGATTCGAATTTTGCTTATGGGGATAGCTCACGTGATTATCGCCGGCTTTCGGTTGCTTCTGTTTCCCCGACGTTTGCGTCGGGTTCAGGTCGGACATCGGCGTCGTCGGCGATTCAGGTTCATTCGGAAGTTCGGTCGCCGCCGTCGCTTGTGACACCGCTCGATGCGCGTCGAACTCCTCAGTCGCTGAGCGTTCGTACTTATAAACGAAATCGGGAGTCGTCGCCAGCGACACCACTCAGCATGCCCAGAAAGCTCCAGCTGCTAAGACGGTCGCTTTGTGCGTGGTTTGGTTGGTCGTCGTCGCTGGCGACACCACTCGGCAAACCCAGAAAGCCCCAGCTGCTGAGCGGTCGCGCTGCTCGCTGCGCTCCTCACCCGCCTCGTTCACTGCGTTCACTCGGCGGGACTGCGGTGCTTGCGTCGCAGGGCGTCCCGCTCAGCGGCTGCCCCTTTCAGTCCCACCCGGGAGTGGTGGCCGGGCGTCGGTCGCGGCGGCTGTCGGGTTGCGGGGCGGGTGCGGTGGCGCGCGCGGGCAACGCGTGCGAGGGAGGGCGGGGCGCGCCGCGCGGTGCGGAGCCGGCGCGCCC
>JBDGPU010000202.1:0-11681 GCA_042219525.1 Halopenitus sp.
GTCCTGGCGGACTGAAAGGGCGACGGCCGGTCGCGCCGTAGGGGAGTCGCTGAGCCAGGCACTATCCGCGGCGGGATGTGCGGAGAGCCGCGGATATCCTGCTCAGCGACCGCGAGCGGCCGAGGGCTTTCGAGGTGTCTGCGGTGCTGTCAAGAGCAAGACCGTATCACCTATTTAAACCAGTTAATAAAGAGCGGTCCAGGACTACCGACGACCCGATTAAGCAAACGGATCCAGCGGTTCACGCAATGCCCAGACGTCCGCGGTCGGGTCGATCCGGTGCGGCTCGGCGCCGCGCTCCGTCAGGAACCCGGCGTGATAGAGGATCGCCTTAAGCTGAAACACGGTCGGCGCGTGGTAGATCGAGCCATCGGTCAGAACCTCGCGTCGAAGCTCGCCCTCGGTCGTCAGCACGCGTCGCCGACTCTCGTCCGTTCCCCGGATGAACAGCTCAACGGCCAGGGAGGGGTGCGTCTCGTGGAGGTGCGTCACGAGGTCGACGAGCGTCGGCTCCGGGTGGCCGTCCTCGTGGAGCGCCTGCAGTTCCTCGACGAGCAGTTCCGTCGCAGGGTACGCCCAGACGACGCGCCGCGCCAGCTGCCCCCATTTGGGCGCGAGGGTGGAGAAGCGCTTCGGGGAGCCGGCCCAGTTCTCGAACCCCCTGAGCGCGGCGTCGACGTCGGCGTACTCCCGGAGCGCAAAGCGCACGACCTCGCGCCCGAGCGACGTCAGTTGGGTTCGGTCCGGGCGCTCCTCGATCAGGCCGAGGAAGGCCGCGCCACGGCGCGCGTCGTCGACGGCGCCGACGACCCGGGTTTCGACGAGGGTCTCGGTGTCCCCGGCCGCGTACAGCGCGAGCGGGTAACTCAGGTAGTTCTTCGGGTGATTGAGCCCGAACGACTGGTCGGTAACGCCCTGCGCGCTGGCCTGGAACCGGACCGCGTTCGTCGACTCGTGGGTCGTGTGGCCGACGACGCGCGGGACTTCGAGGACGTCGACCGCGTCCGCGCCTGTGCCCACGCTCGCGTTCGCACCGGCGCCTGCGTTCGCGTCTCCGCCCGAGCCCGCGTTCGGATCGACGGCGAGCACGCCGACGTTGAGGTCCCGGGCGAGCGCGCGGTTCGTGTCGGTGATGGCTGGTTTCGGGGCCGCGACGTAGGCCGCGTTCGCCTCGCCGAGCCGGTCGTGGGCCTGGACGATGCCGCGCTCGACGTCGACCGTCCCGCCGGCGTGGCCCTTCGCCTCGACGGCAACCAGCGGCGGCTCGTCGCCGAGGCGCTCGACGGTGAGCAACTCCGACTCCAGCGTCCGCACGCCGAGCAGGTCCGGGTAGCCGGACCCGACGGCGACGTGGTTGAACGGCGCCAGCGTTTCCTGGACGGTCTCGGGAATCGGCTCGTCGCGCAGCCACGTCTCCGTCGCGAACTGCGTGTCCGTGACGGCGTACGTTCCGGTTCGCTCGCGCCGAGCAGTTCGGCCGTCGCCGTCTGTCGTTTCGGGGAACAGCCGGCGCTTGGTGTGGGCGAGCACCTGCGGTTCCGAGAGACTCGTGCTCACGTCGATTGTGGATTCCGGGCCGGCGGCTTATAAGTAGGGTTCGGCGTCAGTCCAGCAGCTCGGAGAACCGCGTCGTGTCAGCGTCGGTACCGGCGACGACCAGCGAGTCGTCGGCCTCGAACTCGAAGTCGGGGCCGAGTTCCGTGACGAGGTCGCCGTCGCGCTCGACGGCGAGGACCGTACAGCCGGTTCGGGACCGGACCCGGGCCTCGCCGAGTCGCTGGCCGGCCAGGCCCGCAGCCGGCGTGCGGACGACTTCGATCTGGGTGTCCAGCGAGAGCACTTCCTCGTCCTCGAGGATTGTCGTCGCGAGCATCCGACCGCTGACCGTCGCCAGCGACAGCACGTAGTCGGCGCCCGCGCGGTAGATCTTCCGGACGTTCTCGGTCTCCTCCGCCCGGGCGACGATCTCCACCGAGGAGTTGAGGTCGCGGATGACCAGCGTGACGACCTCCATCAGCGCGTCGTCCGGGAGCGCGAGGACGACCGTGTCGGCGTCCTCGATCCCGGCCTCGACCAGCGTCTCGGGCTCCGTCGCGTCCCCGACGACGTCGACGCCGGGCGCGTCCTCGACGTCGACGACGGTGTGCGAGACGTTCCGCCGCGAGAGCACGTCGGTCACGGCGTGACCGGTTTCCCCGTACCCAATGACGATGGTCTCGCCCGCGGTCGGGCGCCTGAGGACGGACCGCGTCCGGTCGCGGAGGCGCTGGAGCTGGTCGTCGCTACCGGCCGCCAGCAGCACCGTGCTAGCGCCGATCTCCGTGTCGGGCTCGGGCGGGCTCTCGAAGCGGCCGTCGAGCCAGGCGCCGAGGACGTTCGCGCCCGTTCGCTCGCGTATCCGGCTCTCCGCGATGGTCCGGCCAACGAGGTCGCTCTCGCGGTGGACCGGTAGCTCGGCGAGCTCGAAGCCCTCGCCGATCTCGACGGCGTCGCCCAGGTCGGTCGCGACGAACGTGGTCACCTTCGCCGCGAGGCTCTCGCCGAGCAGCTCCCGCGGCGTGAGGACGACGTCGGCCCCCGCCAGATCGTGGTACTGCCGACGGTCGGGATGCTCGACGACGCTGACGACCTGGACGTCACCGCCGACCTCCCGCGCCGTCAGGACGATGCTCGTGTTCGTCCGGTCGTCGACGTCGGCGACGAGCACGCGCGCGTCCGCAAGCCCGGCCGCCTCCAGTCCGGCGACGCGCTCCGGGTCGCCGTGAATGACCGAGTAGTCGTCCTCGTGGAGGTCCGCCGCCCGGTCCTCGTCGGCCTCCACGAGGACGTAGTCGACGTCCCGCGAGTCGAGCTCCGTCACGAGCGCGTCGGTCCGGGGGGACAGCGAGCAGATGACGACGTGGTCCGTCAGCGGCTCCGCGAGCTCGGTCGGCGCCGTCGTCGTGACGGCCTCCTCGAACAGCGGGAACAGCAGCAGGGGGAGCGCGAGGAAGATGAGCGCGACGCCGGTCAGGTCCATCACGATGACGAACGCGTTCATCCAGGGCGTCGTCCACGGCGCGTCGGAGCCGAAGCCCGTGGTCGTGAACGTCTCGACGACGACCTGCAGCGAGTGGAGGAAGGTCCGCGGGCGGTTCTCCACGTACGCCATCCCGTAGTGATAGACGACCGCGTACGCCAGCATGATCGCGCCGAGCCCGAGCGCGTAGTGGAGCGTGCGGCGCTGCCAGCTGGCCCCCGTCTCCGACGCGTCGAACTCGAACAGCTCCATGGGTTCAGTGCACAGTCGGGTAATAAAAGAGGCAATGGTCGGGCGCGCGTCTCGACCGGCAGCCGTCGCTGCCGAGAGGGCACCGCCGAGCTAGATGAACGACAGGGGGATCATGAGGAGCACGCCGAGAGCGATCCCGGCGAAGAGCTCCGGTTTGCCCTCGGACGGGAGCGCCGTCCCGAGTTCGAGCGCCTCCGGGATGAACTCAGAGAGGACGAGGTAGATCATGGCCCCGGCCGCGAAGCCGAAGCCGTAGGGGAGCAGCTCCCGCGCGAGCCGGACGAACGTGAAGGCGATGACGGCGCCGATCGGCTGCGGGAGACTCGAGAACACCGCCCACCAGACCATCCGCCACTCCGGGACGTCCATCGTCCGGAGGGGGATCGAGATCGCCGTGCCCTCCGGGACGTTGTGGATCGAGATCGCGACCGTCATGAAGATCGCGAGCACCGGCACCGCGACGCCCCACATGCTGATCCCGCCTTCGAGCCCGAGGTCGGCGAACGACACGCCGACCGCGATCCCTTCCGGGAAGCTATGGACGGTCAGGATGCCGAGGATCAGCACCAGTTTCTTGAAGTCGGCCTCCTCGTACTCGCGCGGGTCGACATCGGCCTCCGTCAGGAGCCTGTGGGCGACGACGACGAGGCCGACCCCGACGGCCATGCCGGTCAGGATCTCCGCGGGGGTCCCCTCCGCGAGCCCCTCGTTGATGAGCCCGAAGACCGACGCGGCGAGCATGACGCCCGACGAGAAGCCCCAGAGCACGACGTTCCACCGGTCGTTGATGTCGTCGAAGAAGAAGAACGGTAGCGCACCGATACCTGTTGCCAGCGCTGTGACTAGTCCCGCGAGGAAGACCAGCGTGAGGTTCTCGAGCAGTCCCATGGCGTCGTGACGGTCAGTGGTACGTGGTTGTGCCCCGGGTCATCCAGCCAGCAGTTTCGCAGGACCACGGACGCGTTCGGCGACGCTCTACTTCTTATCTTGGGCACCGTCTGACCATAAGCGGTGTGGCGAACGAGGTATCAGACCTCTCAGAGACTCATTAAGTACTCCGAGATATGAGAAATTGTTATCCCAAACACTTATTCACCAGATAACACATCTATGGATGAACATGACTCAAGATAGAGATGTCCCGAAGTTTACTCGACAAGAACTTCGAAAGGCAACCAAATTCGTTGAAGGTGATTACACGGGGATCAATCCACGGTCCTTCTACCGAAAACTCAAGCGGAGCATAGAGGAGATACAGGAGGAGAACGACTTTAAGTACAAGACAGCAGGGTCGCAAGACAGGGACCTGGATATTTCAAGTGAAGAAGTGGGGCAGAAGACTGGAACAGTCAAGGGACGAATGACCGCGAGTTCTGACTGGCGAAATATCGGTACAGGTGAACTCGAATACCGACCTTACGGGCCCCAAGGTGCCGCAGGCATCATCCTCGGAATCGTTCTCCTGTTGTTGGGTCTCTCTGGTGCAGGCACGATCTGGACCGCCCTCGGAATCTTGGGATCCGGTGCAGGTGTCTACGGCTACTGGCAGCAGGAGCGGGAGACGTTCCCCATTATCCGTCAAGATGTTATTCGGACACTCTTGACCGGTGAAGTCAGCGAACGAACCACCGAGTCCTCGAACGAGACGAGAACTGACATCTTCGCGAACATGAGTGTCGTATTTGCCGGCGATTCGTTCGTCGCGGTCGACGTCGGGGCGCTTGAGGAACTTGATTGGACGTTCCGCCGCGAACTCGGAAACCAGGTCCGGCGCTGGTACAACCAGGTCGCCGAGACCGAACGTGAACAGGTGACTATCGAAGATGGATTCGTCTGGCAACTAAAAGGGCTCACGGACAGGGACGTTCAATCGCATCGTTCTACGATAAGTTCGGCGCAGAGTGGACTCATCGGCGACGATTCCCCCTTCGAATACCGGCAACAGTACACGGATATACTTGAGAAGCAACTGCCTCCGGAAACCCGAGAAAGGCTGCAGTCCCATGAGGAGGAGCTCATGCTGGAGCTTGAGGAACTCGCGGAGGATCTGGACATCTACGTCGAACGCGAGGGCCTGGAACACACGAGCAACGTCGAACAGCGGCAGAACAGCGATAATCCGGAATTAGAGACCGATGGTAGCTCCTAATTACGTATCCCCAAAGACACATTCGGCTGAGTGAACTGCCGACCTGAATCATGGTCTGGTCAGGTCACGTATTTTGCCCGCTTCAAGCTTGCTTTGGTATGCGCATCTCAGACATTGCACTCAACAGAAATGGGCCCTGCCGGATTTGAACCAGCGATCACTCCGTTATGAGCGGAGGGCTTTAAGCCAGACTAAGCTAAGGGCCCGTATGCGACGGTTGCTGCGGGGTTCCCTTTAGCCTACCGGGTTCCGCGCCGTCGGAGGCGACGAAACCCGGCGACACGGCGCCGTCGCTCGCGAGTGTGGCACCGAAAGGAAGGCGCCGAAGCCAGGACTCGAACCTGGGACCGCCTCGTGGCTGCGACGAACGGGGGAAGCCGCACGTCCTAACAGCGAGGCGCTCTACCAGCTGAGCTACTTCGGCGCTCACTCCATCGTAATCGGGTTGATTTGATAGGGCTTTCGTTTCCGCACGACGGCAGCGACATGGCCTCACACACCGCGGGCGGTCCGTTCGACCGACACGCTTTCACGCCGACCGGGAGAAGCGGGGGCCATGAGTGAACTGGAGTCGGTGCTCGCGACCGTGCGCGAGCGCGTCCAGCCGGACGCGGAGGAGCGGGAGCGACTCCGGGCGGTCGCCGAGCGACTGGCCGACCGCGCACGCGACGCCATCGACGACCTCCCGACCGACGCGGACGTCGTCCAGGTCGGGTCGACGGCCCGCGGCACGTGGCTCTCGGGCGACCGCGACATCGACCTCTTCGTCCGCTTCCCCCCGGAGCTCCCCCGCGAGGAGCTGGAGTCCTACGGCCTCGACGTCGGCCACGCCGTCCTCCCGGACGGCCACGAGGAGTACGCCGAGCACCCGTACGTCAAGGGCAGCGTCGAGGGATTCGATATCGACCTCGTCCCCTGCTACGACGTCGCCGAGGCCACCGAGATCCAGTCCGCCGTCGACCGCACGCCCTTCCACACGCAGTACCTCGAGGCACGCCTCGACGCGGACCTCGCGGGCGACGTGCTGCTTGCCAAGCGCTTCCTCAAGGCCATCGGTGCGTACGGCAGCGACCTGAAGACCCGCGGGTTCTCGGGCTACCTCACGGAACTGCTCGTCGTCGAGCACGGCGGGTTCGTTCCGCTCGTCGAGGCCGCCGCGACCTGGCACCCACCCGTCGAACTCGATCCGGAGGAACACGGCACGCGGACCTTCGACGACCCCCTCGTGGTCATCGACCCGACGGACCCCGAGCGCAACGTCGCCGCCGTGCTCTCCGCGGAGAACGTCGCCCGGTTCCAGCACTACGCCCGCGACCTGCTCGCTGACCCACGCGAGGCGCTGTTTTTCCCCCCCGAGCGCGAGCCGATCGGAACCGACGAGCTCAGGGAACACCTCGCTCGACGGGAAACGGAGCCCATCGCCGTCGTCTTCGACGCCCCCGATCTCGTGGACGACCAGCTGTGGCCCCAGCTCCGCAAGTCGCTGTCGGGCGCCGTGCAGGGGCTGGAGGAACGGGGCTTCCGGGTCCTCCGCTCGCGCGCGATGGTCGAGGAGGACGTCGACTCGCCGCGCGAGGCCGGGACCGACCGCCTCGCCGTCCTCCTCGTCGAGCTCGAGGTCTCAGAGCTGCCGGCGGTCGAGCGCCACGAGGGACCGCCGGTCCACGTCCGCGAACACGCTGAGGGGTTCTACGCGGGGTACGCGGACGACGGCGAGGCCGACGGCGACGCTACCGCCGACCGCCGCACCTACGGACCCTTCCTGGAGGGCAATCGCTACGTCGTCGAGCGCGAGCGCGAGGTGACCGACGCCGCGGCGTTCCTCGCGAGCGACGACCTGCTCGACGTCGGGCTCGGGGCCCACGTGTCGAACGCCCTCGAGGACCGGACGATCCTGCGCAACGAGGACGTCGGAACGCTCGCGGACGGCTTCGGCGACGCGCTCCGCGAATACTTCGACCCGCAGCCGTAGCTGGCCACGGCCGATTCTCGAAGCTCGGACTCGGTTAGCTACAGGAACGGCGACCGCAACGTCGCTACAAGAGCGGCGACCGCGACGGCACTACAGAAACATCGACCGCAGTGTCTCCACTAGCTCGACGGTTTCGTCGTCCGGCTCCTCGTCGCAGTCGATCGGTTTCCGGCCGTCGAACGTCTCGTGGACCATGCCGATCCCCTCCGAGAGCGTGTCCAGCCCGTAGCCGCCCTCGAGGACGAAGCCGAGCCCGGCGTCCAGGTCGCCCGCGATGTCGCGGACGCGGTCGGTCAGGAGCGCGTACCCTTCGGAGGAGACGCGCATCCGGGAGATGGGGTCGTGGCGGTGGGCGTCGAAGCCCGCGGAGATCAGGAAGAGGTCGGGGTCGAATTTGTCGATCGCGGGTGCGATCGCCTCGTCGAGAACGTGGAGGAAGTCCGCGTCGCCAGCGCCGGCGCCGAGCGGCGCGTTCAGCGTCGTCCCCTCGCCGGCGCCCTCGCCCGTCTCGCCGAGTTCGCCGGTGCCGGGGAAGAGGCCGTCCTCGTGGATCGAGGCGTAGAAGACGTCCTCGCGGTCGTAGAAGATGTCCTGGGTTCCGTTGCCGTGGTGGACGTCCCAGTCGAAGATGGCGACGCTGTCCGCGAGGCCGTCGTCGAGGACGGTCTGGGCGGCGACGGCGACGTTGTTGAAGAAGCAAAAGCCCATGGCGTTGTCGACGACGGCGTGGTGGCCCGGCGGTCGTCCGAGCGCGAAGGGCGTCGACCGGCTGTCGGCCCCGTTCAACGCCTCGATGGCCGCCCACTGGGCGAGGCCCGCGCTCGTGAGCGCGGCGTCCCAGGTTCCCTCGCAGGCGACGGTGTCGGCGTCCCAGTTGCCGCCGCCGTCCGCACAGAACGCGTCCAGTTCGTCGACGTACTCCTCGCCGTGGACCGCGGTCACGGCGCTCCGGCTCGCCGGCGTCGCTTCGACGTACTCGACGCCGTGGCGCTTCTGGAGCCCGCGCTTGATGGCCCGCAGGCGGTCGGCCGACTCCGGGTGCCGGTCGCCCGTATCGTGGTCGAGACAGGTGTCGCTGTAGCCGAACTGCATCTATTCGAAGAGGGCGAAGTACGTCTCGATGTCGTCGGCCTGTATTGTGCGTCTGTCGGCGTGCCGGGCGAGCGTCGCAGCCGCGCTCGCCACGTTGTCCGCGTAGTCCTCCAGGATGTCGGCCAGCGCGATCCGCGCGTCCATCCCGACGCGGTAGCGGGAGTCGATGCGGAGCCGCGCGATGCGGTCCACCGGAGCGACGGGCAGGGTGAGGTCCTCGCGCTCGACGACCTGCCCGACGCCGAAGTCGGCGGCCATCAGCGTCTTCCGCCCGTCGGCGTCCGCCTGCGCGGCGGCTCCCTCCGCCAGGTCCGCGCCGTGCTCCTGAACACGGCGCGCCAGCGCCTCCGCCGCCTCGGCGCTCACCCGGAGTTCGCCCGCGTTCCGCCGAATAATCTCGTCAACCGGGGCGAACGGCAACTCGACACTCATACACACACACGGGGGCGAGCACTGTTTAACCCTTTCCGTCGCGGCGTCTCTACTGGCGACACGCGTCCTCAACGGATCTCAGCCGATAGTTGCGACTCGGCGCCAGTTTCAGCGTCAGAAGCATGGAATTAGCTACCGTGGGAGCCGCACCCGCAGCCGCACGGGTGTGGACCGGCGCCGAACAGGAGCGGGTCGCCGCCCGAGGGAGTGAGCCAGCGCCGTTCGCCGGGATCAGAACACGTCCTCGGCGTCGATGGTCCCGCCGCGCTCGACGCCGCGAACCGTTACTTCCTCTCCGAGCCGCAGACTCTCGTCCGTCTCGACGCTCCGGGTCTGCTGGCCGTCGTCGAGGACGACGGGGCTCCCTGCCTGCACGACCGTGCCCGTGAACTCGACGGTGTCGCCGCCGGCCGACCCCGTCGCGTCCGCGTCGCGCTCGGCGGTCGCCGCGGCCGCGCCGCCGGAGCCAGCCGAGCCACCGGAACCGCCAGCCGTCGCGGTCGACGCGGACTCACTATCGCCCGCGCCGGCCTCGCTACCGTCGCCCGCGTCGTCGCCGCCGAAGGCGCCGAGGCCTTCGTTCGAGCCCGCGCTGGAATCGCTGCCTCCGGCGCTGCCGCCGCTCGCACCGCCAGCCGACCCGGCGTCGGCGTCGCTTTCGAGAACGCTCACCGTCGAGCGCCAGTTCGCGGAGGCCTCGAGGTCGTCCTGCCAGCCGTCGTCGATGTCGACGTCGGTGAACACGACGCGGTCCGCGAGGTCGACGTCGGCGTCGGCCTTGTCGCCCCACAGCGCGACGCGGATCTCGCCGGTGTCGTCCTTGATCCGGACGTTCCGGACCTGGCCCTCGCTGCCGTCGTCGCGGTCGAACGTTCGCTTGGAGTCGGCCTCGATGACGCCGCCCGCGATGTCGACCGTGTCGCCCATCTCGACGTCCGCGATGTCCGTCGTCTCGGGCACGTACTCGACGTCCTCGTCGACTTCCTCGACGGCGCCGCGCCCGCCGACGTGGAGCTCGAGGTCGCCCTCGCGCTCGCGGACGTACCCGTCGGTGATCTCGACGACTTGGCCGGCTTCGAGCTCGGTCGCGAGGTCGGCCTTCTCGTCCCAGAGCGTCACCCGGATGCGGCCCGTCTCGTCGCCGACGGTGAGGTTCGAGACCTTCCCCTCGCTGCCGTCGTCGCGGTCGAACGTCCGGACCGTGTCCGTCTCGAGGATCTTGCCGACGAGGTCGACGCCGGAGGCACCGAGCGTGATATCCTCGACCTGGTAGGTGTCGAGGATCTGGACGTCAACCTCGGCGTCCTCATCCTGCTCGACCTTGTTCGCGCTCACTTCGAGGCCGTTGTATCCCTCCTGCGGGCGCCCGGCCACGCGCAGGACGTCGCCGACCTCGAGCTGTTCCTGGGCCGCGGTGGCCATGTCTTCCCAGAGCGCGACGCTGATCGCCGCCGACGCGTCCGCGACCTCGACGTTGCAGACGCGCCCCTCGCTCTCCTCCTCGTCCTCTGCGTCGTCGCGGTCGAAGGTCCGGATCTCGCCGATCGACGTGACCTTGCCGAGGAACTTCACGTCGTCCATGCCCGGCTCGATGTCCGCGATGGTTTCCACCTCCTCGTCGTTCAGTTCGTGCGCGATAAGCATCGCCGCCGTCTCTTCGTCCGCGAGGCCCCCCATCTGCTCCACCTTGTCCTCGACTGCCGCTTCGAACTCCTCGAAGTCGACGTCGGTGTCGAGGTCCTCGTAGACGTCCTCGATCACTCCCATATTCGTACCTCGAAGGTGGGTGAGCCCGCGCATAAGCGTTGTCCTTGGGCCTGTAGGGCGCCGCTGACAGGCGATTTCGGGGTTGCTCGCGCGGGGTCGGCTCTCGACGTCGTCATTACGAGCTATTCGGTTCGGCATCCGGGATAAAGCTCCGGACGGCACACAGTGGAGAGTTGTGCGGCGGGGACGGCGAGGGGTACCCGCGCTAGTCCTGCGCTTTCGCCACAGTTTCGCGCCCCTGGGCCGTCACGTGGACGACCTCGACCGTGTCGGGGGTGCCGCTGTCGAAGGTGACCTCGACCTCGTAAGCCCGGTACTCGATCGCCTCGGTGCACATCTCGTCCGGGTCGGATTCGTCGACTTCCTCGACGACGATGCGGAAGACGTCACCCTCGTAGCTCGCGTCGGCCAGCGCGGGATAGTGGCAGCCGTCGCGGGCGGTGAGACAGCCCTCGACGTCGACGAACGTGTCACCGAAGGAGACGGTGGCGCTCCCGGCCGCGCTCTCCTCGCATTCGCCCTCCCGCGAGAGCGTCGCCTCGCGACGAGCGGGCTTCGTGTTCGGTGTGTCGCCCGGCGTGTCGGTTGGCGTGTCAGTCGGCGTCGAACCCGAGCCAGTCGACCCGTCGGTGCCGCCAGTACAGCCGGCGACCGCGCCCGTACTCATCGTGGCCAGCGTCGCGACCAGCGTGCGTCGCTTCATACCTCGACACACGTAGGGTAGCGACATAGCCTTTTGTTTTGCACAAACAGTCGTTTGTTCAACCGGGCTCCGATCGTATCAACCGGCATTGGCGCCGGACTCGCGCGACCGCAGTCGGTAAACCTTTCGTCGCCGTGGATAGCGTACCGGCGCCGGCGGGTGAATAGTGGGGACTCCCCCCACGGCGCCCCCGGACCGTAACCGTCTTATGTAACTCGGCAGTACGTGTAATTGAGTCCTGGTAGGGTAGTGGACTATCCTCTTGGCTTGCGGAGCCAGGGACCGGAGTTCAAAT
>JBDGPU010000083.1:0-11432 GCA_042219525.1 Halopenitus sp.
TTCGGGACAGCGACCGCGAGCGGCCGAGGGCTTTCGAGGAGTCTGCGTTGCTGTCCGGTGCAGCAGCGACTGCATCTTTAAATACAGTTTATAAGCAAGAGCGGCCGAGGGCTTTCAAGCAGTCAACGTTGCTGTCGAGCATAGCAGTGTCGGCATCGGTGGATCCTGGATAGAACGGAGAGTAGCTAACCACGAGCGTGCAAAAACAACCTTCCGGAGAACCGCTATTGAAAAGCTATACGCGTCGGTCCAGGAAGTCCTCCAGGATCCGGAACAGCCGAATTTTCTGACTAATATCAGAGGAAGCGTGCCCTTCCTCGCCGAGTTCGACGTACTCGTAATCCGCGTCCTCACCCTCCTCGTACCCAGCATCAACCAGCGCGTCTTCGAAGATACGCGCCTGGGAGACGGGTACGCGCCGGTCGTTGACGCCGTGGACCATCAGCAGGGGGTCCTCCAGATTTTCGGCGTGCGTGACAGGACTCCGATCGCGGTACAGCTCGGGGTTCTCCTCGGGTGTCCCGAGGTACTTCTCCATCAGTTCCGTCCGGAAGTGCGGCATCGTGTTCTCGAACATGTCATCCAGGTCAGTGACGCCGATCCACGCGATACCGGCCGTGTAGAGGTCGGGGTACTGGGTCATCTGCCAGTAGGCGGAGTAGCCGCCGTAGGAGCCGCCGAAGACGACGACGCGGTCGTCGTCGACCCAGTCGTGCTCGTCGAGAACGTACTGGGTCGCGTTCGCTACGTCGGCCTGCTCGCCGCCGCCGAAGTCGTCGTACAGCGTCTCGACGAACTCCAGACCACGACCGGTCGAACCGCGGTAGTTCACCTGCAGCACGGAGAAGCCGAGCGAGACGAGGAACTGCGTGTACAGATTGAATTCCTTCTGGCTGGCCGCGCGCGGCCCGCCGTGTGGGTTGACGATGAGCGGCGACGGGCGCTCGCCGGCGTCGTACAGCAGCGCACCGATCTCGAGTTCCTCTTCGCCGCCGCCGACCTCCGTGGCCTGCGGCGCGTCCGCGACGCCCGCGGAGTCGAACCGGAAGTACGTGGCGTCCGCGAAGCGGTCGGGGTCGACGTCGCCGTAGTCAGCCGCGAGCAACGTCTCGCGTTCGCCGGATTCGAGGTCGTAGGCGTACAGTTCGGGGCGCTCGTCTGGCGTCGTGATGGAGAGGAGGACGCGCCCGTCGGTGAGTTCCGTGCCACCGGGGCCGCCGAAGCCCGCAACGCCCTCGGGGACGTCGAACGCCTCGGCCTCGCCCGTCTCCACGTCGTAGACGACGGGGACCGTCGCGGCGTCGCGCGTTCGCGTGACGAGGAAACGGTCGCCATCCGCGATGAAGCCGGACGGGCTCTCCTCGTACTCGCCCGGACCGAACCAGGTCACGTCGTCGGTTTCAAACGAGTAGATGCCGGCGCGCTCGAGGTCCGCGGAGTTGTCGGAGACGAGCAGCGTCTCGCCGTTTGGGCCCCAGTCGACCGGCGACGCTTCCGCTCCGGTGTCACCGATCTCGAGGTTCCGGGGGTTGGAGCCGTCGACGTCGGCGACGTAGACGTCCTGGTTGTTGTAGTCGTCAGCCTCGTTCGTCGCGTAGGCAATGCGGTCGGAGTCTGGCGCGAGCGTGGCCGACCACACGGCGCGGTCGTAGTCAGTCACCTTCGTCGTCTCGCCGGTCGGCACGTCGTGGCGATAGACGTTCATCTGTCCGCCGGCGCTGGAGGTGACGAGGAGCGTTTCGCCGTCGTCACCGACACTCGCGAGGGCGTTCTGGCCGTCCATCTCGACGACTGGCTCCACGTTCCCGTCGCGGTCGATGGCGTGAATGTCGTTCTGCTCGTTGCCGTCGTCGTCCATGTGGAAGTAGACGCGCTCGTCGTCGGCGCTCCAGTTGACGTGCCAGCGGGCGTTCCGCGGAACCGTCCCGTCGCTGACGACGTGGCGGTCGCCGGTGTCGACGTCGATCAGGTGGAGCTCGTTCCGGCCGGTGTCGTCGTAGTACACCGCCACCTGCTCGCCGTCGTGGGAGGCGACTGGGTGGTGGAAGGAGGGCAGCGAGGCGAGGGCCTCGAGGACGTCGTCGGCGCCGTCCGCCCCGTCGGGTTGTGTGCGTGCCATGGCACTATTGCGTGCCACGTTGTCCTAAACGTACGGAAACCCGGTCTAGGTAACCGGCAACGTTTCCAATTCACTCCAGAGCCACGGCTGAGAGGGCCGAACTCAGTGCAAAACCTCGAGAGAATAACGGGAAACTGCGGGAAGCCGGAGGGGGGAACTCAAGCAAAGGTTTACAATCCCTCTTAATAAAGTATTTAGTCCATGTCCGACCCCCGACGGGAGATTGAGACCCTGAAAGAGAAAATCGAGAACGGCGAGCGAGATATCGAGAGCGACGCCGACCGGGAGCGCCTGTTGGACTTTAGCGACCAACTCGACCTGCTCCGTGAGGAATACGGCGACCACCGGCACCTCAAATTGCTCCGGCACCTCACCCGGATAGCGGAGAACGTCGGCGGTTTGAACGACGCCCTCACCGACCGAGACGCCACCGAGGATATCGTTCGGTGGATTCACTCGACCTACGATAACGAGGAGACGAACCGGGATTACCGGGTCGCTCTCCGAGTGTTCGGGAAGCGTGTCGCTCCCGACGAGGACGGCGAACCCCCGGCGAGTATTGATTGGGTTTCCTCGAAAACGCCCCGCGACTACGACCCGGCACCGGACCCGGCGGAAATGCTGGAACTCGACGACGACGTGAAGCCCATGATTGAGAACGCTCGAAACCCCCGAGATAAGGCCCTTATCGGGGTACAATACGAGGCCGGTTTGCGGGGTGGGGAATTGTACGACCTTACCGTGGGCGACGTGTCCGATTCTACCCACGGTCTCGTGCTCCGGGTGGATGGAAAGACAGGCGAGCGGTCGGTTCACCTCACGGCGGATTTTAGCATACCCCACCTCCAACGTTGGTTGGCGGAGCACCCTGCCGGCGAGGACCCGGACGCTTTTCTGTGGTCGAAACTCACCAAACCGGAACGGTACTCGTACCAACGGTTCCTCCAATGCTTCGAGGAGGCCGCCGAGCGGGTCGGGGTCCAAAAGCCCGTAACACCGACGAATTTCCGAAAGTCGAACGCCTATTGGTTGGCCAAAAAGCGAGACGCAAACGCGGCTCTTATTGAGGACCGGCAGGGCCGTGCTCGGGGGAGTAAAGCCGTCGCTCGGTATATCGCACGGTTCGGCGAGGATACCGAGGCTCAATACGCCCGGCTTCAGGGAAAAGAGGTCGAAACCTCCGAACCCGAAAACCGTACCCCCGTCGAGTGTCCTCGGTGTACCCGCGAAACCCCCCGAGACGAGTCCACCTGTATGTGGTGCGGGCAGGCACTCGACTACGGGGCGGTCGAAGATATCCGTGCCGAGCAGAAAGAGGTCCGAGACGCCGCCCTCCGGTTGGCGAACGAAAACCCCGAACTCTTGGACGATATTCAACAGGCGAGGGACCTTCAAACGGTGTTCGAGGAAAACCCCGATTTGTTCGAGGACGCCCGTGAGTTCGTTGAGGCCCTTTCGGACAGTTAGACTCACGGCTACCCCTCGTCGTCGGTGAGGTCCTCTAAGGCCGCACGGACCTGTTTCACGTCCTCGGGAGTTCCGGCGTTGGCGAGCAGGGCGAGCGCGTAACCTCGCGCCTCGGCATTACCGTGTCGTAGGACGCGCTCAATCAGGTCTCGGTTTTCTCTAACGTACTGTTCCGGGTCGGTCGGGCTGTCGTTCGGGTCGGATTTGCTCATGTGGTGGCGAGCGCCGAACGGACCCGGCGGGCCGACCGAACACCTATTAGCACCGTGCCGGTAGAACGACACGAGCGCGGTGGTCTGCCGACCGCCGACCGCTCGGCGAGTGTTTCGATAACCGGAGGGTGGTTCCCTCCGGTGTTTCCTGACACCCACGAGCCGAAGGTGTGGGCGTCGCGTTCGGTGCTTATCCTCACCCACTCACCGAGAACATATCAAGATTCTGTGATATTGAGCGATATTTACCTCACGAAAAGGTCACAATCGGGGGCGTCGGCTACGGTCTCGGCGTCGCCTCGGGGCACTCCGGACGGTGTAACACCTGCCCCTCGCGGGACCGCGACCGTATCACCGGCTCGCCCTCCGATACCTCGCCGTCGAAACAAAACTTACACGGGCGGTAGAACGCGAGCAGGCCGCCCGTTACGCGGTCTCGCCGCCACTCTCGGTCCCTCCGGACCCCCGCCGGACACGCAGGCCGTGGGTCGTTCGCCTCGCTCTCGGTCGGTGTGTCGGGTTCGCTCGCGCTCATGGTCTTACCGTCCCGAGCCGGCGCTCTCGCCCGTCGAGAGCGACGTGAGAGCACCCACCGCCCCGTACTCGACCGTCTCGGTCGCCTGCCCCTCGGCCCGTGCCTCGTCGCTCTCACGGGCGTCCTCGCGGGCGTTGAGCGTGGTGAGCGCCCCACCGGCCCACTTGTCGGCCTCGTCGCTCTCACGCTCCGAGAGCGCCGTGAGTGCCCCGGCTCTCGCCTCGGTCGCGGGGGTGTCCTCGTCGGCCTCGGAGAGCGCCGCGAGCGCGCCCACCGCCGCCTCGGGCACGTCGGCGGCCTCGCGGTCCTCGCGGGAGAGCGCGGCGAACGTCCCCACGTTCTCGGTGAGGGTCTCGGCGGCCTGCCCCGCGAGCGTCTCGGCGAGCCGCTCCCGTTCGGCCTCGCTCATAGCCCGCACCTGCTCGCGGGTAAACGCCGACCGTTCCGCGAGGTCGGCCACCTGCTCGGGGTCGGCGTTCGACCCCTCGGTGGGGGTGCTCTCGCCGTCGTCGCCGTCCGAGGCCCCCCCGCACACCTCGCAGTTGAACGCCTCGCCGCACCGCCGACACTCGTAGCCCATGTCGCGGAGTAGGTCGCGCGCCGTCTCGGGGTCGAGACCCGCCGCCGACAACCCGCTCATGACTGCTCACCCCCCTCGTCGGGGAGTTTGTCGGCGAGCGTCTCGGTCTCGACCCCCTGCTCGCCGTCGCCCCCGCTCTCGGCGGGCGTCGCCCCGTCGGCGGCCTCGCCCTCGGCGTGGGCGCTTTGGTGGCCGTTGAGCGCGTCGAGGTCCTCGAAGGTCTCGCCGCACTCCTCGCACTCGTAGAGTTGAACGGTACGCCGCCGCAGGTTGTTCTCCCGCCGCCACGTCCGAAGGGCCGCGTCGGCGTCGATATCCCCCGAGCGTTCCGCGCCCGAGGGCGTGTCGAGCCGTTCGCCCCCCGCCGTGAGCGCCGCGAGCCGGTCGCTACACCCGTCCCACATGGACGGCGTGACACGCTCGGCAGGGAGTTCCTCGCCCGGTTCGTAGGTGAGCGTGCCGTGGTCGTAGGGGTCCTCGTCGTCGGACTCGACCGCTCCGGTGAGGTGAATCGCTTTGTGAAGCACGATGAAGTGCTCGGCCTCGCTCCACCACCGGGGCGCGTCGGGACCGTCGTAGCCGCCCACCATGCGTTCGGGACTCATGCCGCCACCCCCTCGGTGACGGGGCCACGCGGGGCCGCGTCGGGCCGCGTCGTCGGTTCCTCGTGGGTCGGTTCCTCGGTCGCGTCGTCGGTTTGGTTCGTCATTTGTCGTGGTTCATCTCGGTGATTGTCGTACTATTCCCTGTAAGTTCGGGTCCACGCGGCCCGCTCGGCGGGTCGAGACCCCTGATAGAAGGTTGACGGTGATTTGCCGGAGGTACTGTTTTGCTTTCCCCGTTATAACCGTGCGATATGTCGTCTAATTCCGTTTGCCGGAAGTGCGCGAGCGAGGTGACACCGGAGGTCGAGCGGTGCCCGAATTGTGGATACGACCCCAAAGGGTCGCACAAGCGACGTATGCAACTTTGGGGCCTGCTAACTGCGTTGTTTTTCTTCTCTGTTATCGGAATACCACTCGGGTTGATAACCGGGTATATCGCGTTGAAACACAAGCGGGTGATTAGGCGAGGGGTTGCCAAATCCCCGTAGATTGACCCGAGAGACCCCGTACTCTCGCCGGCCCCCCTCACGCCGGTTCACCCCCTGCTCCCGGTGGCGGGCGGCTCGCCCCGCGACCCGAGCGGTGAACGACCACCGCCCGCTCCCGAACGTCGCCGGGGAACTCCCCGAGCCGCGCCGTCCCCACGTACCGATACCGGGGGATGTGCGGGAGAGTCTCGCCGTCGTCGGGCGATTTGAGCGACGGCGAGCAGGTGAATAGCCGCGTCTCCGTCGCCCAATAGCAGGCGAGTTTCCACCACTCGCCGGCCCGGTCGAGCGCCTCGCACTCCGACGCCCCACGCGCGCGTCGGCGTTCCGCCGTGTTCCGTGGGTTTTCCCCGTCGAACCCCCCAATCGAACGGGCCGCCTCACGGACCCATTCGGGCGGCGACTCGGCGAGGTCAGCGAGGTGCCCGAGCGTTTTCCCCAGATACTCGCGGGGTGAACGACCCTCGGCGTCCTCCGGGCCGTCGCCTGCCCACCGCCACCGCTCACCCCGACTCACGAGCCGGTCGAACCACACCACGCTCCCCCGGTCGCGGCTTCCCGACCAATACCCCGCGAGCGTCCCGTGGGGGACCACCCACGACACCCCGAATAGCACGACGTGAGCGTGGGGCAGGCCCGAATCCGTGAACTCGGGCACCACGAGCGACGGCGGGCGCTCGCCGAGCCGGGCGTCCGTCGCTATCCACGACTTGAACCGGGACACGTCGCCCATGAGCGACTCGGTGGCCGCGAGCAGGGAGTCGAACCGCGAGGGGTCCGTCGTGAGGGACACACACACCGCCCGGTCGAACTCGCGGGCCGCCTCGGCGAGCGCCCCGTCGAACCGCTCGCGGGCCTCGCCCACCCGTCGCCCCGAGTTGAACCGGGTGGAATACGGCACCAGAAGGTGCTCCGGGCCGTCCCCACGTACCCTGTCGAGCCGGTGAAAACGGTCCTCGGTGGTCTCCCGATACGTGGCGAGCGCCCCGAGCAGGTAGGCGCGCGTCCCGTCGCTCTCGACCGTCCGACGCCGCCCGAGCGCGGCCCGAGCGTTCGCTTTCGGTACGTCCTCACCCGTCCCGTCGCCGTCGGCGTGTTTTGGCCTGTGCTTGTTAGCGGGTCGAGTAAAGGCCGGCCCCCGAGGCCACACCCACGTAAGGCCGTCCCGTCGGTCGGTTTTGAAGTATTCCGGGTGGTCGCGGTAGAATCGGAGCGCGAGCCGGTGGTCGGCGTCGCCGGCCTCGGTTTCGGGGTCGAGCACGTCGCGGGCGGCACACACGACGGGCGTTCCCTCGGGGTGTTCGACGGTGTACTTGAGCAGGGCGTCTTTGTCCTCGCTTCGCGGGTCGTCGGCCCACTCGGTGCGACACGCGGCCTGCTCGCCCCCGGAGGTATGACACGCCGGGGCGCTCACGCCAAACACCCCCGATTTTCACTATCGGAGTTTTGAGGTTTCCCACGAAAACCGCTATACGGGGTTAAGTAGTGGGATTGTAAAGAAAATAGTGTAAGCCGGAGGGGGGATTTGAACCCCCGGCCTATTCCTTACGAAGGAATCGCTCTGCCAGCTGAGCTACTCCGGCGCGTCCACTTCTTTGTATCCCGATGAAGAAAATAAGGGTTCCGAAATCACCGGCCCGCGTCACGGTTCCGCACGCTCGGCTGCGATTGCTATCCCGGCCAGCGGAGAACGCCCCATGCGCGGCGTTGGTCGCGATAGTCCGCTCAGTCGCTCTCGAAGGGTTCAAGAACAGGCTCGCGTAGGGAGACGTATGGTAGCTAACCCACTCGACCCGGATAATCTCACCTGGCGTCGGATGGCCATCATCGGCGTACTGTTCCTGACTGGCGTGATCTCGGCCGGCGTCGCGCTGATCGTCCTGCGACCCTTCTTCTGAGCTCGGGGCGGCGTCGACGGACTCGTCGACCGACGGTTCGACCGACGCCGCGGGGTTGTCCCTATTCCTTCGTCAGGCGCACGTCCAGACAGACGTTGTGCTCGTGTGGCGCGTACGACCGCACGACGTGCTCGGTTTCGACGGTGACCTCGTAGGAGTCGTCGGCCACGGCAGCGGCCTCGCGGACCGCTTCCTCGCCCGGGCCGAACGGGTCGTCCTCGTGCTGGATGTCGTAGTAGTGAAGGACGCACTCCTCGCCCGCGAGCGCGACGGCGGTGTCGAGGAACTCGTCGGCCGAGTGGGGGAGGTTCATCACGATGCGGTCGGCCCAGCCGGTCCAGTCGTCCGCCACCTCGCGAACGTCGCCCGCGATGGCGTTGATCCGGTCCGTGACGTCGTTGCGCTCGGCGTTTTCCCGGAGGTAGTCGATCGCGGTCTCGTTGAGGTCGCAGGCGACGACCTCGGCGCCCGCAGTCGCCATCGGAACCGCGTAGGGGCCGACGCCGGCGAACATGTCGAAGGTGTGCTCGCCGGACGCGACCTGCTCGACGACGCGGTGGCGCTCCGTCGCGAGCCGCGGGGAGAAGTACACCTCCGCGATGTCGAGCAGGAACTCGTGGCCGTACTCGCGGTGGACCGTCTCGGTGCCGTCGCCGGCGAGGACGTCCCACTGGCGCACGCGCAGCTCGCCCTCGATGGGGGACGCGCGGTTGACGACCGTCTTGCAGGGGATGTCCGAATCCATCACCGCGTCGGCGATCTCTCGGGCGTGCTCGGGGTCGTCCTCGTCGAGAATGACGATGTCGCCGAGGCGTTCGAGCGACGGTTCGTAGCCGAGCAGGTCCGCGGGCATCGTGGGCTGCTCGCGTCGCTCGGCGGGCCGTTCGACCACGGTGTCGCGTAGCTCCGGGGGGACCGCGTCCGGATCGGTGACGGGGATGTAGATCGTCCCGTCCTCGACGGAGATCTCGTGGTCGCTGTCGAGGACGCCGACGGCCGCGAGTCGCTCGCGGACCTCCTCGCCGCGCTCGCGGGCGACGGCGACGCAGGGCACGCTCATTGGCGACAGGAGGGCCCCGACCGTTTAAGCCGTGGCGTTTCCGGGCGGAATCTCGGTCGCCCTGGTTCCGGTGCTCGACCTCGGCCAATACACACTCGTTTCGGTCGGATCGTTCTCACACGGTCGCCGCCGGTTCACATCGGTCGGTTGCCCTCCCGAACACTCCGCGCGACCAGCGACAGGTGGTCGATCCGCTGGGGAAACGACGAGTCGCGGCCGTCCGCGCACCGCTCCCGGTGGAGGTCCGCCCAGACTGCCGCGAGCAGCACGGCCGCGAGGACGCGGTAGTATCGGTCGGCATCGAAGCGGATCCCGGTTTCGGCTTCGTAGCGGGCGACGAGTTCCTCGCGGGACGGGCTACCGGGCTCTGTGGTGAAGGGTGCGAGCCCCTCGTCAGCGACTTCCCTGACCGGGGCCAGGTCCGCGGCCGAATACCTTGCCTCCAGCGGGCCGCGGTCGACCGGGGCATCGCCGTCGGCTCCCCACCTGAGGAGGAGGTAGCCGAGTTCGGTCCGCGGGTCGCCGAGAAACGCGGATTCCCAGTCGAGCACCCCGGTGAGCCGTGGTCGTTCGTCGCCGGCGAACAGCACGTTGCCCGGCCGATAATCCCCGTGGACCAGCCGCCGTTCCGGATTCGCTGGCGCAGCCTCGCGAAGCCACTCGACGAGGGACCACAGCGCGAGCGGTTCGAACCCCGTCGCTTGCGTGGCTCCCTCGATGCGATCGACGGCGGCCTCGAGCTGGGCCCGCGGCGACCGTCGCTCGCAGACCTCGGCGAAGGGATCGCAGTCGACGGTGTGGATTTCGGCCATGGTGTCGATCAGCGTGGTCGCGAATCGCCCGCGGGCGGGCGCCGTCCGGAATCGCTCCGGAAGCGGCTCTCCCAGCGGCACCTCGGTACCCTCCAGATAGGTGACGAGGAAAAACGGGTCGCCGAGGACGGACTCGTCCGCGCAGTACGAGACCGGTTTCGGGGTCGGAATATCGGTGTCCTCCAGCGCCTGGAGGACCTCGTATTCGGTCCGAAGGTCGTTGAACAGTGCCGTGTCGCGGAACTTCCGCGGCTGTCGGAGCACGTAGGGCCCACCGTCAGCCGCCGTCGACAGCAGGACGGAGCGGTTGAGGCCGTCGTGGAGCACCTCCGCGTCGGTGACCTCGAGGGCCGGCATCGACGACAGCACCGCCGGCATCGACGACAGCACCGCAGGCAACTCCCCAGCGTCGACCGTGGCGTCCGGGTCGCTCATGGCCAGACGTCTCCCTGGGGAAGCAAAAACGGGCCGGTGCCCTGCGAGACGGTCACACCCCGCGCGGACGTGCCTCGGGTCGGCACGCCGGACACCCGGTGAGTCGAAACCGCCTTACGCTCCGCGCTCGCTCGTCCGGTATGGTCGAGAACGTCATCTACCCTGCCTACATCGACCGCGACCTCTCGCGGTCGGAGGGTCGTCGCGTCGCCGAGGACCAGGCGGTCGAGGACCCGGACGTCGACGAGATCGCGGAGGCCGTCCAGCAGGTCGGGTACGACGCCGTCATCGAGCGCGACAAGTCGTATTCCCGCGAGTACGATCCGCGCGGGCGGGTGGTCGTCAAGGGGACCGAGGACACGACGAAGAACGACCTCATCCAGGCGGTCGCCGCCTACGTCGACATCCTCCGCGAGTAACTATGGAGCGCGTTGGCGAAGTCGTCCGGACGGCACAGGGACTCGCCATCGCCCGCGTCGGCAGCGGCGAGCAACCCCCCGGTATCGGCGCGATGGTCGTGGACGAGTCGCTGTCCGAGGTCGGCCGCGTGGTCGACGTGTTCGGGCCGGTTGATCGGCCGTATGTTGCCGTGACGCCCCACGGATCGGTGACGCTGGCGTCGATGTTGGATACGAAACTCTACGCGAGATAACTGGTATGCGCCCGGACAGGCGGGTTTTAGCGGACCTGAGTTACTTGCAGTAGGTGGAAAGCCCTCGATTGCTCGTACTTCTGGAATGATTTATGAGGTTCAGATGTTGCTATACTCGACAGTAACGCAAACTCCTCGAAAACCCTCGGCCGCTCTTTCTTATAAACTATATTTAAAGGTACAGTCGCTGCTGCACTGGACAGCACCGCAGACTCCTTGAAAGCCCTCGGCCGCTCGCTATGCGTCGGTTTATGCAGGTGATACGGGCTTGCTCTCGACGGCAACGCAAACTTCTCGAAAGCCCTCGGCCGCTCGCGGTCGCTGAACGACATATCCACGCCTCTCCGCACCGCCCGGCGTGGATAGGGGTCGATTCAGCGACTCCCCTCCGGCGCGACCGGCCGTCGCCCTTTCAGTCCGCCAGGACAGCAACCGCGACGGCGACAGCCCCGCACTAGCACCGCCCAGCTACCGCAAGCCTCGGTCCTCCCCAGCCTCGGCCGGCGCCGGAACTGCAACGCCTCGGCGCCGGCCTCCCTCGCACGCGTTGCTCGCGCGCGCCACCGCAC
>JBDGPU010000034.1:0-11431 GCA_042219525.1 Halopenitus sp.
ATGGAAGTCGCAGCCCGGACCCGTCCGTCGGGCGGTGCGGAGAGACGCAACGGAATGCCCGGACCGTCTTCCAGTGGTCGCGCCGGAGGGGGAGTCGCTCCGACGACCTCTATCCGCGGCGGGCGGTGCGGAGAGCCGCGGATATGTCGCGGAGCGACCGCGAGCGGCCGAGGGCTTTCAAGGAGTCTGCGGTGCTGTCAAGCGCAGCAGCGTCTGCATATTTAAATACAGTTTATAAGAACGATCGGCCGAGGGCTTTCAAGGAATCTGCGGTGCTGTCAAGCGCAGCAGCGTCTGCATATTTAAATACAGTTTATAAGCAAGAGCGGCCGAGAGCTTTCAAGGAGTTTGCGGTGCCGTCAAGCGCAGCAGCGTCTGCATCTTTATATACACTTTTTAAGCAAGAGCGGCCGAGGGCTTTCAAGAAGTCTGCGGTGCTGTCAAGTGCAGCAGCGTCTGCATCTTTAAATACAGTTTATAAGAAAGAGTGGCCGAGAGCTTTCGAGGAGTCTGCGGTGCTGTCAAGCGCAGCAGCGTCTGCACCTTTATATAGTTTTTAAGCAAGAGCGGCCGAGGGCTTACGAGGAAGTTGCGTTGCTGTCGAGACCAAGCCCGTATCACCTGTATAAATCCGCTTATAAAAAGAGACCAAGGAATCTTTGGACGTTACGTTGCTGTCAAGCATAGCAGCGTCTGCACCTGCTCATCTCTTTTATAAAAATGCAATCCAGAATCGATCCGCAAAATCCGATACCTACTCGTCGCTATCCGTGACCTCAACCGCAGGATCGTGTTTCTCGTACCACTCGAGAAACGCGTCCAGGCGGTGAATAGCCCGGTCCGGGTCGCCGATGTTGTGATGCTCGTCCGGGTAGACGATGAGCTTCGCGTCGACGCCCTGCTTCTGGGCGGCGAGGTACAGCTGCTCGGACTGGCTCGGCGGGCAGCGCCAGTCCTTCCCGCCGGCCGTGACCAGCAGGGGCGTTTCGATGTTGTCGGCGTCGAGGATGGCACTCGACGCATCGATGGGCTCCGGGTTCTCCCACGGGAGGCCGTACTCGTTTTCCATCCACTTGTGTGAGTCGTCGGTGCCGAACGCGGAGCGCAGGTCGTAGATGCCGTGCTCGGGTGCTGCTGCGGTGAACAGGTCCGGGGCCTGCGTGACGAGGAAGCCCTGCGCGATGCCGCCGTAGGAGAAGCCGTAGCCGAAGATCCTGTCGGCGTCCGCCCAGCCGCGTTCGACCAGCGACTCGACGCCGGCGACGATGTCGTCGACCTCGACGGTACCCCACTGGCCGCGGAGCGTCTCGCAGAACTTCCGGCCGCGCGAGGAGCCGCCGCGGTAGTTCGGGCGGAAGACGACGTAGCCCCGGCTCGTCAGGGCGGCGTGGGCGAACGAGAAGACGGGCTCGTCGTAGGAGATGGGCCCGCCGTGGATGGCGACCACGAGCGGGTGGTCGCCGTCGCGCGGGTCGACCTCGGGGTCGGAGTAGAGCAGGCCGTCGATGTCCCAGCCGTCGGACTCCCACTCGACGCGGTCGACGTCCGGCATCGAGAACTCCGCGATGAGATCGTCGTTGACCCGGCTGATCCGGCGGACCGACTCGGGCTCGTTCGGGAAGCCCTCGGGGTCGGTCGCGGGGTGATGCGGCTCCGTCGCCGGCGCGTCGTCGAGGTCGTCGACGTCGACGGCGTACACGTCCGAGCCGTCCTGCGGGTCCGAGAGCACGAGCGTTGCAGTCGACCCGTCCGCCGAGACGTCGAAGCTGGCGACCGCGCGCTGGTTCCCCTGCGCCTCGAACACGCGGTCGACGCCCTCGCGCGACGCCCGCACGAGTCGCGTCCGCGAGTGGTCCGCGATGCGGGTGTACACCTCGCCGTCGACCCAGTGGACCTCTCTGCCACGGGTAATGGTCCGGTCGAGGTCCGCCGTGATCGACTCGTAGCTGCCCGCCTCGTCGCTGCGGTAGAGCTCGTCCGGCTTACACCAGTTGTCCGGGTCGCCGGCGACGAAGCCGAGCGTCCCGTGGTCGCTCCAGGTCGGGTTCGACGCCGAGAGGTCACTAGTCGTGCGCTTGACCGCCTCGCCGCCGGACCGCTCGTCCCCGTCGCTTCCGTCGCCCGCGTCGGGGTCGACGGTGTAGACGTCCATCACGAGGGTGTCGTCCGGGTTCGGGAGCCGACAGGAGCAGAACGCGATACCCTCCTCGCCCCAGTTCGGCTGGAGGCCCGCGAGGTCCTCGTACGCGCCGCCGCCGTAGGCGTCGTCGAGACGCCGCTCCTCGCCCGTTTCGGCGTCGACGACGAAGAGGTACGTCGTCACGTCGTCGGTCCACCCGACGCCGTCGAGCTTGTGCTGCATCCGCGTGGTCTCGATCGGCCCGCCCTCCTTCACCTGCTCGAGGTACTCCTCCTCCTCGTCGGTCGGGTCGCGCGCGGCGACGACGAGGCGGTCGCCGTCGGGGCTCCAGTCGAACTCCGAGACGCCCTCGTCGCGGTCAGTGATCTGGCGCGCATCGCCGCCCACCGCGAGGTCGAAGCACCAGACTTGCGTCTTTGGCTCCTCGTCTTCCTCGGCTGGTCCGGCTTCGTCGCCGTCCTCGTCGCTCTCCGCACCCTCGTCGCCGTCGGCTTCGCTCTCGCTTTCCTCGGTCTCGTCCTCGTCCTCGCGGTCTTCCCAGCCCACGCGACGGTCGAGGTCCTCGTCGCGCGCGGCGAGGAACGCCAGGCGGTCGCCGTCCGGTCCCCACGTCGGTGAGGATGCGCCCGACACGCTGGTGAGTCGGTGCGGGTCGCGGGAGCCGTCCGTCGGGGCGACGAACAGCGACGTTACTGCCTCGTCCGCCGACTGGTCCGATTCGGCCGCCGTGAAGGCGACGCGATCGCCGGAGGGCGAGATGGCGACCTCGGTGATCTGCGTGAGGTCGTAGTACGCGTCGGTTGGCAGGTTCTCCATGCCTCCCTCTGTCGCGGCCGCGTGATATACGTTCGGCAACCGGAACCGAGGGACATTTGCCCGCGCCGACGTTCGGGGAAGTATGTTCAGCGGCTACGTCTCCTACTCGTTGCTTGCGGTCGGTGCGTACGCGCTCGTCGCGCCACTGATGCGAGTCGCCACGACCGGGCCGAACGCGGTCCCGAGCGACGTGGCGGCCGCGATCTCGAACACGGTCCTCGTCGCGGCCGCGGTCGGCGTCGTCGTCTTCAGCGACCAGGAGTTCGCCCCCCACGTCGGGAGCCCGAAAACCGTCCACGTGTTGCTGGCGGGCCTCTGTCTCGCCGTCGGCATCCTGGCGTACTACCGGGCCCTCGCGCTCGGTCCCATCAGCGTGGTCACACCGATCTTCGCCACCTTCCTCGTGTTCAGCTCCGCCATCGGCGTCCTCGTCCTCGGCGAGTCGCTGTCGCTCCGGAAGGCCGCGGGGATCGCGTTCGCCATGCTCGGCGTCTACCTCGTCGCCGGTTCGTAACCGTCTGCGGTCGCCGGTTCGTAACGAATCGCGGTCGACGGGTCCACCCAGGCCGACGTCGCAGGGTCTTTTACCCGGTTGGGTCACTGGGTAGGTATGGAAATCTCGCCGGACCGACTCGTCGACGTGGCCGCCGAGGCCGCCCGGGCGGGTGGCGACTTTCTCGCAGACGAGTTCCGTACCGGTCACGTCAGCGGAGAGTACGGCGTCGACGACGTGAAGGCCGAGGCCGACGTCGCCGCGGAGCGACGCGTCCTCGAGGTCGTCGACGAGGCGTTCCCCGCGCATGCGACCCACGGTGAGGAGTCAGGCTACCGCGGCGACAGCGACTACGTCTGGCTCGTCGACCCCCTCGACGGGACGAATAACTTCGCGGACGACTTCCCGTCGTTCGCGACGGCGGTCTGCTGCCACTACGAGGACGACCCCGTCGCCGCCGCCATCTACGAGCCGCTTCCGGACACGATGTACCGAGCGACGTGCGACGGCCGCGCCACGGCCAACGGCGAGTCGCTCTCGGCGGACAGCGACGTGCCGCTCGAACACGGGACGGTGTCGTACGTCGTCGGGCTTCCGGCCGTTCGCGACGAGGAACTCCAGCCGGACGCTCACGCGATCTCCGACGCCCTCGAGTCCGTCTGCAAGCGCGTGTTACAGACCTGGTCCCCCTGCGTCGACTGGGGCCTGCTCGCCCGGGGCGCGACCGAGGGCGTGGTCTGCTTCCACCCGGACCCCTACGAGCAGTATCCCGGCACGCTGCTCGCCGAGCAGAGCGGCGCCGCGACGCGCGCGACCGACGCGCTGTACGTCGCCGCGCCCGACGCCGAGACCCGCGACCGCCTCTTCGAGACGGCGACGAGCGTCCTGTAGGTGGTCGCTGGCGACAGGTCACCGAGCGCTACAGGGCTCCCGGTAACTTCCCGCGATTCTTCGCGACGTAGACGACCCCGGCGACCGGTGCGCCGAACGCGAGCAGGTACGGCGCGGCGTAGGCGAACGCGACGGACAGCGCCCGCAGCGTCGTCGCGACGCCGCTCGTGGACTCGAGGAAGGCCGTCAGGAGGCCCGTTTCGTACCACGCGGCCGGCTCCTCCTTCTCGGGCGGTTCGGGCTCCTCCTCGGCGATCGTGACGGTGATCGTCGCGTACGCGACCTGGTCTTCCAGCTGTCGCTGGCGGGCTTCGAGGCGCTCGATCTCCTCCTGCACGCGCGAGAGTTCCCGCTGCACGGCGAGTACGTCCTCCGTCTGGTTTGCCTCCTCGTAGAGCGTCCGCAATCGATCCCGCTCCGCCCGGAGGTTCTTCAGGCGAGCCTCGATGTCGACGAGCTGGTCCGTCACGTCCTTCGAGTTCTGGGACGCCTGCCGCACGGTGCCGACTTCCTGTGCGTCCTGAAACGCCTCGTCGAAGTGCTCGGTCGGGACGCGAAATGTGACGTGCCCGCGCGTCCACGACTCGTTGTACCGCTCTGCGGTCCGGCGGTTGCTGTCGGTGACGAAGCCGTCGTAGCTGCTGGCGATCTCGCGCACCCGGTCGTTCGCCGTCCCGTAGTCGTCGACGACGACGTCGACCTCGCCGGTTCGTATCACCGCACGGTCGGTCGTGGCTCCCTTCACGTCGCCGCTCGCCGCGTCGCTGCTCCCCGTGTCGCTGGCCCCGTCGCTGGATTCGGCCTGTTCCTCGCCGGCGCCGCCGCCCGCGGCACCGCTGTAGTCGCCTTCAGCCGCACCTTCCTGCGGAGCTGCCCCGCTGCCGGAGTCGCCGACCCCGCTACAGCCGGCGGTGAGCAGCAGCAGCGCGATCAGGACCGTCGCCAGTGCGTTTCGGTGGACCATACGAACCGATAGGCCGGCTATCGTGGTATAGTGTCCCAAAGCACAAAGGCCGGTTTTAGCCTCATGGCTGTGGACGCAAATGGGGGCTTTCTGATGCGGCACTAAATCCACGACTTCGACGAGGTAGCCCAGGCAGAACGGGCTTGGCCGTTGGCTCTTTCCGCTCACCCTGCCTTCGTTCGGTATGCTCGGGTCCCACCTCCTCGAGATGACCTGGCGAGACGCGCTATTCTGTCACTGGCCGGTTGCCTCCGCAACGGTCGACGAGCGTCTCCCCGAGGGATTGGAGGTGGCGACCTACGACGGCGACGCCTACCTCGGCATCGTCCCCTTCGTGATGGAGGACATCCGCCCGCGAGGCGTCCCCTTCGGCCTCTCCTTCCCGGAGCTCAACCACAGGACGTACGTCGACGGGCCGCGCGGCCGGGGAGTCTACTTCTTCAATCTCGACGCCGACGACCCCATCGGCGTGCCCCTCGCCCGCTGGCTCTTTCAGCTTCCGTACTACAGAGCCTCGATACAGGTGAGGCGGGAGGACGACCGGATCGAGTTCACGAGCCATCGCACCCACCGCGGCGCGGCCCCGTGCCACTTCGACGCGACTTATGGGCCAACCGGCGAGGCGTTCGAGGCCGACCCGTCGTCGCTGACGGCGTTCCTGCTGGAGAACTACCGATTCTACGCGGCCGGCAACGATCTCTACTGCGGGGAGATCGACCACGAACCCTGGCCGATCCAGCGCGGCACCGTCGACCTCCGGTCGAACACCCTCTTCGAAACGAACGACTTCGAGCACCCGGGCGGTGAGCCGATCGTCCACTACAGCCCCGGCATCGACGTCACAGCGGGCCGGGTTCACCGGGTCTGAGCGGCGAAGGACTGTTGGTAACTTGGCGGCCGCAGTCGCCGGCACTTATACCGGATCGGCCGTAAACGGAGGCCATGTTGGAAGCGCTCGCGCCGGAGGGCGGACAGTGACCGCACAGCGGCTCGACCCCCGCGTCCGGGTCGTCTGGACCGTCCGGGCCGTCCTGCTGGCGGTCGTCGTCACCGCGATCGCCGCGGTCCCGTACTTCCTGCTCGGCCTGCCGCGCTGGGTACCCCCCGCCGTTGGCGGGGCAGTCCTCGTCGCGGGCGTGGGCCACGCGCAACTGCGCTATCGGCGCTGGAGCTACGAGGTGCAGGAGGACGCGCTCTACCTCGAACGGGGGGTGGTCACGGAGGTTAGGACGGTCGCGCCCTTCGTCCGGGTCCAGCACGTCGACTCGCGCCGCGGCCCAGTCGAGCGCGCGTTCGGACTCGCGTCATGCGTCGTGTACACCGCCGGGTCGCGCGGCGCCGACGTGCGGGTGCCGGGGCTCACGCCCGAGCAGGCCGACGACCTCCGCGAGGAGCTGAAGCGACTGGCGATCCGGGCCGAGGGGGAGGACGCGGTGTGAAGCTGTCGCCGTTGACGGTTCCGTACCGGGCGGTCCAGAAGGTCTCGAGCCTCCTGGTCGCCGCGTTCTTCCTCGCGTCCTCGGGGACGTTCCCGCGGGAGTTCATCGTCGCCGGCGCGGCCCTCGGGCTTCTCGCGAGCATCGCGTACGAGACCGCCTACTACCGGCGCTTCGAGTACGACCTCACCGAGGACACGTTCGACATCGCCTCTGGCGTCGTCACGCGGCGGAACCGCGAGATACCCTACCGTCGGATCCAGAACGTCGACGTCAGCCGGAACGTCGTCCAGCGACTCCTCGGCATCGCCGCCGTGGACCTCGAGACGGCCGGCGGCTCCTCGACGGAAGGGTCGATCCGCTTCGTGACGGCTGCGGAGGCGACCCGGCTCCAGGAGGAGATCCCCCGGCGGAAGGCCGAGGATACCGAAGCAGCTGCCGAGGCAGCTCCCAGAGCGGAAGTCGAGGCCGAAGGCGAGAGTGAAGGCGAAGCCAAAGGCGAGAGTGAAGGCGAAGCCAAAGGCGAGAGTGAGGGCAAACCCAAAGAGGAGAGTGAAGCGAAAGGCATGGGCGAAGCAGCGGCGACCCGCGAGGACCGACCCCGATCCAAAACCGAACGGACTGGGGAGACGCTGTTCGCCATCGACCCGAAGGAGCTCGCCCTGGTGGGCGCGCTCTCGTTCGATGCGCGACTCGTCGGACTCCTGCTCTTCCTCGGTTCCGGGTCGGTCCCCGCCGTCTCCGGGCTCGTCCCCGACCTCTCGACGCTGTTGCTCTCCCCGGCCGGACTGTTGGTTGGTGGGGCCCTGCTACTCGGATCGTGGCTTCTCGGTGCGGCGGTCACCGTCTCGAACTACTGGGGCTTCCGGCTCTCCCGCGTCGGCGACGAACTCAGGTACGAACGGGGGCTGTTCCGGCGCTTCTCCGGGTCGATCCCGACGGAGAAAGTCCAGAGCCTCACGATAAGCGACAACCCCGCGAAGCGACTCCTCGGCTACGCGTCCCTGACCATCGAGACCGCGGGCTACACCGCCGGACAGGGCGAGTCCGGCGGGAGCCAGTCGGCAGTCCCGCTCGCGCGGGTCGACCGCGTGCGCGACCTCGCCAGAACTGTCGAGTCGTTCGGCGAGCCGACGTTCACCCGCCCACCGGGCCGGATCCGGGTTCGCTACGCGTTCCGCTACGCGCTGCTCGTCGGGCTCCTGACCGCCGCCGTGGGCGCCGTCCACGCCTACTTCGGCTACCTCACGCGCTGGTACGCGCCGCTGGCACTGATCGCGTTGACCCCGATTGCCGCACACTACAAGCGGAAACATCGCGGCTTCTGGCTCGGCCCGGACCACCTCGTCACGCGATCCGGGTTCTGGCGGCGCGAGACGAAGGTCGTCCCATACTACCGGATCCAGACGGTGATCGACAGTCGCACGGTCTTCCAGCGTCGCTGGAACGTCGCCACCGTCGTCGCCGACACCGCCGGGTCCGGATCGCTGGTCGGCCGCGACGCCGTCGCCTACGACGTCGAGGACGCCGTCGCCGACTTCCTCCACGAGGAGCTGACGACGGAGCTCCAGCGGTCGCTGCAGGAACTTCGTGGCCGTCGCCGGCGACGGACCCGTATAAGCGACGTCGAATCGGGTGAAAACGCTCCTGCGAGCAACGAAGCACACGAGAACGATACAGCCGCGAGCGAGGACGACTCGGAAACCGACACCGTCGCAGGCGACGAGGAATAAGTCGCCGTCGTGGCCTTAGTCCGTTCGCGGGATCGCGAAGGCGCCGGCGCCGAGGAACACGACGGCCAGGGCGGCCAGGACGACCAGGTCGGTCAGCCAGGGGCCACCGGAGTAGGTAATGGCTCGAACGCCGCGCGCGAAGTACGTCAGCGGTGAGAGGTTGACGACCGGGAGGAACCAGCCGGGCAGCAGCGACGGCGGGACGAACGTCTCCGAGAGGAACAGGAGCGGGAGCGCGACGGTGTTGCTCGCCGCGATGACGCCGTCCTGCGAATCCGCGATGGCGCCGAGCAGTGCGCCGACGCCGCAGAACACGGTGACGCCGAAGACGACGAACACCGGCAGCGCCAGGAGCGCGGGCGTGAGCGCGACGGACGCATCGGTGACGGCGACGACGAGCCCGAAGATGAGCAGGCTCGCGGCGCCGATGATCCCGACGTTGACGACGGTGTGCGCGAGCAGCCACTCGGACCGCGAGAGGGGCGTCGTCGCGAGCTTCTCGAACCGGTTCCCGGAGCGATGCCGGGCGATCTCGGAGCCGACCCGGGAGAGCGGCGTGAACAGGACGACGACCGCGAGGTAGCCGGGGAGGTAGTAGCCGCCCGGCTTCGCGAACAGCCCGCCGCCGGTCGGCTGGGTCCGAACCAGCACGCCGAAGATCAGCACGAGGATCACCGGGAAGAAGAACGTGAAGAATACCGCCGTGCGGCGCCGGAGGAACGACCGCGCCGCCGCCGTCGCCTCCGCGCTCACGCGACCGAGTCGGCTCATTGCTCGCCCTCCACGGTGGTCGCGCTGCTCTCGTCGGTCGCGCTGGTCTCGCCGGCTGTGCCGGTGGTGCCGTTCGCCTGCGCGGTAGCCGTTTCGGCCTCAGTCACGGCGGACGTCGCTCCCGGGCTATCCCCGCCGAACCCGGCGCCGGGCCGCGGCGTGTACGTCTCGCCAGTGAGCTCCAGGTAGACGTCCTCCAGCGTCGGTTCGCTCCACGAGAGGGAGTCGAAGGCGACGTCGGCCGCGTCCAGCGCGTTGACGACGGCAGCGATCTCCTCGGGCGCGACGCCGGTGAACCGCAGGTGGTCGTCGACTCGCTCGACCGCGAACTGGGTTTCGTCTCCGACTTGGTCAGCGGCCGCGGCCTGCGTCCCGTCGTCCGCGAGGTCGACGTCGAGGTGCGACTCGCCGCCGTACTCGGCCACGAGGTCGTCGGGCTCGCCCTCCACGACGACGGCGCCGTCGCGGAGCAGCGCGACGCGGTCGGCCAGCCGCTCGACCTCGGCCATCGCGTGGCTCGACAGGAAGATGGTGGTACCCGCGGCCGCGAGGTCCTCGATGAGGCGGTGGAGCCCGCGTCGGCCGGCGGGGTCGATGCCCGTCGTCGGTTCGTCGAGGAAGAGCACGTCGGGGGCGTTCACGAGCGCCGTCGCGACGCAGGCGCGGCGCTGCTGGCCGCCGGAGAGGGTCTCGTACCACGCGTCCGCGTCGTCCGCCAGGCCAACGTCGTCGAGGACCGCGTCCGTGTCCCGCGGGTTCTCGTACAGTCCGCCGTAGTAGTCGACGAGCTCGCGGGCGGTGAGTCGCTCCGGCGGGTCGAACGCCTGCGGCAGCAGGCCCACGCGCTCCGGGTCGACGTCGCGCGGGTGCTCGCCGAAGACGCGAACGTCGCCCTCGACGTCCGTCGTGCCGGTCAGTGCCCTGACGAGCGTCGTCTTCCCGGCGCCGTTCGGCCCGATAAGCCCGAACACCGCTCCCGGGTCGACGGCGAGGTCGACGCCGTCCAGTGCCACGACGTCGCCGTACGCCTTCCGGACGTCCTCGGCGACGAGCGCGGCGGCAGCCGCTGTATCGGTCATAGCGAGCGATCGGTCTCCCTGCCGCCTAAGGGTTCCTTTTCAGCGACGCTAGGGAAGGATTTGAAACGGGGAAGTGGGGACGACGGCCGCAGAACTGCCCCGGTCGAGGCGTCAGTCCGAGAGGCGATCCGTGTCGATGTCGACGCCGGGTGGCGTGACGACGAGGAACCCGCGGAAGTGCATGAGCTCGCCGCCCATGTCGCGGACCTCGCGAGCGAACCCCGCCGCGAGCTCGTTGATGTCGCCGTCGACGTTCAACACGAGGACGTTTCCGTACTCCACGTTCCGGACCCACTCCTCGGCCTCGGTTGACCCGTCGAGGACGCCGAGGACGACGTCGCCGGAGCCCGCGTCCACCAGCTGATCCTCGGCGTGCCGGAGGTCCAGATCCCAATCGCTCATATCCCCAACTCCATGTCCTGCGAGAAAAGGATTCCCCCATCGGTAGTGAGCGCGATCCGGGGCTGAAATGTGTGAACTGGTGTCCTTGCAGCTGTACTTGCCCGGAACAGTTGGGAAGCGCTTGGCCGATTTTCGTTTTAAGATTTTGAGCAGGTGAAACGGTCTTGCGCTGAATCTCAACTTCTGGAAGGTCCTCGGTCGCTCTTGCTTATAAACGGTATTTAAAAGTGCAGACGCTGTTGCGCTTGACCCGCAGACTCCTTGAAAGTCCTTGGTTGCTCTTGGTAATAAAGTATATTTAAAGGCGAAGACGCTGCTGCGCTTGACGGCAACGCAGACTCCTTGAAAGCCCTCGGCCACTCTTTCTTATAAACTGTATATAAGGGTGCAGACGCTGCTGCACTCGACAGCACCGCAAACACCTAGAAAGCCCTCGGCCGCTCTTACTTATAAACTTCATTTAAAGGTGCGGACGCTGCTGCGCTTGCCAGCACCGCAAACACCCAGAAAGCGCTCGGCTGCTCTTACTTATAAACTTTATTTAAAGGTGCGGACGCTGCTGCGCTTGCCAGCACCACAAACACCCAGAAAGCCCTCGGCCGCTCGCGGTCGCTCCGCGACATATCCACGCCTCTCCGCACCGCCCGGCGTGGATAGGGGTCGATTCAGCGACTCCCCTGCGGCGCGACCGGCCATCGCCCTTTCA
>JBDGPU010000173.1:0-11377 GCA_042219525.1 Halopenitus sp.
CGCCCCGCCCTCCCTCGCACGCGTTGCTCGCGCGCGCCACCGCACCCGCACCGCACGCCGGACAGCCGGCGAATGTCGTCGGCGACCCAGCCGCCGTGAGCGACGCCCCAGTTGCCACTCCTGGGCGGGACTGAAAGGGGCAGCCGCTGAGCGGGAAGCCCTGCGAAGTAAGCACCGCAACGGCGAACGAGCGAAGCGAGTGAGCCGTGAGGAGCGCAGCGAGCAGCGCGACCGCCTCAGCGGCTGGGGCTTTCTGGGCATGCTGAGTGGTGTCGCTTGCGACGACAACCAAACAAACTACACAGAAAGCGACCACCTCAGCGGCTGAGGCTTTCTGGGGGTGCTGAGTGGTGTCGCTGTCGGGGATGCCGGTGCTCATTTATAAGCGCTACTGGTCAACGACTGAGGGTTTCCAGACGTGCCGAGGGGCGTCACCAACGACGACACGCTAACAACCGAATCACCATCCCTCACAACCAGCCCCTGATCGCACCAATAAGGACGAAAACGGTTTCCCGTCGCCCGCCGAGGTACACTCCATGCGCATCGCCGTGCCCAACAAGGGGCGCCTGCACGAACCGACGCTCGACCTGCTCGAACGGGCCGGCCTCCACGTCGAGGAGACGGCCGAACGCCAGCTGTACGCCGACACTGTCGACCCGGATGTCTCCATCCTGTACGCGCGCGCGGCCGACATCCCGGAGTACGTACGCGACGGCGCCGCGGATCTGGGGGTTACGGGCCTCGACCAGGCCGCCGAATCCGGGGGCGTCGTCGAGAGCGCGGAGCTCGCGGACGACGACGGCGACCTCGTCGACCTGCTGAACCTCGGCTACGGCAACTGCCGACTCGTGCTCGCGGCGCCCGAGGCCGGCGACATCACCGACGTCGCGGACCTGGCGGGCAAGACCGTCGCGACCGAGTTCCCGAACGTGACGCGGAACTACTTCGACTCCGTCGGCGTCGACCCCGAGATCGTCACGGTCACGGGCGCGACGGAGCTGACCCCGCACGTCGACATGGCCGACGCCATCGTCGACATCACCTCGACGGGGACGACGCTGAAGGTGAACCGGCTGGCCGTCATCGACGAGGTACTCGCCTCCTCCGTGCGCCTGTTTGCGCGGCCGGACGTCGCCGAGGACGCCAAGGTGCAGGAGATCCGAACCGCTTTCCAGTCCGTCATCGACGCCGAGGGCAAGCGCTACCTGATGCTCAACGCGCCGAAGAACAGCCTCGACGAGGTGAAGGACGTCATCCCCGGGCTCGGCGGCCCGACGGTGATGGACGTCGAGGAGACCGAGGACGGCGAGGAGACCGTCGCCGTCCACGTCGTCGTCGACGAGGCGGAAGTCTTCTCGACGATCACCGACCTGAAGGCGGTCGGCGCGAGCGGCATCCTCGTCACCGAGATCGAGCGGCTGGTCGAGTAGTCACGCGGAACTGGATTCTTGCGGCTCCGCGGCGCCGTCCTCCGCTTCCCTGCCCGAATCGACGTCCGTCACTAGCTCCGGCGCCGTCACGCGCGGGTGGATCCCGACCGAGCCGGTGCGCCACTGCACCCAGGCGACGATCGCCCCGCTGCCGACGACGATGGCGGCTAGCCCGAGGAGCCCGGCCTCCGGGCCGAACGAACCACCGGTCAGCAGCTTCGGCCCCGTCGGCTTCGTCGCCAGGACCGTCGCGGGTAGCGAGAGCCCGCTGACGCCGAACCCGAAGACGGCGCCCTGAAAGAGGTTCCAGGTGACGTGGACGCCGATCGGGATCGCCAGCTCGCCCGTGAGCACGTAGCCGAGCGCGAGGAAGACGCCCGCGAGCCCGATGATGCCGGTCGACAGCGTCGTCGCGCCGGGATTCACCGCGTGGGCCGCGCCGAACACGCCGGCCGAGAGCACGACGGCGACGCCGACCGCGACGGACTCACCGGCGAACCGGAGTCCCTCGGCGAGGTTCGTGAGCAGCCAGCCGCGGGCGACGAGCTCCTCGTAGATGCCGACCGAGAGGAAGAGCACGAGGACGCTCGCGAAGCCGACAGCGAACGAGCCGTCGCTCACGAACGTCGCGGTCACCTCGTACCACCCCGCGAGCCAGCCGACGCCGAAGACGGCGGCCTGGAGCCCGGCCCCCAGGGCGAGCCCGAAGCCGCAGTCGACCCACCAGTCGCGGTCCTGCCGGAAGCCGAAGTCCCGGAGTCGTCGGCGGTCGAGGAACCGCCCGCAGGGGACGAGGACGACGACGGCGACCACGAGCCCGGACAGCCCGACCTGAACGATCGCCGCGTACGCCCCAGCCCCACTGCCACCGATCCCGGCGACCCGGAGAATCCCGCCGAGCGCGACGCTGACGAGAACGAAGACGAGCCCGGTCAGGAGCAGCCGCACCGGCATCCGGAGGCGTCGTTCGTCGCTGGCCCAGACGGCGCGGCGAATCGTTCCGATCGGATCCATACCGTCACTGCGTCCGTGCCTGGCCTTAAAAGTCATCGCGGCCGCCGGGGCCAAGGGGGAGTCGGCGGCGGACAGCGTTCGGCAACGTCGGTTGCCGGCCGGCGAAACTGCTCCCTCCAGCGTCCGTCACCCGGGGCGACTCGCGATCAACACCATGACGCCGCTGATGACGATCGCGAGCAACACGGAGACGACGAAGTGGATGAGCGTCACGTACGCTGCCGACCGGGCCTCCTGGTCGTAGGCCCAGCGGATTCCGAGCCAGTCGACGAGGAGTGCGAGCGGCAGCAGGATCGCTGCGGAGAGCCCCGCCCGGGTGCCGAACACGGCGACGGCGGCGGGAAGCGGGCCGATGGTGACCGCGACCGACGGGTCGACGTCGCCGAGGACGTTGCGCGCGGCGAGGTGAGCCGTCACTGAGAGGAAGACGGCGAAGAGCAACAGCGTTCCCAGCAACGCCAGCGGGCCTCCGCCCGTTTGCAGGAGCATGGACCTCCCTACGGCGCGGTAGATAAAAGAAACGGCGTTCGCGATTCGGCCCTCTGTGACCAGTCAGGCGTGCAGTCCGAGTTCCTCGAGCCGGTCGACGATCTCGCCGACGGCCTCCTTCGCGTCGGAGGGATCCTTCCCGCCCGTGATGACGACCTTCCCGGAACCGAAGAGGAGGGCGACGACGTCCGGGTCGTCCAGGCGGTAGACGAGGCCGGGGAACTGTTCCGGCTCGTACTCGATGTTCTCGAGTCCGAGCCCGATGGCGATGGCGTTGAGGTTGAGGCTCTCCCCGAGGTCCGCGGAGGTGACGATGTTCTGGACCTCGATCTCGGGGTCGTCCTCGATCGGGATCTGGAGCTCGCGGAGCTTCTCGAAGACGATGTGAAGGCTCTCGTGGACGGCGTCCGTCGACTTCGCGCCGGTACAGACGATCTTCCCCGACCGGAAGATCAGGGCCGCCGACTTCGGATCTTGGGTCCGATAGACGAGTCCGGGGAACTGCTCCGGGTCGTAATCCGCGCCTTCCAGGTCCATCGCCACGCTCTGGAGGTCCAGCTCCTGGCCGATCCCCGTCGAGGCGACGACGTTCTCGATGTTGATGGTTTCTGTCGGATCGGGCATTCTCGTTTTAAGTGATGGATTTAAGCATTAAAAAGGTTAGTTAGTCGAGGCTCCAACTGCGGCCCAGTACCCAGGGGCCCGGCGCTGGCGTCGGCACCGGCGTCGACGCCGGCGACGGTCGGGGAACCGCTATCCTCTTGACGACGCCGGGCGGACGGTCGGGCGTGTACTGGCTCGAACTCGCCGGCGAGGAGGACGCCTTCGCGGCCTACGAGGCGGCGACCGCCGCGGCCGGCGTCGAACTGATCGCGCCGGGCGTCGCCCGCGCGGGCCACGCCGGCGACGGCGTCCGGCGGCTCGCGTACACTCGCGCGGCCCACGAGGCGGTCGGTCGAACCGACGCCGACCTCGACGCCGCGGTCGCACTCCTCGAGGCCGCCGGCATCGACCGCGAGGGCTCCGTCGCGGTCCGCGCGCGCAACGTCCGGGCGACCACGGACGTCTCCACGAGCGCCGCGGAGCGCGAGCTGGGCGGCGTCCTCGTCGACCGCGGCTTCGCCGTCGACCTCGACGACCCGGACCACGTCCTCCGCGCGCTCTTCGCCGCCGGCGACCGCCCAGCCCACGACGACGTCGCCGGCGCCGACGGCGAGTCGGCCAGCGTCTGCGCGCTCGGGTGGGTCGACACCGAAGCCGCCCGCGACTTCTCGCCGAAGCCGACGGAACGGTCCTTCTTCCAGCCCGGGAGCATGGCGCCCATCGACGCCCGCGCGTACGTCAACGTCGCCGGCGCCGCACCCGGCCGGACCCTGATCGACCCGATGTGCGGGACGGGCGGGTTGCTCGTCGAGGGCGGCCGCGTCGGCGCGGACCTGCTCGGCACCGACGCCCAGCGGAAGATGGTCCGCGGAACGCGGGAGAACTTGCAAGCGCACGGCTATGCGGACGCCGACGGGAACCGGAACGGCCCCGCCTTCGAAGTCGCGCGCGGCGACGCCACCGCGCTCCCGCTCCGCGACGACGCGGTCGACTGCGTCGCCTTCGACGCGCCATACGGCCGACAGTCGAAGGTCGCGCGCCACGAGCTCGCCGACCTCGTCGAGGGCGCGCTCGCGGAGGCCGCCCGCGTCGCGCCGCGCGCGGTCGTCGTCGCCGACCGCGACTGGCGCGGGCCAGCGCAAGCCGCCGGCTGGCGGGTCGACGCGCGCTTCGAGCGCCGCGTGCATCGGTCGCTGACGCGGCACGTGCTGGCGTTGCGTCGGGAGTAGCTCCCGAGACCGGAACTAAAGATCGCGTCAGCGACGGCGCTGGGACCGGGGTCGGAACCCTTGTCGGCGACCGTTTTCGGCCCAGAGGAGCGACGTGATAGTGAAATCGCTCGTACGATTTCCCGGGGTTTCGGTCCCCCTTCGGACAAGTTTCACTTTCACCCGGGATCCGGGGAATGATTAAGTGCCCGGCGCATGGATTCCGACGTGATGAGCGGTGGCCCTGACGGCGACATGCTCTCGTGGGACGAGTCCGTCTTCCGCGACGAGCACGTCTTCGAGATCGACCACGTCCCGGAGACGTTCAAACACCGTGAGAGCCAGCTCGAGAGCCTGAAATACGCGCTCCGGCCGGCCGTCCGCGGGTCCCGCCCGCTGAACACGATGGTCCGCGGCCCGCCGGGGACCGGGAAGACGACCGCCGCGCAGAAGCTGTTCACCGAACTGCGCGCCCAGACCGACGTGCGCACCGTCCGCGTCAACTGCCAGGTCGACTCGACGCGTTACGCCGTCTTCTCTCGGCTGTTCGAGGGCCTGTTCGACTACGAGCCGCCCTCCTCCGGCATCTCCTTCAAGAAGCTGTTCGGCCAGATCACCGACCGGCTCGTCGAGGAGGAGGAGGTGCTCGTCGTCGCGCTCGACGACGTCAACTACCTGTTCTACGAGAACGAGGCCTCCGACACGCTCTACTCGCTGCTGCGCGCCCACGAGGCGCAGGGCGGCGCGAAGATCGGCGTCATCGTCGTCTCCTCGGACCTCTCGCTGGACGTCATCGACGAGCTCGACTCCCGGGTGCAGTCGGTGTTCCGCCCGGAGGAGGTGTACTTCCCCGTCTACGACGTCGACGAGATCTACGATATCCTCCGCGAGCGCGCCAAGCGCGGCTTCCACGAGGGGGTTATCGACAACGCGGAGCTGGAGCGCGTCGCCGACCTGACCGCCGAGAGCGGCGACCTGCGCGTCGGCATCGACCTCCTGCGCCGCGCGGGGCTCAACGCCGAGATGCGCGCCTCCCGGTCCATCGCCGAGGAGGACGTCGAGTCCGCCTACGAGAAGTCGAAGTTCGTCCACCTCTCGCGCTCGCTCCGCGGGCTCTCCGACTCCGAGCGCTCGCTCGTCGAGGTGCTGGCCGAGCACGACGGCGAGCAGGCTGGCACCGTCTACGAGGCGTTCCACGAGACGACCGACCTCGGCTACACGCGCTATTCCGAGATCATCAACAAGCTCGACCAGCTCGGCATCATCGAGGCCGAGTACGCCGAGGTCGACGGCCGCGGACGCTCCCGCGAGCTCTCGCTCGCGTACGACCCCGAGGCGGTCCTCGACCGGCTGCAATAACGCCGCCGACCGCTGCTTCCCTTCAGAACTCCTCGACGTGTGGCCGCAGGTCCAGCTCCAGCGTCCACGCCGACCGGTCCTGCTCGACGAGGTGCCAGTAGCTCTCGGCGATGGCGTCGGGGTCGAGATACTCCTCGGTCTCGGGCTCGCCGCCGTCGGCCCCCTCCTCGCGGAGCTCGGGCGGGAGGATCTGCCCGTCGATGACGACGTGCGCGACGTGGATTCCTTCGGGCCCGAGCTCCCGCGCGAGCGACTCGGCCATGCCGCGGACGCCGAACTTCGCCGCCGAGAAGGCGAGCGCGCCGTCGCGCCCGCGGAGCGCGGAGGTCGCGCCGGTGAAGATGACGGTGCCGCCGCCCGCCTCGCGCATGTCGTCGACGACCGCGCGCGTACAGCAGAAGCCGCCGCGGACGCCGACCGCGTGGGCGTGGTCGAGCTCGCCGACGGTCAGGTCGTCGACCCCTTTCCAGGCGCCGCCGCTGGCGTGGTTGACGAGGATCTCGACCTGGCCGAGCTCGTCCCGAACCGTGTCGACCGCGGTCGCAATGGCGTCCGCGTCGGAGAGGTCACAGTCCACACCGACCGCCGCGGTCGGGAGGTCCTCGGCGAGTTCCACGACGTACGATTCCGTGCGGGCGAGCAGGCCGACCTGGCAGCCCTCGGCCGCGAATTTCCGCGCGAGCGACTCGCCCAGGCCGGGACCGACCCCGGCGATGAGTGCAGTTCGTGGCATAGCTCGGTAGTCGGCCGCCGCCGACAAAGGTGTGTCCACGGCGGCGAGTTCCGAGAACGAACGGGTATCTCCGCCACCGTCGCCGGCGACGGTAAGGGCTTTGACGCCCCCGCGCGACGCCCCGGACATGAAGACGAGCGGCGGCACGACGGCACAGAAGCGCCGCGCGGGCGAGGCGGCCGCGGCGCTGGTCGAGGACGGGATGGTCGTCGGGCTCGGCACCGGGTCGACCGCGGCCCACGCCATCCGCGCCATCGGCGAGCACGTCGCCGACGGCCTCGACGTGCGCGGGGTCCCGACCTCCTTCGACACCCGGCGGCTCGCCCGCGAGGCGGGGATTCCCCTCGCCGACCTCGACGAGGTCGTCGGGCCCGACGCGCCCGGCATCGACCTCGCCATCGACGGCGCGGACCAGGTCGCCGACGGCCAGCTCGTGAAGGGCGGCGGCGCGGCCCACTGCCGCGAGAAGATCGTCGACAGTACGGCCGACCGGTTCGTCGTCGTCGCCGACCCCTCGAAGGAAGTCACGACGCTCGATCACCCGGTCCCGGTCGCGGTCCACCCGGACGCCTGGACCGTCGTGTGCGAGGCGGTCCGCACCGCGGGCGGTGAGCCCACCCTCCGAGAGGCGTCCGCGAAGGACGGTCCCGTCGTCACCGACAACGGGAACCTCGTGCTCGACTGCGACTTCGGCGAAATCGCGGACCCGGCGTCGCTGGCGACGACGCTCTCCGGGACGGCGGGCGTCGTGGAGCACGGGCTGTTCGTCGATCTCGCGGACGCGGTGTACGTCGGCACCGACGACGGCGTGCGGACGCTGGAGCTGTAGCTCGCTGGTTCGGTGCCCGGTAAGAAGATATTGGAAAACGCTACCCGGTTTAGAGGTCGCGCGGCTGGACCGTCTTGCGGTCGTTTGCTTCCGCGCGGCGGGCGGCGTCCTCGAGCAGCTCATCAACTTCCTCGTCGAGCGCGTCGTAGAAGTCCGAAGCGACGTTCTTGTCGTCCAGCGCTTCCTTGACGGCTGCCTTGACAATGAGGTCTGCCATGCAACCGGCCATTTCAATCCACCCTTAATAAGAGTTCCTGAATTCGACGGGTAGGGCCCGGCTGCGGGCCGTTCACAGGGGGCCGGCTGGGTCATTCGGTATAAGTCTTCTGGGCTTGCGGCGATCTCGGCTCCCGATCGCGAGTGGATCCAGTGGTTTCACGACGTGGTTCCGGAAATTTTCTCCTCGTCTTCCGGCCGATCGCGCTGCCCCGCGGTGATTTTCGTCCCGCCCGGGCGGTGGACGCGGCGCTCGCGAGTCGCGCGCGACGAACCGGTCACGAGGTGCTCGCGTTCGTCGGGCGACGAGACCGACAATTACGAACGCCCGGCGGCCGAGGGTTCGGGTATGCGAGAGACGCTTGATGCGCTCGCGGCGGGGGAGATCACCCCTGCCGAGGCGGAATCCCGGCTCAAGGGCTACGCCACGACGGAAGCCGGGCGGTTCGACGCCGCCCGCGAGCGACGCCGCGGGATCCCGGAGGCGATCCTGGCCGAGGGGAAGACCCCTGCCGAGGCCGCGGCGATGGCAACGACCGCCGTGGAGACGACCGGTCGCGCGGTCGTCACCCGCGTCGACGACGAAACGGCGGCCGGGATCCGCGAGGCGATCGCCGATGCCGCACCGGACGCGACCGTCGACCACGACGAACGCGCGCGGACGGTCGTCGTCCACGACGCCGGCTTCGAGCCGCCGTCCCTCGACGCGACCGTCGCCGTCGTCACCGCGGGCACCGCCGACCGCGCCGTCGCGGGCGAAGCAGCCACCATCGTCCGGGAGATCGGTGCCGACGTCGACCGCGTCGACGACGTCGGCGTCGCGAGCCTCCTGCGCCTGGTCGACCAGCTCGACCGCCTGCGCGGGGCCGACGTGGTCATCGTCGCCGCCGGCCGCGAGGGGGCGCTGCCGACCGTCGTTGCCGGACTCGTCGACTCCCCCGTCATCGCGCTCCCCGTGGCGTCGGGCTACGGCGTCGGGGGCGACGGGGAAGCGGCGCTCTACGGGGCGCTCCAGTCCTGTACCGTCCTCTCGACGGTCAACGTCGACGCCGGCTTCGTCGCGGGCGCGCAGGCCGGCCTGATCGCTCGAGCGGTCGACGCGGCCCGGGAATCGTAGCTCCCGACCGGCCCGATTTTCCCGTTGACATCGGCTGTTCACCAGCGGCTGCACGGTCGTGTACCCGGGCGGGAAACACCCCAAGGTATAAAGCAGAAAACTGGCGGTAGAAGGGTGTGAGGCGGCTATAAATAGGGATAGAGGAAGGGTATTTGGGTATCCATCACATACGTAGAATACCGGCAGCTGTGGATGCCGGCCCACCATGACAAGCTGCGACCACTGCGGGTCACACGTGTCGGATCGCTTCGCGCGCGTATTCGCCGACGAGCACGGGCGGCTCAACGCCTGCCCGTCGTGTTCGGCGAACGCCGGGATCGCGGAAGTGTCCCGGGACCGGACTCGCCCGCAAGAGTAGGGTCATTTGCTGTGGCGGAGGTCCCCGGAGGTCCTGCCGCGGTCGTCCCGGAGCTGCCAGTCCCCGCCTTCTTTAGGCGCCGTACCCCACCGCCAGCTGTGCATTACGTCTACGTCCTGCGCTGTGCCGACGACACCCTCTACACGGGGTACACCACGGACGTCGAGCGTCGCGTCGCGGAGCACGACGCCGGCGAGGGCGCCAAGTACACCCGCGGACGGACGCCGGTCGAGCTGGTCCACGTCGAGGAGTTCGCGGAGCAGTCGACCGCGATGTCCCGCGAATACGAGATCAAGCAACTCTCGCGCCGCGAGAAGGAGCGGCTCGTCGAGGAATAGGCCGGGACGCCGAGGAGTTGGCCGGCTCGTCGAAGAATACTCCGACTCGTCAGTCCTGCAGTCGCTCCGCGTGTTCGGTGACGACGCGTCCGAGCTTTTCCGTGCGCTCTCGCAGGTCGTCGTCGCGGAATTCGCCGTTTTCGAACGCGCTGGAGGCGCCGCCGATGCCGACCTGGTGCGGCACGACCCAACCGTGGACGCCGCGGACGGTCGAGCGCATGTGGTCGAGCGTGACGCCGTAGCTCCCGCCCCCGGCCGTCGCCAGCAGGCCAACGGCGGTGTCCTCGAACTCGTCAAACGAGCAGTAGTCGTGGAAATTTCGGAACGCGGACGAGTAGGAGCCGTGATACACTGGCGACCCGAGGATGAGACCGTCGGCTTCCCGCACGAGCCGGCAGATCTCCTCGCTGTCCCCCTGTTCGTCCTCGTCCGGGTCGTACAGCGGCAGGTCGACCTCGTTCAGGTCGAGCAGCTCCGTCGCTGCACCCGCCTCGGCAGCCCCGCGGAGCGCGTGCTGGAGGGCAGTTCGCGTGTAGCTCCCATCCCGGAGACTCCCGCAGACCGCAACGACCGTGGTCATGGTTGGGCTGTGTGATTGGTCGTTAAAAGAGGTCCGAGACGCTCTCGAGAGTCTGCGGACCGGGGCCCTTCGCGTGTGGTTGTCTGGTCGATTGTCACCTGTGACGCCTTCCGGTGTGTCTCGAGAGCCTCAGCCGCTGACTGATCACTCTTCTTCGGCTGTGTGGCGAACGACGCTCGCGACACCACTCAGCATGCTTCAAAGGTCCCAGCCGTTGAGACGGTCGCTTTTTCCGTTGTTCAGTTGGCATTGACAGTGACACCACTCGACACACCCTGAAAGCCTCAGCCGCTGAGACTGTCGCGCTATTCGGTTGCTTGGGCGTCGTCGCCGGCGACACCACTCAGCATACCCAGAAAGCCCCAGCCGCTGAGGCGGTCGCGCTGCTCGCTGCGCTCCTCACCCGGCTCGCTCACTGCGTTCGCTCGCCGGGATTGCGGTGCTAGCGTCGCAGAGCGTCCCGCTCAGCGGCTGCCCCTTTCAGTCCCGCCCGGGAGTGGTGGCCGGCGCGTCGCTCGTGGCGGTTCTTTGGCGGTCGACGGTCGCCGGTTATTCGGCGTGTGGGGCGGCGGCGCGCGCGAGCAACGCTTGCAGGGAGGCCGGCGCCGAGGCGGTGCGGTCCCGTCGCCGGCCGAGGATGGGGAGGGCTGAGGAGTGCGGTTGCGGTGCAGTGCTGTCGCTGTCGCAGTCGGTTGCGGTCGCTGTCGCAGTTGCGGTCGCTGTTGCGGTCCTGGCGGACTGAAAGGGCGATGGCCGCTCTCGTGAGCGAAGCGAACGAGACCATGGAAGTCGCAGCCCGGACCCGTCCGTCGGGCGGTGCGGAGAGACGCAACGGAACGCCCGGAACGTCTTCCAGTGGTCGCGCCGAAGGGGAGCCGCTGAGGCGACCTCTATCCGCACCGGGCTGTGTCTTCGTGAGCGGAGCGAGCGAAGGCCAGAAAGTCGCAGCCCGGCAGCCCGCTACTGCAGGCAGCCCGGACCGTCTTTCACGGCGGAGAGGCGCGGATATGTCGCTTCGCGAGAAATCGAAGATTTCTCGGAGGCTGAAAATCTCCGATTTTCGGGACAGCGACCGCGAGCGGCCGAGGGCTTTCAAGGAG
>JBDGPU010000102.1:0-11186 GCA_042219525.1 Halopenitus sp.
CGGAGGGAGCGAGTGAGCCGGGTGAGGAGCGCAGCGAGCAGCGCGAGCGCTCAGCTGCTGGGTCTTTCTGGGCCTACTGAGTGGTTTCGCAAGCACCAATAACCACACCAACCACGAACATTGCGACCGTTTCAGCTGCTGGGGCTTTCTAAGCCTACTGAGTGGCCTCACCAACGACGACAGCCGATTCTATTTATAATCGTGACCAGTCAGCGACTACTACTGATAAACGAACTCGAAAGCCACCAGCGAAACCCACCGTCGGTCAGTCGCCGTCGGCGTGTGCGTATACGAATTCCCGAAGCAGTTTCGCTCCCAGCGCCGCGGCCTGGCCGTCGTCGCGGTCGTTCACTTCGACCACGTCGAACCCGTCCGCGTGCGGCGCGACCGCCCGCACCACGTCGCGCATCTCGCGCGGATCGAGGCCGAAGGGCTCCATCGTGCCCGTGCCGGGCGCGAAGCCGGGGTCGGCGCCGTCGATGTCGACGGAGCAGTAGACGGACTGGTCGGCGAAGTCGTCGTCGAGGTCGTTGATCCAGTCGCGCGCGTCGGCGGGGGCGACGACCTCGACGTCGCTCTCGGCGGCGCGCTCCCACTCCTCCGGGGAGCCGGTTCGGGCGCCGATGACGACGACCCGGTCGACGGTATCGAGCGCGTGGCGGGTGACGCAGGCGTGGTTCCACGGGTTGCCGTCGTACTCGCTTCGGAGGTCGAGGTGCGCGTCGAGGACGACGAGCGTGTCGGGGTCGACAGCCTCGACGCCCGCGTACGTGACGGTGTGCTCGCCACCCAGCAGGAGGGGGACCGCGTCGTCGAGGACGACGCTCCGGAGTTCACCGGTCAGGTGGTCGAGGTAGGACTCGACGTCGTCCCAGGCGCGCACGTCGCCGTCGTCGGCGACGGCGAGGTCGGAGAAGTGACTGTCCGTTCGGTGGTCGTAGTCGTCGTACGTTTCGGCAAAGTGCCGGATACGGTCCGGACCGAACCGCGTGCCCGGCTGAAAGGTGGTCGTGGCGTCGAGGGGTGCGCCGACGACCACGTACGAAGCAGTGTCGCGGTCGGCGGTCGCCCCGGGAAACATGCGTTACTCGACGACTTTCCGCTGACCTTCGTACTCGAGGTACTCGATGTTCTGGTCCGGGCTGAAGTCCTCGTCCTCCGGAATGCGCATCGTGAACGTGTCGTAGGTGTCCAGGTCCATGACCTGGGCGTCGTCCCCGGAGACGGAGACGACCTGGCCCTGCTTCCGCTCGATTATCGGGACCCAGACCTTCGCGTCGACCGGCTGCGAGAGCGAGCGCTTCCGTCCGTCGAAGACACCCTCTCCCTCGATACGGGCCTTCGCACTGCCGTGCTTGCCCGGCTTTGCGGTACTGTAGTGATTGATCTCACAAGGGGCGTCGTCCATCATGACGTAGCTCCCTTCCTGAAGTTCGCGAACCTGCTTCTGCTCTCGCGGCATATCAAAAATCACCCGGGCTGCAGGTATAAACCGTTTGGAACGCCGCCGCCGCGTGATACCGACACGAACGCGACTACGGTCGGTGGCTCACTCAGGAGTCGTCGGAGAACCGGTTCGCCTCCGCCTCTGCCTCGCCCTCGGCGCCCTCCTCGTCCGGCGGTACGAGCTGCCCCGTCAGCGCGTAGCTGACGACGAAGAACACCGCGAAGCCGGCCATCACCGCGCTGACGCTCTGCACGACGAACGGGATGTTGTGGAGCCACGCGTAGCGGTCGACGACGATGATCGCGATGATGGCCGCCGCGATGGCCTTCTGCTCGTCCGTCGGATCCGTCAGAAAGCCGACGACGTCGTCTCGGATCCCCATCTCAGGCCACCTCCCCGTGCTCCTCGATGGCACGGCCAACGCGTTCGAGTCCCTCTTCGAGCTCGTCGGTCGGCAGCCCGAAGCCGATGCGGAAGCGGTTCGGGAAGCCGAACAGGGTGCCGGGCGCGAGCACGACGCTCTCCTCCTCGACGACGACCCGGCAGAACTCCTCGGCGTCCGCGAAGCCGTCCGGCACGGTCACGAAGCCGTTGACTCCGACGGGGTCGTGCCAGTCCAGACCGAGCTCGTCGATCCAGTCGGCGACGCGCTCGCGATGCGCGTCGGCCAGATCGCGGTTCTCCGCGAGGATATCGGCCTCGCGCTCGCCCATGGCCTGCTTCGCGACGTGCTGGCCGAACAGGCTCGGCGAGATGGTCGTGTAGTCCTTCCACTGCCAGGCGGCCTCGACGACCTCCTCGGGCCCGGCGATCCAGCCGAAGCGGAGTCCGGCGAGCCCGTACGCCTTGGTCAGGCTCGTCGTCGAGATGCCCCACTCGCCGTAGCTGGCGACGGGCGGCTGCGGGTCGTCGTCGAGCAGCCGGTACACCTCGTCACAGAGGAGGTACGCGTCGTTGTCGGCGGCGACGTCGTAGACGGCCTCCATCGCGGCCTCGTCGTGATACTGGCCGGTCGGGTTGTTCGGGTTGTTGACGACGACGACGGCGGTGTCGTCGCGGACGGCGTCGGCGATGGCGTCGGGGTCGAGCTCCCACTCCGGGGGCTCCAGTTCGACGCGCGTCACCTCGCCGAACGCCTCGGGGACCGCGTGGAGCGCCTGGTACGTCGGCGTGACGACGACGGCGTGGTTCCCCGCGTCCGACCCGAGCAGGCTGAGGAACGTGAGGAAGTTCGCCTCCTGTGTCCCGCACGTAAACAGCACCTCGTCGGCCGAGCGGTCGTAGCGCTCGCCGACCCGGGCCCGGAACTCGGGGTCGCCGTTCGTCGGGATGACGTACCCGAGCTTGCCCGGATCGAGGTCGAACCGGTCGGCGTCGAGCGATCGGATCCCACTTTCCGCCAGCATGATGTCGGCCTCGTGTTCGTACTTCGCGAACCACCGTTCGAGGCCAAACGGCGCGATGTCCATACCTGTCGGTGTGGCCGGAATCGGGTTAAGCGTGCGGAAACCGAACGATGCCGCACCGCAGACTCGCGCCCAGTCGTCAGCCGTCCCTGGGTCCGTCATCGCGCTCGTCGTCCCCGGCCTTCGAGTACAGGTACGCGCCGCCGACGGCCCCGGCCGCGCCGGCCGCGGCACCGAAGCCGGGGGCGCTGTCGCCGGCGCTCGTTTCGGTTTTCTCGGTCGCGGTCGTCTCAGTACTAATCGCCGACTCCGTTCCGTGCGACAGTACCGCGGCGTCGACAGCGCCCTTCAGCTTGAAGTTCTCGTAGCCGGAGGAGAGCGGCACGTCGAGGAGGGTGCCCTTCTCGTCTGTGTAGCCGTAGTGTTCGTCGTTCGGGTCGAACTCGCCGAGCAGGCGGAGCGCGGGGTCCTCGATCGAGCCGGCGAGGTCCGCGAGTGCCGCCGCGTCGAACGTGGCCGCAATCTCGCCGTCAGCCTGGGTCACGCCGTCGGCAGCGACGACGTCGCCGGTGCGGGCGACGACGCGGTACGTGTCCGCGACCGGTTCGACGATGGCCTCGGTGGTCTCGACGCTGATCTTGACGACGCCGGCATTCGTGTCGTCGCCGGCGTTCACCGTCGCCTCCCCGAGGTCTTCGTCGACGCGGATCATGCGGTGCTCGCGGGTGGGCGCGACCGTTTCGTACTCGGTCTCCAGCGTCTTCTTGACGTACGGCCCCTGGAACTGCCCGGTGTGGAGCACCAGCGCGTCCTCGGCGAACTCCTCGTTGCGCGCGGCGACGAAGTCGATGGTGGACACGAGGTAGGTCGCCCCCGGATCGAGCGGCTCGCCGCCGACGAAGACGTTCTCGACCGTTCCCTCACCGTCGTGCCCGGACCACTCGTAGGAGAGTCCGGAGACCTGAATCGAGGGCTGAGCCCCGTACTTCCCGGGGAGCGGGCTGATGGCGTTCCCGATGTACGACCGGATCTGGGCGCCGGTGAGCTCGTACACCTCGATCTCGTTCGGGAACGGGAGGATGTTCATCACGTCGGTGCCGGTCAGCATGCCGGGGCCGTACGTCGAGTCGGAGCGGATGCCGCCCGCGTTCTGGACCGCGACGTCGATACTGCGGTCGAGGTCGCCGACGCCGCGCATGATGTCGGTCAGCAAGTTACCGAAGCCGGTCTCGATCGCGTAGTTGTCGAAGGTGGCGTTCAGCTCGACTTTCGTCTCAACGACCGGTTGGCCGAGCCGCTCCTCGAGCTTCGCGAGGTAGTCGTCGGCGATCCCCTGGAGTTCGGCGTCCGGTTCGGTGGTCGCGACGTCGACGGCGCGGTGGTTCTCCCCGTCGCTGGGCGGGCTCCCCCCGGCGTCTGAGTTGTAGAAGTCGACGCGCTCCCAGTCGACGAGGTCGCCGCTCTCGACGTCGAGCGTGACGCGGCCGACGTGATCGAACTCGTCGCCGAACTCGGAGACGACGGTCCCGCCGACCGTCTTCGGCGCGTCGAAGGTGACGCCGGAGTGAGAACCGACGATGGCGTCGAGGCCGTCGATCTCGCGCGCGACGGTCTCCTGGCGCTCGGAGTCCAGGTGCGCCGCGGCGACGACGACGTCGGCGCCGTGGTCCTCGCGCAGCGCGGTCGTCGCCTCCCTCGCGGCCGCGACGTTGTCGAGCACCTGGTAGTCGTGCGGGTAGTCGGTGATGCCGTGGAAGCCGTTGACGACGAGGCCGAAGACGCCGAGCGTCGTGCCGCCGACGTCGACGGTCGTCCAGCGCTCCGTGCCGGGCAGGGGGTCCCCGGCCGGCGTCAGCAGGTTCGCGACGACCCAGGGGAACGAACTTTCCTGGAAGCGGGCCGTCGCCGTGTCGACGCCGAAGTCGAACTCGTGGTTCCCCGCGCCGACCGCGGCGGGCTTCAGGTGGTTTAGCGCCTCGACCATGTGCGCGCCCTCGAATTCGAGGCCGAGGACCGACGGGCCCAGGTCGTCGCCGTTGCCGAGAAAGACGCCGTCGCCGTTCGCCGCGAGCAGGTCCGAGACGACCTTACCGTAGCGGCCGATGTTCTTCGCTGCGTCGCCTGCGTCCTCGAACCGGCCGTGGAAGTGCGTGTCGTGGACGACCGTCACCGTGTCCCCGGGTTGGGCTGCAGCCCCGGAATCGCCACCGAGAACTCCCAGACCCAGAGTGCCCGCTGTCGCGGCGAGGAACTGCCGTCGTCGCGCCGCCAACGCATCTTCTATTTCTCCTGTGTTCATGAAAATTACTCCAGTAGCAGTGATAAAAACGTTGCCCACGGAGAAGTCCGTGCAGTCTCCTAATCCGAAACCGCTTCGAAGCCCTTCGGAGGCACGGGCGGATGGGCGACGGACGGACAGCGAGGAGGCTTGCGAGAACGAATCGCGAGGAGGCTTGCGAGGAAGAATCGCGAGGAGGCTTGCGAGGAAGAATCGCGAGGAGGCTTGCGAGGAAGAATCGCGATAACGGCCATTGAGCGGCCTCCTTCCGGTGGTTGTTGGTGCAAAATGGACCCATCGGAAGTCGTTCGTCGAACTCAGTGTTTATGATGATCTTCGTGACGGCGGATTAGTTTAACTGTCTGAAGTATGTTGGTGGGGGTATGCGCACCGGGCAGGTGACGGTCCTTGTGGTCGGCGGCGACCCAGCGACGGTGGAGTACCTTCAGGGCGTGGCGGGAATGAGGGTACTCTCGGAGCCGACGCCCGAATCAGCTATCGCTGCGGTCGAGGACGCGGCCGTCGATTGCGTCGTCGCCTGCAACCCCGTAGACGACTCCGCTTCCGCCATCGTCGACCGGTTCAGCTGGACGGAGCGCTTCAACGTCCCACTCGTGCTCTTCTGCGAGTCCGGCGACGCGGCCCTGGTCGAACGGGCGTTCGAGGACTGGAACGTCGAGTACGTGATCGACAACGGGAGTGAGGAGTCGCTATCGATGTTACGACATCGCATCGAGATGGCGATCGAGTCCCTCCGCGAACTCAGAGCCCGGAGCACGGGCATCGATTCCCGCTTCTTCGACATCGCGGAGTCGATCGCGGTCGGCATCCTGAGCATCGACGTCGACAGCCGGATCCAGTACGCCAATCCGGCCGCCGCCGAGGTCTTCGGCTACGACGCCGAGGAGCTGAGCGGCGAATCGCTCACGCAGTTGATCCCCGAGCGCCTGCGGCAGGCCCACCTCGACGCGTTCAAACGCTACTTGGAAACCGGCGAGCGCAACCTGGACTGGAGCGGGGTGCAGTTGCCCGGGCTCCACCGATCCGGCGAGGAAGTCCCGGTGCGGATCGCCTTTAGCGAGTACGAGCATCAGGGTGACCGCTACTTCACCGGGACCGTCATCGACGTCCGCGAGCAGGAGCAGCGGCGGCGCGAACTCGAGCGCCAGAACGAGCGCCTCGACCGATTCGCCTCCGTCGTCTCACACGACCTCCGGAGCCCCCTCTCCGTCGCGAACGGCAACGTAAAACTCGTCCGCGAGACGGGCGATCTGGACCGGCTCGACCGGGTCGAAGAGGCCCTCTCCCGCATGGACGCGATGATCGACGAGCTGCTGACGCTCGCGCGCGGCGGTCAACCTATCGACGACCTCTCTCCGGTATCCCTCGACTCGGTCGCCCAGGATGCCTGGCGGACGGTCGATACTGGGGAGGCGACGCTGTCGGTCACGACGGACCGCGAGATCCTCGCGTCCCGGGGTCGGCTTCGAACGCTGCTCGAGAACCTGTTCCGGAATAGCGTAGAGCACGGACCACCCGACGTCTCAGTCACTCTCGGCGGGCTCTCGGACGGCTTCTTCGTCGCCGACGACGGCCCCGGAATCCCCGAGGAGCGTCGTGAGGACGTGTTCGAGTGGGGGTTCACGACGACCGACGGCGGGACGGGCTTCGGACTGGCCATTGCGGTCGAGGTGAGCGAGGCCCACGACTGGACGATCGAGCTCACCGAGAGCAACGCCGGCGGTGCGCGGTTCGAGATCCACGGCGTGGAAACGCCGTGAGAACGACCCCGAGAAGTTCGGCCGCCGGGACTCAGCGCCGACCGCAGATACTGACGAGGTCGTGGAGGTCCTCGACCTCGTAGGTCGGCTGGCGGCTCAGCTCCGTGTCGCGGCGGTGGGGACGCCGGATGAACGCGGAGTCGATGCCGGCGTTGTCGGCGGCTTCCAGGTCCGACTCGTTGTCGCCGACGAACAGCGCGGTGTCGGCCTCGAGGTCCTCGAGGGCGCGTTCGAGGTAGTAGGGAGAGGGCTTCTTCCGCGAGAGGCTGGCGATGGAGGGTTCGCGGCCGTAGGCGGTCTCGAAGTGGGTCGAGAGGTCGAAGTGGTCGAGCACGAAGTCGACGGTCGCCTGCTGGTTCGAGGAGACGACCCCCAGCCGTGCATCGATGTCACCGAGGACGCCGACGTCGTCGTAGGGGGTCTTCCGGCCGCTCGTCGCGTCGTCGACCTGGGCCTCGCTGGCGACCTCGTCCCGGACGCGCCAGAACTCCGTCGGGTCGATGCCGTATCGCTCGCAGACGTCGGTGAGGTCGGCGGGAGAGACGCCGATGGCGACGTCCTCGACGTGGGCCAGATCCGGGTCCTCGACGCCGACGCGCTCGAAGGCGTCCCACGCGGCCTCCTGGAGCGTCTCGTACGGGGTCCGCCCCACGAGCACCCCGTCGTTGTCGAAGACGACTGCGTCGTACACACCCATTGTCGGCGGTTCTCGGGGAAAAATCTTCCTCAGTGCGGTGCTTCGCGTCGGACCGCTCCCAAACACCGCGAGGGCGCGGCCGCCCTACTCCTCGTGGACTTTCTCGCCGCGGTGGAGCCGCGTCGCGATGGAGAAGGTCTGTTCGCGTTCGCGCCGCGTCGGGTAGTGGGCCGCCAGGTAGCGCGCGACCGCGACCACGAGCAGTCGTTGCGCTTCGGGGTCCTCACGGTCGTCGAACTGCTGGAAGCCGGCCTCCAGCGCCTGGAACGTGTGGAAGCCGGTGTCCTCGATCAGCAGCGCGTTGCCGAGGACCGATTTCAGCCTGGCCGGGTCGCCGCCGGCGTCGAGGAAGTGCGCGGCCATCTTCCCGGCGCGGTTCACCTCGCCTTCCGTCTCGAAGCAGAGCCGGAGCTCCTCGATGGCGTCGTCGGGGTCCGCGTCCGGATTCTCGCTCGGGTACGGCGCGGGCGGCGTGTTGAGGAAGCGGTCGAGGTAGACGTTGACCGCGGCGTCGACGACGCCTCGATACAGCTCGACCGGCGCCGTGCGCTTGGCCATCTGGTGGACGGCGTTGGCGTAGGTGAACGTGTGATGGACCGTGTTCCAGTCGTTGAACTCGTTGTTCGTGCTGAACTGGGCGACGCGCTTGCCGGCCGCGAGCGCGACGGCGCGGGCGAGTTCCTCGACCGTCGCGCCGTCGCGGATCGCCGCTTCGAGAGCCTCGAACACCGGTTCCGGCTCGTCGGAATGCAGGCGCTCCGTGAAGTCGTCCGGCTTCGTCCACTCTTTCCCCTCGCCCTCGGCGACGAGGCCGTCGAGGCGCTCGAAGGTGTCCTCGCACATCCCGGCGAGGTCGTCTGGCTGGCGCCACGAGGAGAGCTCCTCGCTGCGCTGGGCGTTCACGAGGCCGTCGACGAGGCTCGCGAGGACGTCGTCGGCGTGCTCCCAGCCGATGGTGTCGAGCGCCTCCGTGGTCTTGTTGAAGTGGTCGAAGACGTGACCCGTCGAGAGGTACCGGTGGTCGGTCGCGGCGCTGGCGACGATCTCCGCGAGTTCGGCGTCGTCGTAGCCGCAGGCGACGGCGGTCCGGAGGGAGCGCTCGGCGCCATCGGCGTCGCGCACCTCGACGCAGTTGCGGAACCAGGACTTCAGGCGCTCGAAGGAGACTTCCCGCGTGTCGAACTCGTCCTCGTCGAACTTCGGCGGCTGGTCGGCGCAGTCGTTTGCGACCTCCGTCAGCCCCTGGTACATCGCGCGCTGGCGGTCCCGTTCGTCGAGGTCGTCGGCAACGTTGCCGAGGGCGGTGAGGATGGTCAGCCCGGAGCTCCAGCCGCCCTCGCGGTAGGTGGTCCCGAACTCGACGCCGGTCCGGATCTGGTCCGCGATGGGCATGTCGGCCTCGCCGAGCCCGACGGCGGCTTTCGCGATGACGAGCCGGAGATTGCGTTCGAGCCCATCTTCCAGCCGACCCATCCAGCGCTCGCGCGGGGGCTCGTCGCGCTGGGGGTTCGGGTCGACGTAGACGGTACCGTTCTCGATCTCGGTCGGGTACGTTTCCACGTCGTCGGCCCACGGGTCGAAGGTGTCCCCGCAGGAGAGTTCGAACCGCGCGTGGTGCCACTCGCACGTGAGGATGCCTTCGTCGACGGTGCCCTCGGTCAGAGGGAACCCCATGTGCGGGCATCGGTTGTTGACTGCGCGCACCTCATCTTCGTGGTAGAAGACGGCGATGGGAACGCCGTCGATGGCGATGAGTTCGCGACCCGATTCCTGGAGCGCCTCGAGGTCGACCGCTTCCTGATACGTGGCTGGCACGCTCATACCCCATACCACCATGGTATCCTTCATAATCGTTCCCGAAATTCTATTTTTGTAATCCAGGTGTCAGGATCAGCCCGCGGGAGCCCTTTTATCCGTCGCCCGCGAACCAGGGGTGTGAGCGTCACCGTCAGCATCGACCCCCACGTCCACTCCGAGGAATCCTACGACGGCCACGAGCCGGTCGAGCTCATCCTGGAGCACGCCGCGGACATCGAGCTCGACGCCGTCGTCATTACGGACCACGACGTGATGGCCGAGTCCCGTCGTGCTGCGGAGCTGGCCTCCGAGTACGGGCTCGTCGGCATCCCGGGCGTGGAGGTGTCGACGGCGCACGGCCACTTGCTCGCGATCGGTGTCGACGAGATGCCGCCCCACCGCAGGCCCCTGGCCGAAACCGTCGCCTGGGTGCGCGAGCACGGCGGCGTCGCGGTCGTTCCCCATCCCTTCCAGCGCTCGCGCCACGGCATCCGGAAGCGCCACCTCGCCGACTGCGACGCGATCGAGGTGTTCAACGCCTGGCTCTTCACGGGCTTCCGGAACCGTCGCGCGCGTCGGTTCGCCGTCGCCAACGACTACCCCGGGCTCGCCGCGAGCGACGCGCACATGCTCGAGTACGTCGGGCGCGCCTACACGGACATCGAAATCGAGGGCGTCGACGACGTTGCCGACGTGACCGCCCAGGACGTCCTCGACGCCATCCGCGAGGGGACGACCACCGTCGAAGGCAAGCGCGCACCCATCCCGATGGCGGCCAGACACTACGCCATCGCCGCCGCGCGGAAATCGCGCTACTACGCCAAAGTTGGAGCCATCAAGAGCGGAACGACCGGAAAGTGGACCGCCCTGCGTGCGGGCTCGATCGCGAAGATCACGGCGATTCAGAGCGCGCACCGACTCGGGCGGGCCATGCAGTGGATGCTGTAGCTTCGTCGGGGCGTTTTATTTGCCGCCGTCCGAACGCTACGCTATGCAGCCTGCCGCCGCCAGCGAGCGCTCGCGGGAGCGGGTCGAAGACGTGCTCGCTGACCACCGGGAGAGGTTCGACGAAGTATCCGTCGGCTCCAAGGAGTGGACGGTCGACGCCGAGACGTACGCCGACTACGTCGGCCGGGTCGCCCGAGGCACCCTCGGCGGCGCCGGCACCTGGGTCACGCGGCGGGACGGCCGCGTGCTATTCGTCAACGAGTGTGACCGGGACACCTGGTCCGAACCGAGCGGGCACCACGAACCCGGTGAATCCCTCGTTGCAACCGCGATCCGGGAAACCAGGGAGGAAACCGGCCTCGAAGTCGACGTCGATGGCGTCGGCATCATGACCCACCTCCGGATCACGACCACCGACGACGAGCGTCCGCCGATTCACCGGCTCCTCGCCGTGTTCGAAGCACGACCGGTCGGTGGCACCCTCCGGCCGCATCCTGACGAGATCGACGCCGTGCGATGGTTCGACCGGCATCCGCGACATTTGCTGTACGAAGAACTGCGAGAGCTCTCAATTCCTGCATTCCTCGACGCTTGACCGTGGTTTGCGACGCTGTCGTCCCTTGCGACACCACTCGGCATGTCTAGGAAGCCCCAGTCGCTGAGCGTTCGTATTTAAAGGCGATTCCGGCTGTAGTTACTTGCTGTACCACTCAGCACGTTTTGAAAGCCCCAGCTTCCGAGACGGTCGCTTTGTGCGTGGTTGGTGCGGTTGTCGATGCTTGCGACACCACTCAGCATGCCCAGAAAGCCCCAGCCGCTGAGGCGGTCGCGC
>JBDGPU010000100.1:0-11118 GCA_042219525.1 Halopenitus sp.
GGGCGGGACTGAAAGGGGCAGCCGCTGAGCGGGACGCCCTGCGACGTAAGCACCGGAACCCGGCGAGCGAACGCAGTGAGCGAGCCGGGTGAGGAGCGCAGCGAGCAGCGCGACCGCCTCAGCGGCTGGGGCTTTCTGGGTGTGCCGAGTGGTATCGCAAGCATCGATAACCGTACAAACCACGTAGTAAGCGACCGTCTCAGCGGCTGGGGCTTTCTGGGCATGCTGAGTGGTGTCGCAAGCACCGACAGCCGTACAAACCACGCAGAAAGCGACCGTCTCAGCGGCTGGGGCTTTCTGGGCATGCTGAGTGGTGTCTCTGGTAACGACTGACCCAGCAAACCACGCTTGTGAGTGTGATCACTAAGCAGTGGACTCGTTCGATACGAAGAAAGCCACCGCTACTCGGGATAGCGTCGAAAGGAAAGGCGCCACGCCCGGCCAAAAACGGCCCTGGCGTGCCGCCCAATAGGTCCCCGCTGACGCTTCGGCCCTCCAGACGAAGCGTCACCTGAAACCAACGGGTGTGATTACTTAAGGGTGCCGGGGGCGGCAGCAATTCCCGACACATTGTGAAAAGTTTCCGGCGAGTAGAGGCCTGAGACTAGCGAAAAGGGGAGGATACGGAAATGTGCTTGAGTCCTACTGCTTGGCCGGGTGATCCTCGCGCAGCTTGGAGTTGCCCGCGCCCTGGAGCCGTTCGCGGAGGGTGTCGCCCTCGTAGTCGTCGGGGTCGCGGACGAGCCCGCGCTCCTGGAGTTCGGGGACGACGAGGTCGACGAAGTCCTGCAGCGAGTCCGGGCGGACGACCTCCTTCACGTTGAAGCCGTGGACGCCGACGTCGTCGTACCAGTACTCCAGTTCGTCGACGACCTGCTCCGGGGTGCCGACGATCTTGGGTGAGGTGGTGCCGAGCCCGCAGAACTCCGCGACCTCGCGGACGGTCCACTCGCGGTCCGGCTGAGCCTTCGTGAAGGCGTTCATCGTGCCCTGGATCGCGTCCGTCTCGATGTGCTCGACCTTCTGGTCCGGGTCGAGTTCGGAGAGATCCATGTCGAGGAAGCCCGAGAGCAGCGCGAGGGTGGCCTCGACGTCGACGTTGTCCGTGTAGCTCTCGTACTTCGCCTGCGCGATCTCCTCCGTCTCGCCGACGATAGGGACGACGCCGATGAAGAAGCGCAGCGCGTCGGGGTCACGGCCCGCGTCGGCCGCGCGGCTCTTCACGTCTTCGACGTACTCCCGGACGCCCTCCTCGGTCGGCTGGCTGGCGAAGACGGCTTCGGCGTTGTGCGCGGCGAAGTCGCGCCCGCGGTCGGAGGAGCCGGCCTGGTAGATCACCGGCGTGCGCTGAGGTGAGGGCTCACAGCCGTGCGGCCCGGGCACGTCGAAGAACTCGCCCTCGTGGTCGATGGCGTGGACCTTCTCCGGGTCCGAATAGCGTCCGTTCTCGCGGTCGATCTCCACGGCGTCGTCCTCCCAGGAGTCATCCCAGAGCTTGAAGCAGACGTCGAGGAACTCGTCGGCGCGGTCGTACCGCGTCTGCTTGTCCATGCGCTCGTGGAGCCCGAGGTTCTCGGCGGCCGATTGAAGGTAGGAGGTTACGACGTTGAATGCGACGCGGCCGTCGGTGAGGTGGTCGAGCGTCGAGAACTCGCGGGCCAGCTGGTAGGGGTGGGTGTACGTCGTCGAGCGCGTCACGGCGAAGCCGAGGTCGTCGGTGACCTCCGCCATCGCCGGAATGACGAGCTCCGGGTCGTTGGCCGGCGTCTGGACGCCCTTCTCGATGGCCGTGTCGCGGTCGTCGCCGTAGACGTCGTAGATGCCGCGGACGTCGGCGAAGAACACCGCGTCGAAGCCCCCGCACTCGGCCGTGCGCGCGACCTCGGTCCAGTAGTCCTGGTCCGTGTACCGGTGGGACTGGTCGCCCGGATTGCGCCACGAGCCCGGCGAGACGTGCTCCACCGAGTTCATGGTGAAGAGATTCAGATGCATGTGGTCGGACATACCGGGCTATACGTGGCCGGCCCGTATTAGGTCGGAGGTAGTGGCAGGTCCTGTGGCTTTCTCCGTCCCTGCGCGATCGCGGCCTGGTCGTGCCCCGATCGCGACCCCTTTGGATCCGGCCGTCATAGTGACGCGCATGGAGAAACAGGCCGTTCGCGACCGGATCTGGGACGCGCTCGAGGACGAGGGGATCGCCCGATTCCCGTTTCCGCCCCACGACCGGATCCCGAACTTCGCGGGCGCGGACGACGCGGCCGAGCGGCTCACCGAGACGCCGGCGTGGAACGCCGCCGAGACGGTGAAGGCGAACCCGGACGCGCCACAGCTGCCGGTGCGCCGCGCCGCTTTGCGCGCCGGCAAGACCCTCTACGTCGCCCAGCCCCGGCTCCGCGACGCGCAGCCGTTCCTCCGGCTCGACCCCGCCGAGGTCGAGGACGTCGACGACGCGACGACGGTCTCGGGCATCTCGACGCACGGCACGCCGGTCGGGCCTGACGAGGTCGACCACGTCGACCTGGTCGTCTCGGGCTCGGTCGCCGTCACCGAGGACGGCGCGCGCATCGGGAAGGGCGAAGGCTACAGCGACCTCGAGTGGGCGCTGCTCCGCGAGATCGACGCCGTCGACGCCGATACGACGGTCGCGACGACGGTCCACGAACGCCAGGTCGTCGCTGGCGAGAGTGATTCCGAGGAGCCCGAGCAGCTAGCGGCCCCCGCCCCGGACGCCCACGACGTGGCGATGGACCTGATTATCACACCCGAGCGCACTATCCGGACGGAGACGCCGTACGACCGCCCCGACGGCGTCGACTGGGACGCGCTCGACGACGACCGGCTAGCCGAAATCCCGGTACTGGCGGAGAAGGCGCCGGACCGATAGGAGAGAGGTGGGGCCGCAGAGCCGGGCGAACGAGGGACCCTACTCCCGGAAGTGCGAGAGGACGCGGGATTTGACCTCGACGAAGGCGTCACCCGTGCGGTCGCGCGGGCGCTCCACGTCGACGGGGACTTCCTCCGCGACGGAGCCCGGTCGGTCGGTGAACACGATGATCCGGTCGGCGAGATACACCGCCTCCTCGACGTCGTGGGTGACGAAGAGGACCGTCTTCTCGGTCGTCGACCAGATGTCGAGGAGCTCCCCGTGCAATGACGCCTTCGTGCGCTCGTCGAGGCTGCCGAAGGGTTCGTCCATCAGAAGCGTCGGCGGATCGACCGCGAGCGCGCGGGCGATGCCGATGCGCTGGCGCTGGCCGCCAGAAAGCGTTTTCGGGTAGCTGTCGCCGAACTCGGCCAGTCCGACCAGCTCCAGACAGTACTCCGCGCGCTCCGCGACGGTCTCGCCCGCGGGCGGGCCGACCTCCTCCAGGCCGTATTTGACGTTCTCGTAGGCCGTCCGCCACGGGAACAGCGCGTCGTCCTGGAACACCATCCCCCTGTCCGGCCCCGGCTCCGTCACGCGCTGCCCGCCGACCCGGACCTCGCCCTCGGTCGGCGTCTCGAGCCCGGCGATGATCCGGAACAGCGTGCTCTTCCCGCAGCCCGAGGGGCCGACGATGCAGACGAACTCCCCCTCGTGGACGTCGAAGTCGACGCCGTCGAGGGCCTGTATCGCGCCGCCGTCCTCGGTGAACACCTTCGAAACGTCGTCGACCTCGATCTCGCGGGTGGCCTCGGTGCCGCCGTCGGTGACGGCATCGTCGCCACCGACGTCGTTGCCGGTGCTGTCGCCAGCGCCATCATCGTCGCTGGCGCCGTTCATTGCCATGTTATCACCCGGCGCTGGACTGCCAGCACGAGTCGGTCCGTCAGGAGGAACAGGATGCCGATGACGAGCATGTACGCGATGACGACGTCCGTGCTCAGGAAGTTCGCGGCGTCCCACAGATGCCGGCCGATGCCGGGGGCGCCGATGAGCTCCGCGGCGACCATCACCATCCAGGCCTGCCCGGCCGCGGTCCGGAAGCCGGTGAACAGCTCCGGCAACGCGCTCGGGAAGACGACCTTCCGCAGGAGCCGGGTGTCGCTCGTCGTTCCGAGCGACCGAGCGACGTCGAGGAACTGCTGGTCGACCGCCTGCACGCCACCCTCGGCGTTGTAGTAGGTGATCCAGAACGTGACGATCGCGACGAGGAACGCCGCGCTGGCGTGGCTCAGGCCGAACCAGATGATCGCGAAGGGGATCCACGCGAGCGGGGGGATCGGGCGGAGCACCTGCGCCACCGTGCCGATCGTGAGCTCGGCGAAACGGCTCCAGCCCACGGCGAACCCGGCAGCGATCCCGAGGGTGCTGCCGACGAACAGGCCGGGGACGTAGTGGAGCAGGCTCTGGACGATGAGCCGGAACACCTGTCCGGAGAGGACGTCCGCGGCGAGGACGGCGACAACTGCCGGCGGCGCCGGGAGGATTCGTGCCGGGCTCACGAGGGCGCCGAGCCACCAGACGACGACGAACGCCGCGAGCGCGCCCAGCTGAATCCCCAGCGTTCGGGCGCCGTCCGCGTCGTCACCGTCCCCGAGCAGGTAGCCGTAGGCCCGCTCGCCGACCGACGAGTCGGCGCTCATGTGGTGTCTTTGTAGAAGCTGTGGTCGAAGACGTCCCCTTCCGAGAGGTCCTTGTCGACCTTGCCGATCCGCCGGTGGAAGTCGTTGTAGACGAGCGTCTTGTCGACGATCTGGCGCGGGTCGCTGATGAAGTTGGACGCCGGCGACTTGATCGCTCGCTTCGACACGTCCTTCGGCAACACGTCCGTCCCGACCGACTTGCTGGCCATGGTCGCCGCCTTCTCGCGGTTCGCCTTGATGAACTCCGTCGCGCGGACGTGCTGTTCGACGAGCGAGCCGACGATTTCCGGCTGCTTGTCGATGAGCGACTGGCTGGGCTGGAGCACCGCTCCCGGCTGGCCGGGCATGATCTCACCGGCGTACCGGAACGGTCGCATTTGCTCGGTGTTCTCGATCAGGAGCGTCCGGATCGGTTCGATGACGCTGCCGCCGTCCACTTTCCCGGAGACGAGCGTCGAGCGGAGCGCGCTCGCCCCCATCCGTTTGACGTTAACAGCTTCCTTCAGATCGAGGCCGAGCTGTTCGGTGATCCAGTACCGCAGGAACACGTCGGGCGTCGAGCCCGCGGGGAGCGTCGCGAACGACGGGCGCCGTCCCTCCTGCTCGCGGAACTTCGCGAAGGCGTCCTTGCCGTGCTCGGCCCAGAGCGTACGGAATTTCTCGTTGGCGACCATCACGTTCGGTTCGATGACGTTCGCGGCGACGACCTTCGAAGGGATCCCCTTCGCGATCGCGATGGCACCCGGGCTGATCCCGACGTACGCGAAGTCGATCTCCTTGCTGGCGAACGCCTGGATGACGCCCGGCCCACCGCCGAAGGTTTCGACTTTCACCTCAACGTCGAGTGCCTCGTCGTACCAGCCCTGCTGCTCGATGACGAACCACTGCATCATCGGGAACACGTTGAGGGTGCCGAGCGTGATGCTGTCCGTCGTTTTCTTGCCACCGAGACAGCCGGCCAGCCCAGCAACTCCCAGCCCGCCCGCGGCCTTCAGTGCGGCTCGTCGCGACGTCGTTCGCCCTGGATCGTCGATCTCCGTTCGATCCCGTTTCACGAGGTGAATGTCACGGCGGAGTGACTTGAACCTACGTCTCCTGTCCGACGGGCACGCTGCTTCGCAGTCCCCCGTTTTTAAGCCACGTCGCTTCGAGTCGCCAGTGTGCGACTCGTACAGGTGATGGTCCCGGCGGGCAAGCGCCAGGCGGTCATCGAGGCGCTCGACGAGGAGGGGATCGACTACGTCGTCACCGACGAGACGAGCGGCCGGGAGTTCACGGCCGTCGTCACCTTTCCCATCCCCACGGCCGCGGTCGAACCCGTCCTCGACACGCTCCGCGAGGCCGGCATCGACGAATCGACGTACACGGTCATCACCGAGGCGGAAACGGTCATCTCCCGCCGATTCGAGCAGTTAGAGGAGGAGTACGCGGAGGAATCCGAGTACAGCAGCGACCGGATCGCCCGCGAGGAGCTCCAGACGAAAGCGGAGGGGCTCGTCTCTAACACGTCGACGTACGTGCTGATGACGGTGATCTCCGCAGTGATCGCGACCGGGGGGCTCCTCCTCGGCTCGCCGGCGACGGTCGTGGGGTCGATGGTGATCGCGCCGCTGATCGGGCCGGCGCTGTCCGCCGCCGTCGGCACCGTCGTCGACGACGAGGAGCTGTTCCGGACCGGGATCCGGCTGCAGGCGGTCGGCATCGGCCTCGCCGTCGTCAGCGCGGCCGTCTTCGCCGCGGGGCTGCGGGCGTTGAACCTCGTCCCGCCCGGACTCGACCCGCTCGCGATCCCGGAGATCGCGGAGCGCGTCGCGCCGAACGTCCTCGTCCTCGCCGTCGCCATCGGCGCGGGCGTCGCCGGGATCGTCTCCCTGATGAGCGGCGTCTCCTCCGCGCTGGTGGGCGTCATGATCGCGGTCGCGTTGATCCCGCCGGCCGCCGCCGTCGGCATCGGCGTCGCGTTCCGGATCCCTCGGCTCGCGCTCGGGTCCGGCGTGCTCGTCCTGGTCAACGTCCTCTCGATCAACCTCGCCGCGCTGCTCATGCTGTGGTACAAGGGGTATCGCCCCGAGGCCTGGTTCCGCGAGGAGGAGGCGAAGGCCGCGCTCGTCAAGCGGGCGTCGGTCCTCGTCGCCGCGATCGCCATCCTCTCGCTGTTCCTCGGCGGCGTCACCTACGATTCCTACGCCGCGGCGACGACGGAAGCCGAGATCAACGACGCGGTGAAAGAGGAACTCGAACGGGCCGACGCACAGATCCAGCTCGTCGGGCTCCAGATCGAGCGGAAGGGGACGCTCCCGCCCCGGGAACCCGAACGCGTGGTGGTCACCGTCGGCATCGAATCGGGGGGCTCCATCGACGGCCTCGCGGAGCGGATCGACGAGCGGATCGAGGCCGTCATCGACGAGTCGATCACGGTCGAGCTCCGCGTCGTGACGATGGAAACGTCCTCGTGAGGCCGCGTCGTTCGCGGCCGACCGGCGGCTGCGGAACGGGCGTTTCGAGCGTCTAAAAGGGCTCTCGTCGGACAAATCGCTCTTTGTGCCACCGGCTCTTATTAGGCCGCTCCAGGTGTCGGCTCGGATATGGACCGACGACTCAGCGGCGTCCTCGCGGTGGTCGTGCTCGTCCTGCTCGCCGGCTGTGGCGGGGTGGCAGTGACGGACGGAACCGACACGACCGACGAGCGCGCCGACGCCGACAACGTGACGGCGGCATCGGACCGGACGATCGAAGTGATGGCGAACGGCGAGGCGACGGCCGACCCGGACCGCGCGACGATCCGGCTGAGCGTCCGGGCGACCGGGTCGGATCCCGGCGCTGTCCGTGAGGAACTCGCCAAAGAGGACGAGACGTTGCTCGCGGCGCTGCGCGACTGGGGACTGTCGGACGACCAGATCCGGACCGTTCGCTACGACGTGCGACAGGACCGCGAATCCCGCAAGCAGGAGGAGACGAAGAAATACGTCGGTATCCACACGTACGCGGTCGAGATCCACAAGGTCGACGCCGTCGGTGAGGTCATCGACGTTGCCATCGGCAACGGTGCGGACCAGATCGACCGGGTCCAGTTCGGTCTGAGCGAGGAACGCGCAGCGAAAGTCCGCGAGCGTGCCCTGAAGGACGCGATGGCGAGCGCAAAAAGCGACGCGACAGTGATCGCCGACAGCGCCGGCCTCGAGATCGTCGGCGTCCAGTCGGTGTCGACGGCGGAAACGCGGACGATCCACGCGGAGTACGCCTCGCCGGCGCAGGCAGGGGGCGACGCGGCAACGAGCGTCGAACCCGGTGACGTGAGCGTGGAAGTCCGGGTCCGCGTCGTCTACGGCGCGGAAGCAACGGAGTCGTAGAAGTGGAAGTGGGGAGCCGAGGATCTAGCTCCGGAACTCGTCTTCGTCGGCCCGGCGCTTGCCGGCGTCAGTACTCGCTGGCGTCGGGTTCGCGGCGCGTCTCGCGTTGCGCCTCCCGACGCTCGCCGTACTCGCGGCCGCCCTCGACCGGCGTCCCCTCCTCAGTTTCGGGGACGAGGTAGTCGATGAAGTCGTGGACGTCGGGCTCGCGGACGGTCACGTCGACCTCGATGTCGCCGAGCTCGTCGGGGTTGCCGACGGAGAAGTTGACGACGCCCTCGTAGGCGGCCTGCTTCTTCAGCGCGAACGAGAAGCCGTCCTCGGTCGCGTTGTTGTGAAACTCGCGGCGGGCCGTGTCGAGGATCTCCTGCTCGTGGAGCACGTCGGCGAACGCGTCGAGCGAGTGGCCCTCCGCGACGAGCTTGCCGGGTTCGTGGGTGAGGTCGGCGTTCGGGAACACGTTCGTCACCGAGTCGGCGACGCGGTCGGTGACCTCCGTGTCCCGGACTGGCGCCTCGATGTTGACGTCGATGCTGTAGATCATTGGTCTGCCTCCAGCTCGGAATTGTCAGCCTCGCCGTCCCCCGTCGCATCAAGCTTTCCGGCCTCACCGAGGACGCCGAGGACGTCCCGGACCTTGTCGCGGAACGCCTCGAGCGAGCCGGTGTTGTCGATTTCGAGGTCGGCTTCGGCCATCGTGTCGCCGAGGCCGAGTTCGAGTTCGCGGCTGTCCCGCTCGCGGAGGGCTTCGAGGTCCATGTCCGACTGGTCGCGCCCGCGCTCGCTGAGTCGCTCCGCGCGGACCTCGAAGGGGGCCTCGATGGCAACGAGTTTGAAGTCGTCGCCGAAGGCGTCGCGGAAGCGCTCGGCTTCGACGGTCGAGCGGAGGCCGTCGACGAGGACCGCGTCGGCGTCGGCGTCCGCGGCGGCCTCGCGGATGCGGGGGATCGTCCGCTCCGCGATGACGTCGTCGCCCTCCTCCTCGCGGAGCGTGCCGGCGATCTCGCCGTGGTGCTCGGCCGGATCGAGCCCGCGCTGGCGACACTCCTCGCGGATGACGTCGCCCATGACGACGACGGGGATCCCCTCCGCTTCCGCGACTGCCGCGGCTTCGCCCTTTCCGCTACCGGGCAGTCCGACGGTACCGATTACGCGCATTGACGGGAAATCCGCCGGCGGCGATGTTAAGCCCTGCGGAGCGGGGCTTCGTGGGTTCGGAACCTAACGTCTTTTTACCAGCGGGCAAGAGTCCCGGGTGAGGGCACGTAGCTCAGCCTGGATAGAGCGTCGGACTTCTAACCGCGCGACGTTCGTCGTGTGGGAAGTTATCCGACGGTCGTGGGTTCGAATCCCACCGTGCCCGCTGTCTCCGAACGAATGTGAGGAGCAGCGGCACCGGGGATTCGAACCCTGGAAGTCGCAGCCCGGCAGCGCAGCGAAGCGAGCAGCCCGGACCGTCTTCCTCCGGTTCGAATCCCACCGTGCCCATTCAACGAACGCAGGGAGTGAAGCGACGAGGCGTGAACCCACTTTTCGTATCGGGCCAGACCGACCCGGGTCAGTCCGTGGGAAAACGCCCTTATAGGTCGCCAGCGACACATCCGGCAATGGCCCTCCCGACCGAGTTCGTCCGCAGCCACACGCCGAACAGTCGGCTGCGTGACCACCTGCGACCCCCGGTCGTCTACGGGGCGCTGCTACAGGCCGCGGCGCTGATCGCGTTCGTTGGCATCGAGCTGACGATGGATCCGCGGGTGTTCCTCGTCGGTCTGATCGGCCCGGTGCTCGCAGCGCTGCTCACGGCACCCGACGCGGGCTGGGTCGACGCGCCGCTCGCGGGCGTCGCCGGCGGCTGTTGCTACCTGCTGACCGTCCTCGCGTACGGCGGCTACGTTGCCAGCGGGTTCCCCTACGTCGCCGCGACGTGGGTGTTCGGCGAGTACGTCGCGCTCGCGCTCGCTCACGGGATCATGCTGTTGCCCGCGTTCGCCTTCTTCGGGCTCTTCGTCGGCGGCATCGTTGGCTACGCGAAGCGCGTTCGGCGTCGTCGGTCGTAGCTCGTCGGTCCTAGCTCGCCAGTCGTCGCTCGCGTGAGCGCCGGACGAACGCGTTCGACGCGAGTATTTTTACCCGAGGCCTGCTGACCCGTGTTCATGAGCGACGCGCCGAACGCTGGCGACGCGGCCGAGAGCCCGAGCCCCGCCCCGACGGCCGAGGAGGCCCTGCACACGACGCTCGACGCCGACTTCGAGGACGTGATCCCGTTCGTCCAGCTGGAGCACGAACTCGCCGACTTCGAGACCGTCCAGGTGACCCGGCTCGACCAGATGATCGAGGGGATGCTCGGGGACGACGTCGAGCGCACGGCCCTGCTCGTGGTCTGTCACCCCGAGATCGCCCGCGACGCCATCGGCATCGACCAGCAGCTCGCCGGGATGCTCCCGTGCACGACGGCCATCTACGAGCGCGAGGGCGAGGACTGCGTCCACGTCCACCACCTCTCGACGACGAAAGCGATCCGTGACCTGGGCTGTGCGCCCGGTGGGTGTGAGGAAGACGTCGAGCAGCTGGTGGAGCTGACTGGTGAGCGTATGACCGAAGTCTGGGAGAACATCGAGCAATACGAACCGTAATTCTGGGTTGGCGGGGTCTCGACGGCGGTATTCTGATTCTTTAGCTTATAAACCGGACTTATAGGTACAGACGCTGCTATACTGGACCGCGACTCCTCGAAAGCCCTTGGCCGCTCTTTATAAATTGGTTTAAACAGGTGATACGGTCTTGCTCTCGACAGCACTGCAGACTCCTCGAAAGCCCTCGGCCGCTCTTGCTTATAAACCGCACTTATAGGTGCAGACGCTGCTACACTTTACAGCACCGCAAACTTCCTGAAAGCCCTCGGCCGCTCTTGCTTATAAACCGCACTTATAGGTGCAGACGCTGCTACACTTTACAGCACCGCAAACTTCCTGAAAGCCCTCGGCCGCTCGCGGTCGCTGCACGACATATCCACGGCTCTCAGCAACGCCCGCCGTGGATAGAGGTCGGTGCAGCGACTCCCCTGTGGCGCGACCGGCCATCGCCCTTTCAGTCCGCCAGGACTGCTACCGCAACGGCAACCGCGACAGCACCGCACAGCGACCGCAGGCCTCAGCCCTCCCCAGCCTCGGCCGGCGCCGGAACCGCAACACCTCGGCGCCGG
>JBDGPU010000200.1:0-11097 GCA_042219525.1 Halopenitus sp.
TCTCCGGCCCGGAGATCATGTCGAAGTACTACGGCGAGAGCGAGGAGCAGCTCCGTGAGATCTTCGAGGAGGCCACCGAGGACGCCCCGGCGATCATCTTCATGGACGAGCTCGACGCCATCGCCCCGAAGCGCGAGGAGGCCGGCGGCGACGTGGAGCGCCGCGTCGTGGCCCAGCTACTCTCGTTGATGGACGGGCTCGAGGAGCGCGGCCAGGTCGTCGTCATCGGGGCGACGAACCGGGTCGACGCCATCGACCCCGCCCTGCGCCGCGGTGGCCGCTTCGACCGCGAAATCGAGATCGGCGTCCCGGACCGCGACGGCCGCAAGGAGATCCTGCAGGTCCACACGCGGAACATGCCGCTGGTCGACGAGATCGACCTCGACGAGTACGCGGAGAACACCCACGGCTTCGTCGGGGCCGACCTCGAGTCGCTCGCGAAGGAGTCCGCGATGCACGCCCTCCGGCGCATCCGGCCCAACATCGACCTCGAATCCGACGAGATCGACGCCGACGTTCTGGAGTCCATCCAGGTCACCGAGAACGACTTCAAGCAGGCGATGAAGGGGATCGAACCCTCCGCCCTCCGTGAGGTCTTCGTCGAGGTCCCCGACATTACCTGGGACAACGTCGGTGGGCTCGAGGAGACGAAGGAGCGCCTCCGCGAGACGATCCAGTGGCCCCTCGACTACCCCGAGGTGTTCGAGACGCTCGACATGGAGGCCGCCAAGGGCGTCCTCATGTACGGCCCGCCGGGCACGGGGAAGACCCTGCTCGCGAAGGCGGTCGCCAACGAGAGCGAGTCCAACTTCATCTCGATCAAGGGCCCCGAGCTGCTGAACAAGTACGTCGGGGAGTCCGAGAAGGGCGTCCGCGAGATCTTCGAGAAGGCCCGGTCGAACGCACCGACCGTCGTCTTCTTCGACGAGATCGACGCCATCGCCACGGAGCGCGGCCAGAACACCGGCGACTCCGGCGTCAGCGAGCGCGTCGTCTCCCAGCTCCTCACCGAGCTGGACGGGCTCGAATCGCTCGAGGACGTCGTCGTCATCGCGACGACGAACCGTCCAGACCTCATCGACTCCGCGCTGCTTCGCCCCGGTCGGCTGGACCGCCACATCCACGTGCCGGTGCCCGACGAGGAGGCGCGCCGGAAGATCCTCGAGGTCCACACTCGCGAGAAGCCGCTCGCGGACGACGTCGACATCGACGAGCTCGCCCGCCGCACGACGAACTACGTCGGCGCCGACATCGAGGCGCTCACTCGCGAGGCCTCGATGGCGGCCTCCCGCGAGTTCATCGGGAGCGTCTCCCCCGAGGACCTTGCCGAATCCGTCGGCAACGTGCGCATCACGATGGCCCACTTCGAGGAGGCGCTCGAGGAAGTCGGCCCGAGCGTGACCGAGGAGTCCAAGGAGAAGTACGAGGAGATCGAAGAGCAGTTCCAGAAAGCGGACGTCGAGACGGATGAGGAAGTCGGCCCCGCCGCCTTCCAGTAAGGCTCGCGCCCGCATTCGACTTCGGTCGCTGTTCGAAACAGGAACCTGCCGTCGACGTCGCAAACGCCGACGGCACGACGTTTTATCAGAAGCACCTGACGACCACTGGCAAGTCACTCCAGCGGAGCGCTACGTGAGGACCATGACCGAACTCGCCACACATGCGGCGGAAACCCTGTTGCATCCGCCGGAACCACCCGTCTTATGTCGACCGAGTCGGAGGAATCTCCTATGGTTGGTCCCCGCGATACCCGCGTTCGGTACCCGGCCGGGAAGCGCGCGCCGTACGGCGTCGCTGCGTTCCTCGTCAGCTACCTCGCGTTCCTCCCACTGGCGGCCTGGAAGTACCAGTCACTGCTCGCGAGCGCGCAGTTCGAACTCTCGTCATTCACGCTCTCGCTGACGGACGTGCTGGCACCGAGCGTCGTGTCGACGCCCGTCGCCGCAGGCCACCTCTTTTATAACGCGCAGCTGGTGCCGCTGTCGGTGCCCGTCTCGACAGGCGCGCAGTTCAGGGCCTCGATCGCGATCAACCTCCTGCTCGAATCCGGCGGCCTCCCTCTGCTCTTCCTGTTGATACCCGCAGTCGTCTACACCGTCGCCGGCGCGCTCGCGACGCGTGACATCGACACGACCTTCGGCATGCGTCGCGCGAAGAAGGCGGCTCTGCTATTCACCGGCACGGCCCCACTCGGGCTGTTCGGGGCGTTTCTGCTCCGGGTCCCCGGTGAAGGCGGGACGATCATGCCGAGCATCCTCTGGGCGACGTTCAGTGCTGGCGTGATCTATCCTGCGTTCTTCGCTGGGCTGGGCGGCTACCTCGCCGTCGTTCGCTCGCGGCGGCGCGACTGACCTCACTGCGACTGCGGCTTGGTGAACTGCGATTTGGTGATCGTGTATCGGTGATGGTCGATGACGGTGCCGTCCGGACGAACGGCCGAATTCCGAACGACACCTTCGTACTGGCCGCCGTGCACCTCGACGTACTTCTCGACGGCCCGTCTGGATCGCTCGTTTCCGTCCTGAACCGGGATTGCGACGAGCTCCAGGTCGAGTCGGTCAAAGGCCAGCTCGATTATTGCATCCGCCCTTTCGCCCGAGTAGCCACGGCCCCAGAACTCCTTCCGTAGCCAGATCGCTGGGTGGCCCGTTCGCTTCTCCCAGGCAACGATCAGTCCGCCCGCCCCGGCAATCTTGCCCGCGCCGGGCTCCCCGTCCTTCGGTCGGAGCACGTACTCCGCGCGTGTCCCGTTCTCCCACTTCCGTTCGAGTTCATCGAGGTAGTCGGCCGTCGCCTTGACCGTCTCGTGAACGTCCCACGGGAGGAACTCGGTCACATCCTCGATTCCAGGCTCTTGCGGTGAACACACCTCGTGATAGTCGAAGACGTCCACCGTCTCGTGGCAGAGCCGCCGGAACTGCAGTCGGTCGGTTTCGATCTCCGGTGGGAAGAGCATGGGTACGCCTCTCCGGAAGGGGGCAAAAATTCGGCGATAGGCGAGACTGTCAGTAGCAGCTTTCGAGAGGAGTGGTGGCGTCGCTGTACGGTGTGAGTCAAGAAAAAACGGGAGTCGAACGTCGAGTCCGCGTCGAGGTCGGTGCGCCCGTGTGGACGCGCTCCGGGAAGCCGGAGGTTATCCGAAGAGCTCGCCGAGGCCTTCGCCTTCCTCGCCTTCTTCTTCCTCTTCTTCCTCGGCGGCTTCCTCTTCTTCCGCTTCCTCTTCTTCGGCAACCTCGACCTCCTCGGTCTCGGCTTCAGCAGCGCCACCGGCGGCTGCGCCAGCGGCGGGCGCCGCGGCGGCCGTCTCGACGGCTTCCTCGATGTCGACGTCCTCCAGCGCGGCGACGAGCGCCTTGACGCGGGATTCCTCGACGTCGACGCCGGCAGCCTCGAGCACGTCCGTGAGGTTTTCTTCGTTGATTTCGTCGCCCGATTCGTTCAGGATTAGTGCAGCGTAAACGTATTCCATTGTTGTAAACTCCGTTTAACCGAACATCTCGCCGAGACCTTCGCCGCCGTCACCGTCTTCGTCCTCGTCGGTGTCGTCGGATTCCTCGGCAGCTTCTTCTTCGTCAGCCTGTGCTTCTTCCGTCTCCTCGTCCGCAGCGCTCTCCTCGGTCGGAGCCGGGGCGGCTTCGACACCCTGCAGCTCCTCGGGGAGCGCCTCCTCGTCCTCAACCTGCGTGGCGACAGCGCGAAGCTGTGCGTCCGCCTTGCTGATCAGGTCCGGGACGACGTCCGGGCTCTCGATCTCCGCGAAGAGGCCCACGGCCTTGGCGTCGCCGGCGGCCTTCGCGAGAAGGCTGCCAGCGGTCTGGGCCGTCGGGTACTCGCTGTTGAGCGAGAGGTTCCGGGCTGCGGCCGCGGCGGACTGGATGTCCGCGCGGTACTCCTCGACGTCGATTTCGAGCTCGTCCGGCTCGAACAGCACGCCCTCGGAGTAGACGCCCTTCAGGTCGAGTCCGACTTCCTTCGGCTCGATGCCGAGTTCCGTCAGGACGTTCGCGAGGCCGTCGTCGACGACTTCGCCTTCCTCGAGAACCTTGGAGTCCTCGGTAACCTGAATGGAGCCTTCCTGAATGCGTGCGGCGGCGCCGACGGTCTGGAGTTCGCCGACGAACGGCCCGGGGTCGACGCCCGTGTCACCCTCGGGGATGACGATGTCGTTCGGGGCGACTTCGCCGGCGTTGATCGGGGCCGGCGTCTTCGAGGCTTCCAGCTGCTGGAAGAGCCCGAAGGGGTTGTCGTTGGTGCCGATGAGCGCGACCTGTCCTTCGACGTACTGGGTCAGCTCCTCGACGCCCTCGTTGACTTCCTCGAGCGCACGCGTGACGAGCGTGTTGCGGCTCATCCGCAGCTCGGCCGAGCCGTGCAGGTCGCGACGCATGCTCTGGAGCTGCCGGCTCGGGATTCCCGCTATGCCGACGATACCGACGGACGCGTATGAGTCGATGAAGTCGACGAGCTCGTCGACTTCCTCCTGCTTCCACTCCGGGATCGTCTCCGTCTGTCGAACGGAGCTCATGCGGGCACCTCCACGGACGGGCCCATCGTCGTCTTCACGTACAGGTCGCCGAGGTTGAGCGGCCCCTTCTCGAGGTCCGCTTCCAGGCGACGCACGATGACGTCGATGTTGTCCGCGATTTCGTCCTCGCTCATGTCCTCGGCGCCGACGCGCGTATGGAAGGTCCGCCGGTCGCGGGACCGGAGCTGGACCACGTTCTTCATCCGTTCGACGGTGTCAACGACGTCGTCGTCGGGCTGGAGCGGGGTCGGCATCTTTCCTCGCGGACCGAGGACGGTACCGAGGTACCGACCGATGTCCTGCATGAGGTTGGCCTCGGCGACGAAGAAGTCGGTCTTGTCGGCGAGGTCCTTGGCCTCGTCGTCGTTGTCGCCCAGCTCTTCGAGGTCGTCGCTGTCGAGTACTTCGTCAGCCACGTCCTCGGCGCGGACGGCGGTCTCGCCTTCCGCGAAGACGACAATGTACGTTTCCTGCCCCGTGCCGGACGGCAGCACGATGGACTCGTCGATACGATTCGACGGATCGTCTAGGTCGATGTCGCGCAGGTTGATAGCCAGGTCGACCGTCTCGCGGAAGTTCCGCTCAGGTGCCTCGCTGAGTGCGCGGGATACTGCTTCTTCTATTGAATCTGCCATTAGTTCACCTCCGTAGTACGCATGAATGCTCCTACGGGTCAGTGAAACAGGCGAAGCCTGTCTCATCGGAAAGACGCCCATGACAGGCTTAAAAGCGTCGAAGGGTGTAGACAGTGAGAGAGCCTGTCGTGGGTGGTTCTCGACCGCTCAGTCGCCCTCCCGCACTCGCGGGTCGAGCCAGGCGCTCGCGAGGTCGGCGATGAGGGAGCCGCCGATGCCGACGACCGCGAACACCACGGTCGTCCCAAGGATCAGTGGAATGTCGTTGTTCTCGGTTGCGACGTACATGAGCCAGCCGATCCCCTCGATCGAGAACACCGTCTCGACGACCACGACCGTGAGGACGAGGACGGAGAACAGCTCCGCTGCGAGCAGCGACAGGATCGGCACGACGACGTTCCGGAGCACTCGCCAGGAGACCGCCCCCTCGGGGAGCCCCTTCGCACGCAGGAACCGAACGTAGTTCGTGCCGAAATGGTCCACGCTGTGAGCCCTGGTGAGGCTCACCTGTCCGGCGACCAACCCGGCAGCGACGATACCGGCGGGTGCAACGACAGTCCAGAGGAGACCGGTTTCACCACGGAGCGTGGCCAACGGGCCCCCGGTGTCAGCCAGGAACGCCACGACGAGGGTAGCCAACCAGAAGCTGGGAAGTCCGAGCAGGACGTAGCTCCCGAGTCGCCCCGCGCGGTCCGAGACGGTGCCCCGTCGTCGGGCCGAGTGGAGCCCCAGGGCGGTCCCGCCGACCGTCGCGGCGGCGACTCCGGGGATCAGGTACGCCGCGGTTCGACGCAACGCCCCGGCGACGACGGCGACGACGGGCTCGTCCTGTGTCGGGGACAGTCCCCACCGGAAAAGCGTCACGTCGACGAGCCAGTCGACGTAGCGGTCGGCCAGCGGCGCGTCCCGGTCGCGCGCCTCGAGGTACGTCGAGCGGATTTCGGCCAGCTCCTCCTCGGAGGCGCCCGCCCACGCGGCCGTTCCGAGCTCGCCGCGGAGGTTGGTGTCCGGCGTCATCACGACGACCGCGAACGTCAGCGAAATCACGAGATACAGCGCGATCACGGCGAACGCGACACGCTTGAAGACGCGGCGACGGACGTTCATGGAGGGGTGGACGGTCTGAGACCGTTGCAGGAACGTCCCCGGAACGCGGCATAAATGTTATCAAGACAAACGTAATGGTCCGAACCATCGGATGCCCTCCACCAGTCGCTGGCGGCGGTACCGCACGGTGTGTTTCGTTGCGTCAGTCGTCGCCATCGCGGGCGTCGCGCTGTTCGACCTGCTCGTTCGGGACGGCTTCACCGTCGGGACCTGGTTGGCGACGCCGCTGGACTGGCTGTTCATCGGCGCCCACGCCCCGCTTTTATTCTACGTCGTGGTCCCGCTACTGGCCGACCGCGAGGCGGCACGGACCCTCTGGACCGGGTTTCACACGCGGCCCGAAGCCGTCGTCGGGCTTTGCTGGCTGGCGAGCGTGTACCTCCTCGGGACCGTCGGTGTCGCGCTAGCGCCCGACCTGAAGCTCGCGTTCCTTCACGCGAATCAGCCACCGGTGTTCGGGTCCATCGACGCCGGGCACGTCCCCCAATGTGTCGGGCAGGTCGTCGAGGGACGATGTCGAGGGAGCTGGCAGTACCCCCTCGGCACGGACATGAACGGCTACGCGATGGAACTCCTGTTGCTCCAGGGCCTCCACATCTCTCTCTACGTCAGCGTCATCTCGCTGGCGCTCATCGTCCCCATCGCGCTCGTCGTCGGGGTCGTCGCCGGCTACAACGGCGGACTGGTCGACGTCCTCTCGATCCGGTCAGTCGAAGTGCAAGACGCCGTCCCGCCGCTCATCGTCTACCTGCTCGTCATCTTCATCACCGGCGAATCGCTACTGATCATCCTGTTGTTGTTCGGGTTCCTGGGCTGGGGCGGGGCCGCCCGGATCGTCCGGAGCGAGGCCCGTCGCCTCCGCGACGTCGAGTTTGTCGAGGCCGCACGCGCGCTCGGCGGCAGCGACCGACACGTACTCCGAACGCACGTCGTCCCCGCCGTCTCAGGCGTCGCCATCCCGACGGCGACTCGGCAGGTGCCCATCCTGCTGCTGACGGAGGCGGGGCTGGCATTCCTCGGCCTCGAGGCGTTCGAACTCCAGTCGTTCGGGAACGTCATCGCCCGCGGGACCGTTCGCGGCGAGGTGCCGTTGCTGGCGAAGTGGTGGGTCTCCGGGTTCGCCGTGGCGACGTTGGCGGCGACGGTGGTGGCGTTCAAGGTCGTCGGCGACGCGCTCGTCGAGGCCCTCGATCCGCGGATGAACTGAACTCGGGCGAAAGCCACGGCGTCGCTACCTTGGGAGTGTTGGAAAGCGGCGAGCCGCGAGTGAAAAGTGGAACTCGTTACGCTTCGAGCGTGTCGTCGTAGTCGCCGGCGTCGACGCGGTCGTTGAACGTGCGGGCGTCCTCGCCGTCGATGGTGACACCGAGGGAGGCGCAGGTGCCGCCGACTTCCTTGGCGGCGTTCTTGGTGTCGTACGAGAGCAGGTCGGAGGACTTCTGCTCGGCAATCTTCTTGACCTGGTCGATGGTGAGGTCAGCGACGAAGTCTTCCTGGGGCTCACCGGAGCCCGTCTCGAAGCCGGCCTCGTCCTTCACGAGTTCGGCCGTCGGCGGGACGCCGACTTCGATGGTGAACGAGCCATCGTCCTCGTACTCGATAGTGACGGGGACTTCCATCCCGTCGAAAGCTTCCGTTTCCTCGTTGATCTCGTTGACGACTGCCTGCACGTCGACCGGCGTCGGGCCGAGTTCCGGACCGAGTGGCGGACCGGGGTTGGCCTGCCCGCCGGGGACGAGCACTTCGATAGTTCCAGCCATATTCATACGAACCCTCCCGCGACTTTTAACGGTTGTTCTTCAGCGCGAGCCACGCGAGCGCTTGTCACGCCCCGCTCTGCGTCTGCGTGCACCCCCGCGTCCCCGCTCGCGTGAGCCTCCCTTCGAATGATTCCCTGCTCGAGTGATTCCCGGCTTGCGTGCCCACGCGATGAACCCATATCTGCTGGCTGCTGATTCCCGATCGGGCTGCTGGCTGCTGATTCCCAATCGGGCTGCTGGCTGCTGATTCCCAATCGGGCGCGGGATTCTGTCAAATGGACGTCTCTGCGACGAGCGAAGGGTTCCCGGGCAACAGTAGTTGCAGCTGTCGGACGTGCCAGCTACATCCTGAAATGGGGTATCCCAAACCCCGCCCCCGTTTTCGCGAGAAAACGCGGGAAGCGTTTGTCCTGCATCCCACAGGCCCAGATAGTTGCTGTGGCCGACATCCTACCGGCCGACGAACGAGGACCCGCACCACTGTCTCTCGTCCGTAACTACGGAAAACACGCCTTTCCCCCCTCAATCGTCTGCCTAAGCAGTTTGGTTCCTGCTGGTTCAGTTGATAAAAAGATCAGCCGCGCATGAAGTCGGACAGTCGGTCGCGCAGGGAGTTCTCGCCCAGCTTGAGGTAGTAGGCGTCGCCACCGTCCTCGTAGTAGCTGTCGATCTGGCGTTTTATCTCGAAGCCGAGGTGCTTGTAGAAGCCGATGGCGTTCTCGTTCGTCGTCCGGGCGTGACAGGTGACTGTGCGGTGGTTTTCGGCCACTTCCGCGACGAGCCGCTCGCCATAGTTGCGGCCGCGGGCGTCGGGTGCAACCGCGAGAAAGAGGATGTAGCCGTCGCGACGCGCCGAGGCGAACGCGACGAGTTCGTCGTCCTCGAACAGCAGGTGACAGGTCGCCCGTCGATAGGCGTCGGTAAAGAACCCTTTTCGCTGCCGGAGGACACCCTCGGCCTCCCGAATCTGCTCCTTCAACTCCCACGCCTCCGATACGTGGTCGGAGCAGCCGATAGGGTCCTCGCGTTTCTCTGCGGTGACGCTCACTGAAGGGGACTAAGAGGCGCATCGGATATAATTCCTCCGTCACGCGGGACCACGGCGAGTGAATCGGCATCTCGCCGGCCGGTTTCCGACCCGCTCAGAGACACCCCGGGTCAGAAGCGTTAACTCCGGGACCCACGTCCGATCCAACGATGGCAGACGACTCCCCGCGGATCGTCACCGAGCTTCGGAACGCGTTTCTCACGGGCGTTGCGGTCATCGTTCCGCTGCTCATCACGCTGATCGTTCTCGCGATCGCGTTCAACTACATCTACGTCTATCTCGACTTGTTCTCCGACGTCATCCTGCCCTTCTCGCCGCGGCTCCACGTCCCCCGCTTCGGCGTCATCGAGCGCGAGGTCCTGGTCGAAGTCACGACGCCGCTCGTGCTCCTGCTGATGATTCTCCTCGTCGGACTGACGGCGAACTCCTCGCGGTACGGCCAGCGCGCCGTCGACTACTTCGACTACTTCATCGAGCGGATCCCGGGCATTGGCTCCGTCTATGAGAGCTTCCGTCAGATGAGCGACGTGATGATCGATTCCGAGACGGAGAACTTCCAGGACGTCGTCCTCGTCGAGTATCCCACCGAAGGGTCGTACACGATCGCTTTCGTGACGAGCGAGACGCCCAAGTCGATCACCGGGCCGGTCGGCGAGAGCGACATGAAGACGCTGTTCATGCCGATGGCCCCGAACCCGGTGATGGGCGGCTACGTCATCTTCGTCCGCGAGGACCGCATCGTCGACGTCAACCTCACGGTCGAGGAGGGGATCCGGGCGCTCGTGACGAGTGGCGTCGCGCTCACCGAGGCGACGGGCGGCGTCCCGGGTGTCTCCGAGAGTAAGCTCCGGGAGATCTCGATGATCGACCAGGTCGAGCAACGGCTCGACCCTGGAAAGAAGATGGGTGACATCACGCGCCCGCAGGACCTGATCACCGACCGCCCGGAGGAGTACGACGAGAACGTCGACCCCAAACGGGCCAAGACGGCCGACTCGCTTGCCCGGCGAGAGCGGGACGAATCGGAGGAGCCGAGCCGCTCCATGCCCGGCGACAAGGACGACGCGTACAGCAAGGTCACGCCCGCGGAACGCGCGGGTCGATACGAGTCCGAACGGGAACCGACCGAACGGCCCCCGGACGAGGCCGGACGCGATCCCGACGAGCGCGAACCGACGGAGACCGAACCAGAACGCGTGGCCGGACGCGATCCCGACGAGCGCGAGCCGACGGGAGAACCGCCCGAAAACCGGACGAACGGGGCTCGAAGCGACCGAACGCAGTCAGCCGAATCCGACGAGCGTGGCGAGGAGTTCAGCGACGGCGGCGGCAGCGAGCAGTCGAGCGGTGACGTGGACGACGCGGACGACGGAGGGACGGACGCGTGAGTTTCGACCTCCGCGCCCACACTGCCGACGTGGCCGTCGAGGCCGAGGCCGACACCCTCGGTGGCGTCTTCGCGGCGGTCGCCGACGGGCTCACCGCCGCGATGTGCGAGGACGTTCCCGAAGTCGGCGACCGGTTCGAGTTCGAGGTCCGCGCGGAATCCCGCGATGCCCTCCTCTTCGACTACCTGGACCAGCTCATCTACGAGCGCGACGTCCGCGGTGTCCTTCCCGCCTTTCACGAGGCTGAGGTTTATCAGACGGACGGCCAGGACGGCGACTGGGTCGTCGACGCGAGCGCGAGAGGCGTTCCGTTCGAAGCGGTCGATGCCCGTGACGTGAAAGCCGTCACCTACTCCGAGATGGAACTCGAGCTACGGGACGACGGCTGGTATGCCTACGTCGTCTTCGACGTCTGATCTGGGTCTGGTTTTTGCGCCGGTTGTCGTTCGCGCTTATAAACCAATACGGGTATCGTCGCTGGCGACACCACTCGGCATGCCCGGAAAGCCCCAGCCGCTGAAACGGTCGCTTGGGGCGTGGTTTGTTCGGTTGCCGTCGCCTGCTATACCACTCGGCACACCCAGAAAGCCCCAGCCGCTGAGCGCTCGCGCTGCTCGCTGCGCTCCTCACGGCT
>JBDGPU010000037.1:0-11033 GCA_042219525.1 Halopenitus sp.
CGGGCGGTCGCGGCGCGGGTGCGGTGGCGCGCGCGAGCAACGCGTGCGAGGGAGGGCGGGGCGCGCCGCGCGGTGCGGTGCCGGCGCGCCCCGGCCGAGGCTGGGGAGGACTGAGGAATTGCGGTTGCAGTGCTGTCGCGTTGCCGTCGCCGTCGCGGGTGCTGTCCTGGCGGACTGAAAGGGCGACGGCCGGTCGCGCCGAAGGGGAGTCGCTGTCCCGAAAATCGCAGATTTTCGGGCTCCGAGAAATCTCCGATTTCTCGCGAAGCCGACCCCTATCCGCGCCGGGCGGTGCGGAGAGGCGCGGATATGTCGCTCAGCGACCGCGAGCGGCCGAGGGCTTTCGAGGTGTTTGCGTTGCTGTGAAGAGCAAGACCGTATCACCTGTTTAAATACACTTATAAAGAGCGGCCGAGGGCTTTCCGGCTGTCGGTGCTAAGTGTAGCAGCGTCCGCACCTGCGCATCCGGTTTATAAGCAAGATCGGCCGAGCGCTTTCCACCGTTCCCCGACTGAGCCAAACCAAAAAACGCCCGATCAGACGCCGAAGGTCGCGCGCAGCATGTCCCGCGTGCCGGGACCAAGCCCGACGGACAACACCGTAATCAGCATCAGGATTGTATACCGCGGCGACTCCTCGAACATCTCCTCCTCGAAGATCCAGACGACGAACGTCGCCGCGGCGAGCTTCACGATCAGGAACGGCCAGGCTGCGCCGAAGTAGTCGACGATGGCCGCGTTAACCGGGTGTTTCGGGACGAGGTTCGCGCCCCCGGTCAGCAGCGGCATGTAGTCGAGGCCGATGACGTTGGCGGCGCCGTCGATCGCGTGGCCCCAGATGACGACGAAGCCGACGAACCGGGTGCCGTAGTTGATCTGCGGCGCGAGATACTCGGCGGCGACCCAGGTGGCCAGCGCCGAGAGCGTCGCGATTGTGAGCACGGCGATCGTCACCTGCGGGTAGAACTCGACGTACTCGGTGGTCGCCGCGAGGTACCCGAGGTAGCCCAGGGTTGCGGTCAGGAAAGCCGTCCCCATGGCGAACAGCGGACGCTCGAAGTTCCGCGTGAGCCCGGTCTTCGCGAGCGCGGACGCGAGAAAGATGCAGGCGATGGCGATGAAGAAGACCGTGAAATAGACGAAGGGGCTGATGATGACCGCGCTGTAGGGGAATGCGATGATCGGCTCCGCGCCGGCGCGCGCGGCGCTCACGCTCGCGTCCTCGACGGTCCGGATGGCGCCCCCGAACAGCATGAACGGGATCATCGCGTAGAAGAACCGGCGGGTCTCGCCGATCTGCAGTTTCCTGAGGAGGAGCACGACGCCGAGGATCGTCAGGAGGAGCGCGACGACGTAGCCGACCTCCGAGACGACCGTGTAGCCGGGATACGCGGTCACCGCGCCAGCGGCCTCCGCCTCCGCGCAAGCGGCCTGCCCAAGGAGGTCGACGGTGCCGTCCGGTCGCCGCACGGCACAGCTGGCACCCTGCCCGTCGGCGACGACGGGCCCCCAGAAGTACTGCCAGAGGAAGCGATCGTACACCAGTCGGGGGAAGGCGAGCGAACCGCCGATGAGCCCGATGATAAGCGCGGCAACGGTCCCGACCCACGCCTTCGCCAGCGAGATTCCGAATCGGTCCTCGACCCAGCTACTCATATCACATGGACGAGGGAGCGATGAGTTGATAGTTACGGTTGTGTCCCTCGCCGACGCGACGGCGAAACTCCCATCGGCGACGCGCGGCCAATCCTATCCGACGCCCGCTCAGATCGGCAGGCCTTCGGACTCGTAGTCGGTCCCGAGGATGATCATCGTCTGCGAGCGCGAGAAGCCCTCCATGGTCGCGACGCGCTCGAACATCAGTTCGCGGAGCTCGTCCGTGTTGGGCGCGACAACCCGGAGCATGACGTCCCACTCGCCGGTCGTCAGGTGGACCTCCTGGATCTCCTCGATGTTGCGAAGCTTCTCGAGGGTGTCCTCTTCGCGGCCTTGCTCGACTCGGAGCCCGACGAGGGCTGAGACGTCGTAGCCGACCTCCTTGGCGTTCACGCTGGCGTGGTAGCCCTCGATGACGCCGGCGTCCTCCATGCGGCCGACGCGGTCGTGGACCGTCGCGCTCGACATGTCGATCCGGCGTGCGATCTCGGAGAAGGGAGTCCGGGCGTCCTCCTGGAGAATCCGGAGGATCGCCCGATCCGTGTCATCGAGTTCCATGTCCGGATATCGCGCGCACGGACCTTTGAACTTGCGAATCGAGCAGTTCCGTTTATTCAGCGAACTCCCCCGTGAATCTACTTCCGCGGGAGTCGCTTGAGCCCGTGCCAGATGGCGTCGACCATCCGGGCGTCGTCGTCGAGGTCGCTGTCGGCCTCGCTCCAGCCCCTGGCCAGCGCGTCCTCGAGCACCGCCAGGTCGTGGTTCTCGAAGTTGTTGATGCCGCGGAACTCCTCGAGGGCGTCGCGCTCGTCCTCGTCGAAGACGTCCGTCGGCGTCCCGTCGTAGTGGCCGAGGTCCGCGAGCACGCCGGTCACGGCCTCGGCCGTCTCCCCGCTGAGCTCCTTCGTCTCCTCGGGCTCCTCGCGGGCGAGCAGCGTCACGTCGTAGAGCTTGAAGACCCGCTCCAGCTCCTGGATCGGGTTCTGGTGGTCGTCGACGCGCACGTCGATCCAGCGGTCGTTCTTCCCGTCGTAGCCGCCTTCGGGCTTGGCCACGTACAGCGCTGCCGACTGCTTCCCGCGGGAGTCGCCGCCGGCGTCTTCACCCGCATAGAGCGCCGCGATGAGCTTCTCCGGGAGCGCGCCCTCGCTGCTCGCGAACGCACCCTCCATCTCCTTCAGTGTCTCCTCGTTCTCGAGGATGTTGCCCTGGACGGTGAAGTTGGGCCCCTGGATGTCGCCAGCGACGTCGAAGCACTCGTCGCCGGTGTAGGCCGCGACGGAGCCGTCCTGCCCGACGATGCCGACCTGTCGCTGTTCGGCCTCGTCGTCCTCCTCGACCAGCTTCTCGACGGCCTCCTCGGCAGTCATGCCCTTCTGCAGGTAGTCGAGCCCGTCGGGGCCGTAGGCGACGTTCGCGAAGCTCTGGGTCGCGACCGCGCCGGCCTCCGCGTCCGCGAACGGGACGACGGAGCCGACGCTGATGAACTTCGACTGGACGGCGACGCCAACGGCGTCCGTTTCCGGATCGCGTGCGACGATGGAGAACGTCATGTCCACCATTGCGTCGGCATTCCGCATAAGGGTTGACGCCGCGGCCGAACTGTGTGGTTCCCAAGTGTCCGTCCGCGACTGCAGGCGCCACCCTCAGTCCGCTATCGCCTCCGTGGCGTCGTCCGCAGATTGGGCCGCCTTCTCCACGGTCAGCGGCTGGCGACTGACGAGGTCACAGTCGAAGGCCGGGTGCTCGGCGAAGTGGTACAGCAGGACGTGCCGACGGCCCCCGGTCAGCCCGGCGCGGCCGACGTCCTCGGCCGTAAAGCGGTCGGGGAGCTGGCCGAACAGCCGTTCGAGCTCCGCGAAGCGGTCGAACACCTTGCTGTGGCCGGCGGAGTCGGCATGGCGCCGGCTCACCTCGTAGCTGCCGTCGGCGCGATGCTCGCCGACCGTGCGCAGGAACGCCCGCCGCTCGGCGAGCGAGGCCGAAAGGCGGTCCCGGAGCTCACGGGCAGCGGGCCTGGAGAAGTGGACCGTCTCGTCGCCGACGCGGACCTGTAGCTGTTCGGACTCGGGGTCAGTGCGAACCGCGAATTTCTCGATCAGCCGGGGTGTCCCGACTTCGGGTATCCTCGGAGTGCGTCATACCAGTCAGTTCTTGGCGGAGTTAGTACTTAAATATGGACGGTGATACAGGCCTTTTGTCGGACCTGCTCCATACCGAGCGCAGTGAGTGGTTACCCAGCAGCAATTACATATTCATCCATACACTTTACTGTCTGGAAAGAAACCTGGGACGTATGGCTTCTAAAAGCGACGTAAGTAGATTGTTGAACACCGATATGGTTGCTCGCGTTGGGTTGCTTCTCGTGCTAATTGCCTGGTATTTACCAGCGGAAATGAGCGACACCACGCTCGATACGCTTGGTGGACTTTTGATGGCATATATGTTCATCGTGGCGGGAGCCATCGTCGTCGACCTGTTGGTATTTTCGGGGTTCCTGAAGGTAGAGGAGTAACCGATCCTGCTGGTTGGTCGAGTGCGCCTCGAACGTATCCAAAGAGGGCGTTCAATCGGAATTCCCCTTAGAAGCCACTCTCGGACACTGAATAGGAATAATCAAGTCAGCAACCGCCACTACCGGGTGAAAACCCGGACTGCGAACTACTCCGAGTAGCTCTCGACGGGGTTGTCCGGGTCGATCTCACCGGCGTCGATCGCGGCTTCGATCTCGCGGGCGGCGGTGACCATGTTCTCCATCTTGCCGTACGCGATCTCACGCGGCAGGAGCTTCAGGCCGCAGTCCGGCGAGATGGTGAGTTTCTCCGGCGGGACGATGCGCAGGCCCTGCAGGATGTTCTGCTTGATCGTCTCCACCGACTGGATCTCGGCGGTGTGGGCGTCGACGGCGCCGAGCGCGAGGTCGGGCTGGATCTCGGGGTCCTCGAAGACGGGGACCTGCTCGTAGTCGCCGTTGCTGAGCTCCAGGTCGAACTCGTCGATGGGGTAGTCGTTGAGCTCGGGGTAGACGCGCGAGTAGTCGCCGTAGCAGACGTGGAGCCCGATGCGGACGTCCTCGGGGATGCCGGAGACGATGCGGTCGAGGGCCTCGCCGACGATGGCGTGGTCCTCGGGCGTCGTCGCCAGCGCGGGCTCGTCGATCTGGATGTAGCGCGCGCCGGCCTCGACGAGCTTCTCGATCTCCTCGTTGACGAGGTCGGCGAGGTCGTAGACGAGCTCCTCGGTCGTGTCGTACGCCTCGTTGAACGCCCAGAAGCCGAGCGTGTACGGCCCCGTGATGGGGACCTTGACGGGGCGGTCGGCGACCTGCGAGGTGAAGTCGAACTCGTCGACGAGCCAGGACTCGTCGTACTCGACCTCGTCGACGACGGAGGGCTTGTCGAAGTAGTTGTGGCCCCAGACCTTGACGGGGCCGTTGAACTCGTAGCCCTCGATGCGGTCGGCGAAGAACTCGACCATCTCGTTCCGGCGTACCTCGCCGTCGACGACAGTGTCGAGGCCGGCGCGCTCGTGCTCCTTCGTGATGAGGCGGGCGGCGTCGTCGTGGGCCTCCTCTAGGTCGTCCTCGTCGAACTTCCACTCCACGTCGTCGACGAGCTCGTCGGCGCGGTTGAGCCACTTCGGCTTGGGGTAGGAGCCGACGACGGACGTCAGGAGGAACGTGTCGTTCGGGTGATCGTCCGGGCGGAACTGTTCACGGTTGGCTTCGGGATTACGGACCATTACTCGAGCACCTCCGCGCCCTCGGCGAGGGCAGCGAGTTTCTGCTTGTACTTGTTTTCGGGCAGGTAGAACAGCTCGGTGTTCGACGTGAGGTACGTCGTGTCGAACTCCGAGACGGGCACCTGTGATTCGAACCACTCGACGCGCTCCGCGATCGTTTCCGGCTCCTCGACGAGCGTGTTCTGCCCGTCGACGAGACCGAGCGCGACCGAGTCGGTCGTGCCGTACTCCTGTACGTTGTAGACGGTGTCCTCGCGGTCGCCCGCGATCAGGTCGAAACCGACGGCGTCGATGTCGGCGTCGAGCAGGTGGGCGTACACCTTCTCCTCGAAGGCGCCCCAGTAGGAGTGGACGACGACGTCGGCGTCGGTGGCGGAGGCGACCGTGTCGATCGCCTCGCTCGCGCGTTCGTCCGCGCCGTCACCCGGCGGGTTCTCGACGAGCGAGGGCTCTAGCAGGAACAGCGTCTCGTGCTCCGGGAAGGCCTCGACTTCGCCCGCGAGGAACCCGGCGACGGCGGCGAGGAACTCGGCGTCGTCGTCGTAGTGCTCGTCGGTCGCGAGGTCGGCCAGCGAGTACGGGCCCGGCAGCGTCGCCTGCAGCGGCGCATCGCCGGCGATCACGTCGGTCGCGGCCTCCAGCTCGCCGGCGACGTCGCCCGAGAAGGTGAGCTCGTCGACGACCTGGGGGTCGCGGTAGAAGTTGTTGTTGTCGTAGTACCGCACGATACCGCCGGTTTCGACGTTGTCGTGAATGGTCAGCGGGTGGGCGATGTTGTCGTCCCAGCGCGCCTGCCCCTCGTTGACGAGGTCGAGTCCAGCTTCGAGCTGGTCGTCGACGAGTTCGGTCCGGACTTCGTCGTACGTTTCGACGATCTCCGGGCCCTCGTCGCCACTCAGCAGGTCACCTTTCTGGTGGCCCTTCAGGTCCGAGAGCTGCTCTTTGGCCCAGTCGGGCAGCGGGAACAGCCCCGGCGTCGTCGCGACACGTTCAGTCATCACCTGTATTTCGATATGCCGCCGTTTAATATTTGCTAATGTGATTTATACACTGTAGTTATCGGGGAGGTCGCCGTCCCCGGATCGGGTTTGCGCTGGCGTTTGGCCCGTACTGGGGTCAGTGCCGGCGTCAGTCGGCGTGTCGCAGCGCGAGCACGGTCAGCGTCTCGAACGGGAACGATTCCTCGACTGCGACCTCGTGCGTGAAGCCGGCGTCCTCGACGAGGTCGAGCACCGTCTCGTAGCCCGTCAGCGAGCTCACGAGCAGGAGCGCGACGCCGTCGGGCGCGAGCACGCGCTGGAGGTCCTCGAGAAACGGCTCGATCAGCTCGCGACCGGTTTCACCGCCGGAGAGGGCCTGTTCCATCCAGTCGCCCCACTCCGTGTCCGGCTCGGTGGGGAGATACGGCGGATTGAAACAGACCGTGTCGAACGCGTCAGCGACGAAGGGGTCGAGCAGGTTCCCCCGGACGACGGTCAGCCCGCGCTTCCGCGCGGATTCGCAGGCATGTGGGTTGAGGTCGCTGGCGACGACCGAACAGTCCGTCTCGGTGGCGACCTGCTCGGCGACCCAGCCCGATCCGGTCCCGACCTCCAGGACCCGGCCGCGAGCCGCTTCGACGGCGGCCTCCGCGAGCAACCCGGAATCCTCCGCAGGCTGGTAGACCGCGGTTTCCGCGCCGCGCTGGTCGGCGAGGTCCGTCACTGTGATCCCTCCTCGTCACCTGAGTCGGACCCACGGTCGCCACCGCGGCCGACCGCGACGGACTCCTCTTCGCGCGCGGAGAGTGTCTGCTGCGGGAACGGGATGGTGATGCCCTCCTCCTGGAAGGCCTCGTGGACCCGGTTGATGACGGTCGTCCGCGTCCGCCAGCGCTTCCGCGAGGAGGGGTTGTCGATCCAGAAGCGCACGCCCAGCACGACGGCGGAGTCCCCGAACCGCTTGCCGATGACGTCCGGCGCCGGCCCCGAGAGGACGTTGTCGATGTCCTGGACCACGTCGAGCGCGACGTCGGCGGCGTACTCCGGGTCGTCCTCGTAGTCGACGCCGACCTCGACCTCGATGCGGAGCTGGCCGTTCTTCGATCGGTCGACGACGGCGTTGCCGCCGACCTGGTCGTTCGGAATCGTGACGAACTCACCGTCGAACGTCTGGACACGGGTGTTCACGATGGTGATCTCCGTGACGGTTCCCTCGTGGTCACCGATTTCGACCCAGTCGCCGACCTCGAACGGCCGCGAGAACATCAGGACGACGCCCGCGAGCGCGGCGCCGAGCGTCTGGCGGGCCGCCATCCCGACGACGATGCCGAGGAAGCCCGCACCGATGAGGAGCCCACCGAGGTTCTGGGTGTACAGGCCGATGACGATGAGGAACGCGACCGTGTAGATGGTCAGCTGCGTCAGCCGATACAGCATCTCCTGCTGGTGCTTCGAGACGCGCTCGCGTGACCCGACGAGCTTCCGAATGACCTCCCCGACGAAGTCCGTCATCCCGTACGCGCCGCCGAGGATGATGAAACTGAGGATGACCTTCGGGGCCTCCTCGGTTAGTTGCAACTGCGTGTGGGCGCGAACGAGCTCCGCGCCGAGTCCCCAGACGAAGATCAGTGCGAGGATGCCGAGTCCGGTCGTCACCGCGATGATCGTCGAGAGCACCAGCCGCGGGAGAGTTCCGAACTCGTCGCTCCACCGCTGGCGGAACCGTCTCACGCCGTATCGGATCCCGATGACGACGAGGACGATGACGGCGCTAAGGACGAGGCGTTCCGTCGTGCTCGACGTCGCTTGCAGCAGTTCGAACATCGGTGCTCACTCCGGGACGCCGTGTTCGTGGGCCAGTTCGGCCAGCGCCGCGAAGGCGGACGGTTCGAGGTTGCCCGGGCGCTTCGAGAGCAGGTCCTCGTCGGCCGCGTCGACGACCGACTCCGGCTTCGCCAGCCGGGAGATGTGGGCCGTGTTCCGGATCGCGTTCCGGACGGTCTTGCGTCGCTGCGTGAACAGCGCCTTCACGAAGCGGAGGAAGAATTCCTCGTCTGCGACCTCGTAGTCCGGGTCCCGTGGCGTACAGCGTACGACCGCGCTCTGGACCGCCGGCTGCGGGTCGAACGCCTCCTTCGGCACGTGCTCGACGAGCTCGACCTCGGCGTAGTGTTGGGCCGAGACGGAGAGCCGCCCGTAGTCGTCCGTGCCCGCTGACGCGACCATCCGCTCCGCGAACTCCTTCTGGAACATCAACACGAGCGGTTTCTTCTCCGGAAGCAGACGAAAGGCGATCTCCGAGGAGACGCCATAGGGAAGGTTCGCCACGCAGGCCGTGAACTCCGGGAAGTCGACCTCCAGTGCGTCGCCCTCGACGATGGATAGGTCGTCGTCGATCTCGGAGGCGAACTCCTCACTCAGGAAGTCGGCGAGTTCGCTATCGCGTTCGATCACCGACAGCGTCGCATCCGGCCCGCTCTCGGCGACGACCGCGAGCAGGCGGTCGGTGAGGGCGCCGGCGCCGCCGCCGATTTCGAGCAGGTGCGAGGTGTCGGCGTCGTCCGGGAGGTAGCCCGGGATCCGGTCGAGGACGCGGTCGTCGATGAGAAAGTGCTGGTCGAATTCGGGATTGCCACGGACGCCGGCGCGACGGATCAACGCGTCGGGGTCGCGTTCGCCGGTCTCCGGGCCGATCCCGGATCCAGACCCGGAGTCCGCCGGCCCGGATTCGTCGGTCGCCCGCCCGGATTCTGCGCCGGTCCGCTCGGGATCGGCGTTTGCGGAATCGTCAGTCATTGCCGGTCGTAGGCCACGATTCGGGGTAAAGGTCCCGACTCGGGTGTCGCCAGGTTGCCCGCGGCTCCGATCACTCGTCATTCAAACGTCGACGACGAGGGTAATCAGTCTTCGGCGACGAATCGCCGATACTTCAGGTCCTCCTCCTCGATCTCCTCGACGATGCGCTCGACGAGGTCGTCCTTCGGGCTGTGCAGCCCGGAGACGCGCTCTTCGAGCTCCTCGAAGCTCTCGAACGGTTTGCGCTTGCGCTCGTCGAGGATGTTGTTGCGGAGCTTCTTCCCGATGCCCGGCAGGAGGTTGAGCTGGTGGAGCCGGAGCGTGATCGGGCCGGCCTCGTTGTAGAAGTCCACGAAGCGCTGCTCGTGGGTGTCGACGATGTCCTCGACGGCGTACTCGATTTCGGTTTCGGCGTTGCGCGTGAGGTCCGCGTAGTCGACCTCCCGGTAGCGGTCGACGGCGTTGCTCTCCTCGCGGGGCTTGAGCTGCACGCGGTCACTGACCGCGACGTCTGCGTCCTCGGTGAGCGTGAGTTCGAACAGCCGGAACTCCTCTTCCCCGAGAGCGTACGCCACCGGCGACTTCTGGTATTCCGGTCGCTCGTCCTCCGGGAGGCCCCGGGGCATCACGTCGAGCAGGACCGCGTACTCGCCCTCCTCGGGTTCCTCGGCGGTGTCTTCAGCGTCCGGGGCGTCGGCCTCGGCGGTGCGCTGGTCGTCGCTGTCGGCGGTCGCCTCGGTTTCGCCGCTAGCGTCGGGTTCGGTCCCGCCGTCCGGAACCGCCTCGGTGCCCTGGGGATTGGTCATAGCGGTCACTATGTGAAGGTACTACTTAAAAAACCGCCCGCCGCGACCCCGTTCGGGGAGTGAAAACGCGGAGGGCGGAGAGTGCCGGTGGTCGCGGGCCCGACTACGCGTACTTCGCGACGATGTCGAGAACGTCGTCGAGTTCGTCGCTGCTCATCGAGTAGCGTTCCTGGGCGAACACCGAGCGGAGTTCCGTCTTGTCCTCGGGGAGAAGGTCGGTGATCTTGATCGCCGTCGGCTCGTCGATCTTCTCCAGCTCCGTGAGCTCGTTGACGAGTTCGCGCGATTCCTCGGCTTCGAGGACCGCGAACCGCTGGACGTGCTCGACGGCGCGGGCGAGCTCGTAGCGGAGTTCACGCTCCTCGTCGGCGGCACGTTCCTCCTCGATCTCGCGGAGGATGCCTTTCGCTTCCGACGTCGTGATGTTCTCCTCGTCGAGCTTCTCCTTGAAGATGGACATCCGTTACTCCTGAGCCTTCATGTGGGCGGCCGTGACGATGAGCGTCTTGTCCTTGCCGCCGTCGTTGATCTCGACCTTGAAGGCCTCGCCCTGCTTCCCGACCACGGTCCCCGTGTGGCCGTCGAAGCGCGGGTGGAAGCGCCCGTCGTTGACGCTCGGGTCGATCTTCAGGTGGACGTTCTGTCCCTCGTCGTAGTCCTGAATCGCTCGCTGCGGCGGGGAGGTGCCACGGTCTCGGGGCTTGTTGGAAAGCTTGTCGCGGGTCGTGTTAAGGGGCCCATTGGAACTCGGCATAGTGGTTGCCCCATGGTACCTCCGGAGCGCTTATAAATGGTGCGTTACAGGCTTCGGTCGATAACGGTTGGCAAAGAACACCGATCGGGGCGTCGGATTGGTTTCGTCACTGTTGGGTTCTTTACTGGTTGAAACGATCGCGTGAGGCGTAGTTTATTCGGGTGTCATCGCCAGCAACACCACTCGGCACACTCAGAAAACCCCAGCCGCTGAAATGGTTGCATGAGGCGTAGTTAGTTCGGGTGTCGTCGCGAGCGACACCACTCGGCACCCCCAGAAAGCCCCAGCCGCTGACCGGTCG
>JBDGPU010000028.1:0-10985 GCA_042219525.1 Halopenitus sp.
GGGTCCGGGCTGCGACTTCCGGCCCTTCGCTCGCTCCGCTCGCGAAGACACCGCCGCGGCGCGCCCCGCCCTCCCTCGCACGCGTTGCTCGCGTGCGCCGACCGCTCCGCAACGCACGCCGGGAAGCCGGCGCACGTCGGCGGCAACTCAGCCGCCGCGAGCGACGCCCAGGCCACCACTCCAGGGTGGGACTGAAAGGGGCAGCCGCTGAGCGGGACGCTCTGCGACGTAAGCGACGCGAGAGCGAAGCTCTCGCTAGTCTGAGGCTTCGCCTCAGGCACCGCAATCCCGGCGAACGAGCGAAGCGAGTGAGCCGGGTGAGGAGCACAGCGAGCAGCGCGAGCGCTCAGCGGCTGGGGCTTTCTAGGTGTGCTGAGTGGTGTCGTCAGCGACGACCCAACCTTTGTTTATAAATGCGAGCGTGCACCGGATTGGGCTTTCAAGGGCTGCCGAATAGTGTCTCTGGCGACGATGACTCCAACAACCACACATAATCGGCCCACCCCTGATCGACCGATTCTTGAGCGCGCATCCCCGAGACACACGTAATGGACGGACCGCTGTGGACGGAGCGACACGCCCCGTCGCTCTCGGAAATACGGCAGGACGACGCCCGCGACCGGCTCTGGCGGGCGCTCGACGAGCCGATGAACCTCGTCGTGCAGGGGCCGCCGGGCGTCGGCAAGACCGCTGCCGTGCGCGCGCTCGCGGCTGAGGCGCACGACGACGTCGAGAACGACCTCGTCGAGATCAACGTCGCCGACTTCTTCGACCGGACGAAAAAGGAGATCCGGACGGACCCCCGCTTCGAGCAGTTCCTGCAGGGTCGCAGCCGGATGGCGAAACGCGACATGATCAACCGCGTGCTGAAGGAATCGGCCGCGTACGCGCCGATGAGCGGTGATTACAAGACGCTCGTGCTGGACAACGCGGAGGCGATCCGCGAGGACTTCCAGCAGGCGCTCCGGCGCGTGATGGAGCAGCACCACCGGACGACGCAGTTCATCCTCACGACGCGGCAGCCGACGAAGCTCATCCCGCCGATCCGCTCGCGCTGCTTCCCGGTGCAGATGCGCGCGCCCTCGACGGACGAGACCATCGACGTGCTCGCGGGCATCGCGGACGCGGAAGACGTCGACTACGACGACGACGGCCTCGAGTTCGTCGCGTCCGCCGCGGGCGGGGACCTCCGGCGGGCCATCCTCTCGGCGCAGACAACCGCCACTGAGCACGACAAGATCACGATGTCGGCCGCCTACGAGACGCTCGGCGAGGTCGGCCCGGACGAGGCCATCCGCGACGCACTCGCCGCCGTGCAGGACGGCGACCTGAAGGACGCCCGCGGCGAGCTGGACGACCTCCTTGACGACGAGGGGTACGACGGGCCGGACCTCCTCCGCGAGATCCTCCGCGTCGCCCGCGCGGGATCGACGTACGACAGCGCCGAGGTCGCACGCCTGCACAAGCTCGCCGGCGAGGCGGATCTGGACCTGGCTGACGGGCTCGACGACCGCCTCCACCTGACGCACCTGCTCGCGTCGTGGGCCGCGGGCCGTACGGAGCTCTCGACCGACCTGCGCGAGGCGCCGCCAGCCTGATGCGCGATCTGCCACTGGGTCTTGGGGGCTCGGACGACGCCGCGGATGACGACGACGCTCGCCCTCCATTAGCCCGGATGCTCCCCTTCGCCGTCGTCGACAACGGCTGGCGACTCGCGCGGATTCCCGCCTTACTCGGCGCACTACTGCTGTTCTTCGTCCCCCCTGTCGGCGCCGCGCTCTTCGCGCTGTCGCTGGCGACGCTCCTCTTCCACCGCGACCCGGACCGGGAGCTGCCCGACTCGGGCGTCGTCTCGCCCGCCGACGGCACGGTGAGCGTGATCCGCGAGGAGGGCGACCGCCTGCGCGTCGGCGTGTTCATGAACGTTGACGACGTTCACGTCAACCGCGCGCCGATGGCCGGCGAGGTGCGCGAGGTCCGTCACCGACCCGGCGCGTATAAGCCCGCCTTCTCGAAGGACTCCGACCGCAACGAGCAGGTCGTCGTCGACTTCGGGGAGTACGAGCTGTTCCTCATCGCGGGCTGGTTCGCGAGACGGATCCATCCCGCAGTCGAGGCCGGTGACGACGTCGAGCGCGGCGAGCGCGTTGGTCACATCTCGTTCGGCTCGCGGGCTGACGTGCTGTTCCCGGCTGCCGTCGAGCGGGAGGACCTGATCGTGGAAGAAGGAGAGACTGTCCGAGCTGGCGAATCCGTAGTGGCCGTAGTCGACCAGTGAGTGTCTACGTCGATTGGATTCGGGGTGCCAGCCGATAGGCCACCTTCGGATCGGCGTTATCGAACGTGTACTGGAGGCTCAAGAGAAATTCCTCACCGAGGTCGATCCTGACGTCGGCCTCATTCGGGATCGCTCGATTCATCTCTTTTAAATAATCGAGCGAAAAGAGCGAATCCGCGGTCCCGGGAGAGAGCGATGTTAGCTGTTCATCCGGGATCTCGATCTGTACGTCGTCAGTGTCTCCCTCCGCTTCGATAAAGAACGTTTCTGCGGTATCGTCGAGCCGAAGTCGAAGCTGGTCCGCGACCATGTCCGCGGCCGTGATGCCCCGGTCGAGGTGGTCGGCGCCAAGGACGATCTCCGCGGGGGCATCGAGGTCGGGGATGTCCGGCTCCTCTCGAATCGTCTCCGGGTCGATGAGGCCAAGCGTGTACGAAAGGCTCCCAATTTCTGCCTGGAGCGTTCTCCGGTCCTCGTTGAGTTCGAGATGAAGGACGTCGTCGGCCTCGGCGACGCTGAGAACTTCGGAGAGCCGGGCCAGATTGATACCGAGGGTTCTGCCGTCAGCCTCGTACGTTTCGAACGCTTCTGCCTGGAGCGATACGTCGACCATCGCGACGACGGCTGGATCCGCTGCTCGGATGACGAGGCCGTCAGCCTCGATGCGCATCCGACATTCGTCGACGAGTACACCGACCGAGTCAATCACGTTCAGAACCGTGGATACGGGAACTGAGGCCTCGAACATTGTTCTGCAGAACCGCCCATGGTGGATTAAGTGTTTTTCACAGATGAATGGGAGATAATCAGAAATAGATTATCAAACCTTAAGTTATATTCTAATATAACTGAATACAGATTATGGCTGATGATGGCAGAGACAGAGGGATCCTGAGTGAAGCGGATAGAAATTTCCTTCGTGGGGAGTCCGACTTTTCGAGTGAACAAGCAAAACGGAACGCTCGCGCACGGATTCGAGATCGAATACACGAAGCGATTTTCGACCTGGAACTCCTCGTGGAGCAGTTGTCCGAGCGGGACCGACGACTCGTCTTCGAGAAACGGTTCGGAAACAAGGATGGAATTGAAGCCTTCGACGCACTCGTCGCCGCAGTCGCGTTTCTGTACCAGGGGATCGAGGACACTGAGTTACAGTTTGAAGACGTTCTCACCGAGGGGGTGAACGTTGCAGAGGCACAGAACGAGCGCGCTGCGACGGTGGATCTGGAACTGACGTTTCGGGACCTCTCTTCCGAACAGCTGCTTTCCAAGTTAAAACGAGGAGAATCGCTTACCCTCACCGAGCTCGCGTATTTACAGCAGAGCAACGACGTGAGGGACGACGAGATAGCGAGATATCTCACTGAGGGCAAGGAGACGCTATCTGACGGACGAATTCAGTCGAAGGTGACGCAGTTCTGAGGCTGATTTCCGACGCCGAAGTGGCTGTAGCAGTATGGACAGCTACCGCTGGCGGGTGGAGTTCCGAAAGAAAATCAGCGTTCGGTTGGCGGGCGGTGCGAGGGTCGGGGTGGGGTGGGTGTGGCGTTACGCAGGGACGCTTACATCGCGCCGCCCATGCCACCCATGCCGCCCATGCCGCCGCCCATGCCGCCGGGCGCGCCGCCGGGGCCGCCTTCGTCGCCGCCGGAGTCGGTGCCGCCGCCCTTGAGCTCGCCGGCAGCGATGACGTCGTCGATGCGGAGGATCATCGTCGCGGCCTCCGTCGCGGATTCGATGGCCTGCGTCTTGACGCGGAGGGGCTCCACGACGCCCTCCTCCTCCATGTCGATCACTTCGCCGGTGTAGGCGTCGAGACCGGCGCCGAACTCGCCGCCAGCGTGGCGGGAGCGGAGGTCGACGAGCGAGTCGATGGGGTCGAGACCGGCGTTCTCGGCCAGCGTGCGCGGGATGACTTCCAGCGCGTCGGCGAACGCCTCGACGGCGAGCTGCTCGCGGCCGCCGACGGAGTCGGCGAACTCGCGGAGCTGGATGGCCAGCTCGGTCTCGGGGGCACCGCCGCCGGGCAGGACCTTCCCGTCGAGGAGGGTCGTGCGCACGACGCCGAGGGAGTCCTCGATGGCGCGCTCGACTTCGTCGACGACGTGCTCGGTGCCGCCGCGGACGATGAGCGTGACGGACTTCGCGTCCTCGACGTCCTCGACGAAGATGCGCTCGTCGCCACCGATGTCCTTCTGAGCGACGGAGCCGGCGAAGCCGAGGTCGTCGGCCTCGATGTCGTCGAGGTTACCGACGACGCGGGCGCCCGTCGCGCGGGCGAGCTGGTCGAGGTCGCCGGACGAGGTCCGGCGGACCGCCAGGATGCCCTCCTGCGCGAGGTAGTGCTGGGCCATGTCGTCGATGCCGCCGTCGGTGAAGACGACGTCGGCGCCGACGGCCTCGAGCTGGTTGACCATCTCGCGGAGCTGCTCCTCCTCCTGGTCGAGGAAGTTCTGGAGCTGGTCCGGGTCGGTAACGTTGACTTCGGCGTCGATCTCCGTCTCCTTCACTTCGATGGCGCCGTCGAACAGGGCGACGTCGGCGTCCTCGACGGCGAAGGGCATGTTCTCGTCGACGCGCTCCTTGTCGACGATGACGCCCTCGACGAGCTCGGACTCGTCGATGGAGCCGCCGACGACCTTCTCGACGGAGACGTTGTCGTTGTCGATGGTGTCGTCCTCAGCGACGGCGACGACTGCATCGACGACGAGGTCGGCGAGCTGGTCCTTCGCGGACTCCGCGCCCTTGCCCGTCATCGCCGTCGCGGCAATCTCGATGAGGGTTTCGCGGTCGTCCTCGGAGACGTCGATGGCCTCCTCCTCGAGGATCTCCTGGGCCTTCTGGGAGGCCTGGCGGTAGCCCTGCGCGAGCGTCGTCGCGTGGATGTCCTGGTCGATGAGCTCCTCGGCCTGGTCGAGGAGTTCACCGGCTTCGACGACCGCGGAGGTCGTGCCGTCGCCGACTTCGTCTTCCTGCGTCTCGGAGACCTCGACGATCATGTTGGCCGCCGGGTGGTCGATGTCCATCTCCTTGAGGATGGTAACGCCGTCGTTCGTCACGACGACGGAGCCCGTCGAGTCGACGAGCATCTTGTCCATCCCCTTCGGGCCGAGAGTCGTGCGGACCGACTCCGCGACTGCCTTCCCGGCCGTGATGTTCATCGTCTGGGCGTCCTTTCCGGAGGTGCGCTGGGACTCCTCGGAAAGTACAATCATGGGCTGATTGCCCATTCGCTGTCGCTGAGACATATTACACCCAATGATTGTCTGTGGTTCTATAAATATGTTGCGCTCGGTGATTTGACTAATCGCCGCAGGGGAGCGGGTGGGTGAATCTGTGCTACTGGTTCACAAGCCGCTGTTTATAAGCAAGTAACGGGCCGCTGGCGACCGGTTTGCCGTCGGGGCTTTTGCGGACTGTGCCGTTGCTGGCGGGGAGATTGCCTGCGATACAGCTAGGGTGGTGATTGCCTGCGGGACACCATCGAAAGGGGCACGAGATGTGGTCGCCGCCGGCGCGAACCGCTGTCGCTGGCGACGCACGAGTCCATCGCTAACGGGAATGCGAGCGCAGTTCGATCCGAGCGATCCCCGCAGAAAAGACGACGGACTTGGGACGGCCCCGGTTACGGTTCGGGCTCGAACGCCACGTCGCTCGTCAGTTCGTTGTGCTTCTCCTCGAGGTAGGAGTAGACGGCGCCGTGGGGAGCACCGTCGACCAGCATGCCGACGGCACGCCGGACGGCTTCGACCTCCTCGGGGCCCCCGATAATGCCGACGGTCGTCCCGTAGATGACGACGTCGGCACCGGAGAGCTCCTCCATCAGCTCGCGGGTGCGGCCGTTCTCGCCGATGATGCGGCCCTTCTTCCGCTCCAGGTCGTTGTCATTGCGCGTGTGGTCGCTGAGGTCGATCAGATCGAACGTGCGCAGGTCGTGGTCGAGCAGCGAGAGCGCGGCCTCCGGCGTGAATCCGCGGCCGATCGCCTTGACGATGTCCGGGGCGACGAGCGCCGTCACCGGGTCACCGGCCTCCTCGATCGCGACCGACCCCGATTCGGAGTCGATGTCCAGCCGGACCTCCGCCCGCTCCTCCACTTCGCGCATCGTCTCGCCGCCCTCGCCGATGAGGACGCCGATACGGTCCTGCGGAACCTTCACGTGTTGCATACCCAGTCGTAGCCGACGAACCCCTTTAAACATGTTCCGTCGAGGGGTCCCGTGAGGTCTCATACCGCAGTCCCGAGGTGGGCATCTGCCGACCGGGTGAGCTTCTCGGCGTGGATTCGACGCGTCGGCCTCGACCGTATCGGCTTTGAACCCGTCAATTCCGGACGTGCCGGCCCCGGATAAGTCGCTATCGACGCCGTTCCGTCGTGTCTGACGGTCGTCCGTTTGAAGGATGACGCGAGACCGACATCCGTCAGACAAAAAGGTCGTCCCCGGGATATCGAACAAAAGCGTTTTATTAACAGATGATGACACAAATATAATGGCCTGGGAAGTGACAGCGTTCACCGTCCCCCTCGGGTTGGTGAGCGTTGCGCTTCTCGCCCTCGCGATTGCCCTCGCGCGCGCCGCTCGCCGCGAGACGGACACCGGCGCGTATCTCGTCGTCGCGCTCATCGCCGGGACGGCGCTGTGGGTGTTCCTGTACACGCTCCAGGTGAGCCAGACGTCGCCGGTGGCGTCCGTCTTCATCGGCAAACTGGAGATCGCCGCGCTCACAGCGCTCCCCCCGATCTGGCTGGCCTACGTGTTCTGGTACACGGGCTACGAATCGTGGCTCACGCCGCGGCTCTTCGGTCCGATCGTCGGCGTCGGACTGGTGATCGTGCTGGGCGTCGCCACCAACGAGGCCCACCTGCTGTTATGGGAGCGCATCTGGCTCCCGGACTCTCCGGTGAACACCTTCGAGGCAGACCACGGCCCGCTGTTCGTTGCCCACGTCGCTTACATCTACAGCCTGCTCACGACCGCGACCCTCCTCCTCGCCGCGACCGCGCTCGGCACGCGTGGCGTGTTGCGCGGGCAGTCCGCCTCGCTACTGGCCTTCTCGCTGGCCCCGGCGGTGGCTGGCGTCGCCGACGCGGCGGGCTACGTGATCGTGCCGGGACTCAACCTCGCCGCGCTGGCGACGGTCGTCACGGCGCTCGCGGGGGCGGTGAGCCTCTTCCGGTTCCGCTGGCCGGAGCTCCAGCCGATCACTCGCGACCACGTCCTCTCGGTGATGGCGGAGCCGACCCTCGTCGTCGACGGCGACGGCGACGTGATCGACCACAACCCGCGAGCCGCGGCGCTGTTCACCGGCGACACCGACGGCGACTTCGTCGGGCGGCGCATCGACGAGATCGCCCCGGAGATCGGGGCGATCCTCTCGACGCGCTCGACGGGTGGCAACACCGAGACGACCCTCGCGACGGCGGAGGGGCGCAAACGGTTCGAGGTGACGATCACCCGCACACGGGGTCGCGGGTGGAACGGCGACGTTGGCAGCGTAGGCGCGGCAGGCGGAGTCGGTGGCGCTGCCAGTGTCAGCGACCTGGGTCCATCCGGCACAGACGGCGGAGCTGTCCTCCTGCTGCACGACGTAACGGAGCGAGCCGCGGCGCAGTCCGACCTCGCGGCCGGCCGCGCCACGATGAAGGAGCTGGTCCAGGTCGGTTGCGACCTCTCGGCGGCGACGGAGGCAAAAACGGTCCACGAACGAACCGTCCACGCAGCTCGTGACCTGATCGGTGCCGACCACTGTCGGCTCCTCGACGGGGAGGACTGGACGACCCTCGCGTCGACCGGCGAGACGGGCGCGTTCGACGATGCCCTCAGCGCGACCATCGCCGAGCGGGTCGCCGACGCCGGGAGTGCCCACGTCGTCAGCGACCTCACGATCCGTGGTACGACCGTCGACACTGTCGCCGACACCGAGGGAGGGTCGGTGGGTCCGGAGACGCCAGAGGGTCCGGAGACGCCAGAGGGTTCGGAAACGCCAGAGGGTTCGGAAACGCCAGAGGGTTCGGAGACGCCAGAGGGTCTAGAGAGTCCGGAGGGCCTGGAAAGCCCGGGCGACCTCGACACAGCCACGGGGGTCGAGCCGGAAGACGATGTCAGTGCCGACGAGGTACCGGACCCGATCATCGAGAAGACGTTCGGTTCGCTGGCGTCGGTCCCGGTCGAGGGCGTCGGCGTGCTGCAGGTGTTCGACCGCGACGTCGACGCTTTCGAGGAAACCGACGTCGAGACCCTCAGACTGCTGTCGGCACACGTGACGACCGCGAGCGAGCAGGTCGACACCGAAGCCGAGCTTCGCGAGGAGCGCGACCGGCTCGAGGAGTTCGCCAGCGTCGTCTCCCACGACCTGCGCAACCCGCTCTCGGTGGCGACTGGCTATCTCGAACTGGCTCGCGATGAGCCGACCGACGACCACTTCGACCGGATCGAGAGCGCGCTCGTCCAGATGGACGACCTCCTCGACGACCTGCTCCAGCTCGCCCGTCACGGCGAGGCCATCGGCGAGACGGAGCTGGTCGACCTCCAGACCGTCGTTCGCGACGCGTGGGGGATGGTCGAAACGGGCGACGCGACGCTGCGCCTCGATGGCGACCTCGGGACGGCCGAGGTCGACAGGGCTCGGGCCGTGGAGCTGTTCTCGAACCTCTTCAGCAACAGCGTAGAGCACGGCTCTACTGGCAGTCGGACGGAGTCCGACGATAGCGTAGAGCACGGAGGCGAAAAGGGCGAGGTGACGGTCCGGGTGACGCGCGACGGCGACCAGGTGAGCGTCAGCGACAACGGCCCGGGCATCCCGGTCGACATCCGCAACGAGGTGCTCGACCGCGGCGTCTCGACCGACGATAGCGGGACCGGTTTCGGCCTCGCCATCGTCGACGAGATCGCCGATGCGCACGGTTGGACGGTCGAGGTCGACGAAAGCGAGAGCGGCGGTGCGCAGTTCGATATGGTCGGCATCGAGTGAGTCGCTGTCGAGCGAAGTCGGACTGTCGACGCTCTCCGAGACCTTACTCGTCGAGGTCTGCGCCCGGTTCCGGTTCGGGCGCGGTGACGAACTCGCGAAGCTCGTCGGCGTCGGTCTCGATCCCCTGCCGGGAGAAGAAGCTCGCGACGTTCTCGCAGTCGCGGTCGAGGAAGCGGTCAGAGTTGGGGTGGTGGATCGTCGCGGCCTGCCCGAGGTCGATGATCACCAGCTCGCCCTCGTGGATGATCATGTTGTACTCGGAGAGGTCGCCGTGGACGAGCCCGGCCCGGTAGAGCCGGCGCATGTACTCGCGGACGACCTCGTAGGCCGTCTCGGGGTTCTCGACGTTCACCTCCGAGAGGCGTCGGGCGCGGTCCTGCGCGTGGCCGACCAGCTCCATCACGAGCGTGTTTCGCTGGACGGCGATGGGTTCGGGGACGCGGACGCCCGCCTTGCGGGCGCGTTCGAGGTTAGCGAACTCCTTGCGCGTCCACGCGATGACGGTCGCCTTCTTGTCGCCGCCGATCCCCTCGAAGCGCGGGTCGCCCTCGAGGTACTCGCGCATCTGCTGGAAGTTCGAGGCCGTGATCCGGTAGATCTTCACGGCGATCTCGCGCTCGTCGTCTTCGCCGCCGAGTGCCTCGTAGACGTTGGCCTCCTTCCCGGTCGAGATCGGCCCGCCGAACGCGGAGACGTAGCCGTCCTGGACGAGCTTGTAGATGGCCGCGTAGGTCGCGTCGTCGAAGACCGACGCCTCGACCTTGAACTGCTCCGTGTTCTTCAGGCGCTTGCGGAACTCGTCGAACTCCCGGTCCTTGCGGCGGACGATCTCGTCGGCCTCCGTGTCGGTGACGTCGATCGACTCCCACTCGTCACCGGGGTTCTCGTCCGGCTCCAGCAGCCCGAAGTCCTCTGTCATTCACGCGAAATAGGTGACCAGCACGGAAAAGGCGCGGGGGTAGCCGGCCAGTGTGTAAACGGTTACCGCGGGCTGGCTGCGTGGGCGAGGTGACGGCGGCGCGTGGCCCGTGACGGAACGCTTTTCGGTCGCTCGCCCCCACGTCCGGTATGGTTTCGGCCTTCGCAGTCGTCGGATTGCTGGTGGCGGTCGGCGGCGCCGCGGCGGTCGTCCGGGACGCGGACCGGGTCGGCGTCAACCACCCGATCGCGTGGGCCAGCCTCGTGTTCGCGTCGGTGGCGTCGGGGGCGGTGCTCCCCTCGCTCGTCCCGAGCGTCCCCCTGCCGGGGCTGCTGGTGATGGTCGTCTTCGGCCCGACGCTGTACATGCTGGAACGCGACGATTCCCAGCACGGTGATGCTCCGAGTGACCCGACGACGTTGCCGAGTCAACGTGTGGACTCCGACGGCGACGAGGACTGATTTTGGAGTTTTGCGAGGTAGTTGGATGAACAGGTGCAAGCGCTGCTATACTTTATAGCACTGCAGACTCCTCGAAAACGATCGGACGCTCTCGCTTATAAACTGTACTTAAACGTACAGACGCAGCTGCGCTTGACAGCACTGCATACACCCAGAAAGCACTCGGCCACTCCCGTTTATAAACCGTATTTAAAGGTGCAGACGCTGCTGCGCTTGACAGCACCGCAAGCACCCAGAAAGCTCTCGACCCCTCGCTATGGGTTGGTTTTGCCAGGTGATACGGTCTTGCTCTCGACAGCAACGCAGACTCCCAGAAAGCCCTCGGCCGCTCGCGGTCGCTGTCCTCGAAAATCGGA
>JBDGPU010000016.1:0-10885 GCA_042219525.1 Halopenitus sp.
GCAGGGCTTCCCGCTCAGCGGCTGCCCCTTTCAGTCCCACCCAGGAGTGGTGGCCCGAGCGTCGCGCGCGGCGGTCACCGGGCCAGCGTCGTACGCCTGACAGCCGGCGTGCGGGGCAGTTGCGGTTGCTGTGGCTGTCGCGGTTGCGGAGCTGTGCTGTCCTGGCGGACTGAAAGGGCGATGGCCGGTCGCGCCGTAGGGGAGTCGCTGAGTCGACCCCTATCCGCGCGGGCTGTGCGGAGAGCCGCGGATATGTCGCTTCGCGAGAAATCGAAGATTTCTCGGAGCCCGAAAATCTCCGATTTTCGGGACAGCGACCGCGAGCGGCCGAGGGCTTTCGAGGAGTCTGTGTTGCTGTCAAGTGCAACTTCGTATCATCTGGCCAAACCTACACAGAGCGAGCGGCCGAGGGCTTTCGAGGAGTCTGTGTTGCTGTCAAGTGCAACTTCGTATCATCTGGCCAAACCTACACAGAGCGAGCGGCCGAGGGCTTTCAAGGAGTCTGCGTTGCTGTCAAGCGCAGCAGTGTCCCCACCTACCCACCCATTTGCTTATAAAGAGTGGCCCGGAGCTTTCGAGGAGTCTGCGGTACTGTCGAGCACAGCAGCGTCTATTCTTTTAACTATGACTTATAAATGAGAGCCGGCGAACGTATTCAAGCGGTTTCTCGAAACGGCTACAAAAACCACCCCCACTAATCAGCACCCGCCGAATCGGAGGCTCGGTCCGCAGCGCGGTCGAACATGCCGTCTCGCGCAGTGTACACGAAGTAACTCCCGACGCCGACAAACGCGAGGATGTTCGAGACGGTGACCGCCCAGAAGACGGCCTCGACGCCCCAGTCGAGGCCGGGGGACGCGGTGATCCCGTACGCGCCGAGCGTGACCGTCGCGGGGATCGCGACGAGCGCGACCGGGAGCCGGATGCCCCAGTACTTCACCACGTCGACGACCATGGAGGTCCTCGTCCGCGAGGCACCGTTGAAGCCGGCGAAGACGAGGTAGGTCGCGCCCATCGCCGGGTAGCCGATGGCGAGCACGCGGAGGTAAAACACGGTCAGCTCCCGGGCGCGGCCGGAGATGTCGGGGACGAGCCCTGTGACGATCAGCTCCGGGAAGAACCACTGGATGCCGCCGAAGACCGTCAGGAGCCCGCCGGCGAGCGCGACGCCGACGGTCGTCGTGCGGAAGGCTCGGGACGCCTGATTCGCGCCGAGATTCTGGCCGATGATCGACTGGGCCGCCTGCTGCATCCCGGAACAGGGGACGATCGCGATCCCGGCCACGCGCGCGCCGACCGTGTACGCGGCGACCGCAGGGGCGCCGCCCGCGATGGTGACGAGCCCGATCACCATCACGCGGACCGTCTGCCCGATGACGCGCTGGACGCCCAGCGGGGCGCCGACGTCGAGGATCTCGCGGACGTCGCCGAGGTCGACCGAGAGCGATTCGCGGGTGAGCTGGAACGTCTCGCGGTAGCCGGCGATGTAGACGACCGTCAGCATGGCGCCGGTGGTCATTCCGACGCCCGAGGCGATCGCGGCGCCCTGCACGCCGAGTTCGGGAAACACCCACCAGCCGAAGATGAGGAACGGGTCGAGTGCGAAGTTCACGGCGGCCGTGAGCACGTTGATGTGGAGCCCCGCGCGCGAGTCGCCGACTGCGGTGTAGGCGTACTCCGCGGTGTCGCTGGCGGCGGCGACGGGGTAGAAGGCGATGAGCGTCGCGAGGTACAGCGCCGCGAGACCGGCCAGCTCCGGGCCGGCGCCGATGAGCCGGAGCAGGTCCTCCGCGTTCAGGATGACGAAGCTCGCGACGACCACGAACAGGGCGAACGTGAGGAGGATCCCGTTGAACGTGACACGGCGGGCCGCCGGCCGGTCCTCCGTACCGATGTGCTGTGAGACGACGATCTGCGTCCCGCCTGCTGCGAGCACCTGCACCGCCGCGACCAGTGCGATGATGGGAACTATCAGCCCGACCGCCGCGACTGCGTTCTCGCCCACGCGCCCGAGCCAGAACGTGTCCACGATGCTGTTGATGACGTGGACGATCTGCATCCCGATGATGGGGACGGAGAGCACGACGAGTGCGCGCGAGATAGATCCCTCGGTGATCGAATCCTGTGAGAGATCGAACATCAGTATCGTTCCATACTTTTTGTGGGAAAATATAACTCTATCGGTGGAGAACCAACCTCTCCGGGGTACTAATTCGATCGAGTACCCGGACGGATCCGCACGCTTTTGCCCTCGGCGCCGAAGGTACGGGTATGAGCAGCAGGCGGCGGAAGCCCGACTGGCTCAAGATGCGGCCGCCCTCCGGCCAGCGGTTCACGGAGATCAAATCGACGCTCCGCGATCGCAACCTACACACCGTGTGCGAGGAGGCGAACTGCCCGAACATGGGCGAGTGCTGGTCCGGCGAGGACGGTCCAGGAACGGCCACGTTCATGCTGCTGGGCGACCGCTGCTCGCGCGGCTGCAACTTCTGTGACGTCGAGACCGGCGGCATGGAGCCACTCGACCCCGACGAGCCCACGAACGTCGCGGAGGCCGTCGCGGAGATCGGCCTCGATTACGTCGTCTTGACCTCCGTCGACCGCGACGACCTCGCGGACGGCGGCTCCCGACACTTCGCCGAGACCATCCGCGAGATCAAGCGCCGCGACCCCGAGATCCTCGTCGAGGTTCTCATCCCGGACTTCCAGGGTGACCCCGAGGCGATCGACCGGATCATCGACGCGAACCCGGACGTCATCGCCCACAACGTCGAGACCGTCGAGCGCCTCCAGTGGCCAGTTCGCGACCGCCGCGCGAACTACGAGCAATCCCTCTCCGTCCTCGAACGCGTGAACCGCGAGTCCGACATCTACACGAAGACGAGCCTCATGCTCGGCGTCGGCGAGTACGACCACGAGGTGTACCGAACGCTCTCGGACCTCGCCGAAATTGACGTCGACGTCGTCACCTTCGGCCAGTACCTCCAGCCGTCGCGCTCGCACCTGGACGTCTTCGACTACGTCCACCCGGACACGTTCGACGTGTGGCAGCAGGTCGCGGAAGAGGAGTTCGGCTTCCTCTACTGCGCCTCCGGCCCGATGGTCCGCTCCTCCTACAAGGCGGGCGAGCTCTTCGTCGACGCGCTGATCCGCGACGGCAAATCGCCGGAGCAGGCCCGACGGGAAGCCCGCGCCGCGAGCGGCGACTGAAGCGGCAACCGAGTCGGACTCGCGTCGGGTCCGGCGGCACGTTGCCGTCGTCCGCGACGGCTATCCTCCGTCGCTTGTGCCGGCTGGTCTCCGTCGCTTGCGCCGGCTCTTCAGGCGCTTCCGCTGATTCTCCCCGCGCATCACCCGGACCGACGAGCACTAACGCTGCGACCCCCAACGTTCCAGTAATGGATCTGCAGTTTCTCGGCGGTGCGCGCGAGGTCGGTCGCTCGGCCATCCTCGTCGACGACCGCCTCCTCCTCGATTACGGGCTGCTGACCGGCGACCCGCCGCAATACCCGGTTGGCGACCCCGACCCCGAAGCCGTCGTCGTCTCCCACGGCCACCTCGATCACGTCGGCGCCGTCCCCGCGCTGTTGAAGGGCGACCACCGGCCCGACGTCCACTGGACGCCGCCGACAGCCGACCTCGCGCGCGCGTGCTCGCTCGCGCCACGCTGAAGCTCAACGGCAATAGCCCGCTCTGTCCCTTCTCTGAAGAGCACGTCCACCGGCTCGGCGAGGTGGATACCCGACACGGCTACCGCGAGCCCTTCCCGGTCTGCGGCGGCATCGACGGCGGCGGCTACGAGGTGACCCTGTTCAACGCGGGCCACATCCCCGGCTCCGCGCACGTCCTCGTCGACGACGGCGACACGCGGCTATTCTACACCGCGGATTTCCATACCGAGGACCAGCGCCTCGTCTCGGGCACGACCGCGCGCCCGGACGCGGACGTCGTGCTCTGTGAGTCCACGTACGCGAACGTCGACCACGAGGACCGGGACGCCGTCGAGAAGCGCTGGGCCGACAGCGTCCGGACGACCATCTGGGAGGGCGGCGCGGTCGTCGCACCCGCGTTCGCCATCGGTCGCACGCAGGAGCTCCTGCTCGTCGCGGACGCGCACGACGTCGACACCTACGTCGACGGGATGGGCGTCGAGGTGACGCGGATCGTCCGGCAATACCCCGAGTTCGTGCGCGACCCCGATGCGCTCGACGCCGCGCGGGGGAACGCCCGCACGGTCACGGGGAAGGACGGCCAGCGTAAGCGCATCGCGCAGGGGAACGACCTCATCGTGACGACGTCGGGGATGCTCGGAAACGAAGATCCGCTAGCAGTCGCCGCTTGCTGACCAGGGAAATAAGCTAACTCAGAATAGCCTATTCTGGATTTATTTAGTGGTAGCAGTGTCAGAGCGAGGAGATCGTGGCTGGAAACGATAGCCAACACTCAGCCCATCCAACCGTACCCGGCACAATTCATATAATGTATGAAAACCTACGTTGAGACGAGGCATGTCCCGAACCACCGCTACCATCCCGGACGACCTCACCGATCTCATGGAGGGTGCTGTTAAGGCGGGTATCTTCGAGAACAAGAGCGACGCCATCCGTCACGTCCTCCGCGAATACTTCGAGGAGAACGAAAACGCCCGAATCGCGGCGGCAGTCTCGCTGTACGAAGACGAGAAAATCACGCTGGGAACTGCCGCACGGCTCGCTGACGTCAATCGGTTCGAGATGCGGGACATCCTGCGAGAGGAAGGCGTCGAATTACGGCTCGGGCCCGAAGATATGGCCGCCGCGCGAGACGAGATCGAAGCTGCCCGCGATCTCGAATGACGGACGCGCCGAGGAACGCGACGGTCCTGAACACGACCGTCCTTTCGAACTTCGCTCACGTCGACCACGTCGAGTTGCTGCTGGATTTGCCCCGAGTCGTGACGGTCGACGCTGTATAGACCGAACTCGACGAAGGAAACGAAACCCATCCCTACCTCAAGCAGGCTCTGGACGTACTCGAAGACGAAATTCCCGTGGTTACTCCTTCCTCGCCAGCACAGGAGCGAGAAGAGGCACTTCTGGAAACCCTGGACCCGGGTGAGGCACAGGCGTTGGCCGTTGCAGAGGTGGCTGAGGGGATGGTCGTGACTGACGACGGTGATGCACGGACGATCGCCAACGAGCGTGGGATCGGGCTCACTGGCTCGATCGGTCTGTTAGTTCGGTTCGTCGAGAACGACCGGATTACGGCCGATACAGCGGATGCGTACCTGAAGCGATGGATCGACGAAGCGGGCTTTCGGTCTCCCGCTCGGGACTTCCGACGGTTCCTCGACGAATGACGCAGATGTACGCCCTCACTGTCGGTGTCGAAGCTCACGAGTACGATGGCGAGTTCTATCTCGTCGGGGGAGGCTACGATACACCGGCCGACGTCCTCGAGCACGTCGCCGCGGATCACCTCTTGCGCATCGCGAGTGCCTGGACAATCGAGGACTACTTACTGGACGTCCTGAAGCGAGGCGAGAACACGGGCGAAGACGAGTACACCACTACTGAGATCGACGTCGAGTGCTGGATACACGTCGACGTCCCCTACCAGCGGTTCGTATTCGGGGTCGGCGACCACGTCTACGAGTTCGACGGCGAACCGACCGAAAGCAAGATCGAGTCGATGGTTTCGACGCTCCGCTCGTAGACGACCTGGCGACGTACGACCATCCTTTTCTCGTCGTGTATCCTCGGTCCCAGTACGAGGAATGGGACGAGACGTATCGCTCACCGAGGCGACGGTGCGACGACTCGCGCGGACACAGTCGTACGACCGGGGCGAGGACTACTACGAGCAGGGCGCAGTATTGGACATTGCGAAGCGGGGCGAGACGCTGCGTGCCGAAGTCGAAGGCAGTCAGTACGAGCCCTACCAAGTGACAGTCGAACTCGGGGACTCTGGAGTCGTCGACACCGAGTGCTCGTGCCCGTACGATCACGGTGGTATCTGCAAACACCGTGTCGCCGTGTTGCTCACCTATCTCCGCGACCCCGAGGCGGTCACCACACACCCGCCCGTCTCGGAACTTCTGGCCGATTGCGACCGGGATACGCTGTACGAGGTTCTCGTCGACCTGCTCGACGACCGGCCCGAACTCGTTGACGACGTCGAGCAACGACTCGCCGAGCAGGGCGTGACCGCGGCCGTGGAGAGTGAGACCGAACCACCAGTGAGCCAAGCATCGCTGAATCCCGACCAGGTACGACGCCGCGTCCGTGATCTCCTGGATCTCTCACAGGCCAGCGCGGTGTCTGATCCCCGCGCAGACATGGAACGGCGAGTCGACGACCTCTCCGCCCTCGTTGACGACGCGTGGACGCTAGTCGAAGCCGGTGACGGGGACACCGCGCTCGATGTCCTCGAAGCGATCGCCGAGGAGTTACTGGGCGAGGAGTGGCTTCGCCTCTCGTACGACGACTCGGGCGCGATTTTCGAGTGTCTCGACGAGTTGGGAGCCGCGTGTACCGAGGCAGTGCTCACGGCCGACCTCACTAGCGATGAACGCGAGGCGTGGGCAGCACAACTCGATACGTGGGCCGACGAACTCGCGAGCTACACCCGTGAACCCCCGTTTCGTGCGGCAGCCGCCGCGGCCGACCGCGGGTGGGACGACGACCGGCTTCAGCGCATTCTCGACGATACGGAAGAAACACCACGTCTGTGGGAGGACGAGCGACCGTGGTACGCTGACGACGTCGCGGTCGCGTACCTCGACGTCCTCGAACGAAACGGCTGTACGGATGAATACCTGCGGCTGTCGAAGGCAGCAGGGCAAGTCGAGCAGTACGCGACGAAGCTGATCGAGTTGGGGCGCGTCGACGACGCTGTCGAATACGCGGTCGAGAATCTCTCGACGCCGGGTGTGGCGTTCACCGTGGCCCAAACGCTCGGGGAATGCGACCACCCGGCCGATGCAATCCGGGTCGCCCGAGAGGGGCTCTCGTACGACGGCCCGAAGAAAGCAGAACTGGCCGCGTGGCTCCGGGAGTTCGCTGCGAACCACGGCGACGACGAGAGTGCAGTCCAGGCAGCAATCGCCGCGTTCGACGCCGACCCCTCACTGACGGCGTATCAGGCCGCCGAAGATGTGGCCGGTGACAGCTGGCCGGCGACTCGCGAGGAACTACTCGCGTCGCTCGAACAACGACGTCCGGAGCGACCCTCGACCGCGCGAGACCACGTCGAGGTGTTCCTCTACGAGAACCGGCTCGATGAGGCCATCAGTATCGCGAACCGATTCGAGCACCACTCGGTCGTCGGGCCAGTGGTCGACGTAGCCATCGAGGACCGGCCGCAGTGGGCGATCGACGCCTGCAAAGCGCAGGCGGAACCGATCATCGAAGAGGGGAAATCGGACAAGTACCGCCACGCCGTTCGCTGGCTCGAAAAAGCAGGCGAAGCGGCCCGAGAAGCCGGGACACTCGACGACTGGCGTGAGTACGTCGAAACGCTTCGGGAACGTCACAGTCGCAAGTACAAGCTCGCGCCGATGCTGGACGACCTGCTCGACGACTTTTGATTGGGGACGCAATCAGAGGTGACCGTATCCCTTCCGCTCGAGTTCCTGATCCAGTTCGACGTTCATCGCCTCCACCGTCTCGTCGTCGAAGAACTGACCGGACGCAGCCGACGCTATCTCGGCGATTTCGGCGTGCCACTCCCGCGCCGCGTTCGCGAGGGTCGACAGGAGTTCTTCCTCGGTCTTGTCCTCGCCGTCGATCTCCTCAATGATCTCCCAGCCCTGTGGCGAGTTCTCCAAGAGGTAGCCGACGTCGTCGAACTGGATCATGAACCGCTCGGAGACCGCACCGAATCCGGTCTCGATACTCAGGAGCACGATGACGTGTTCGACGTCGTCGCGGTCTTCGAGCGCACGCAGGTCGGCCGTCGGGACCGCAGTATCGGGAAGGTCGAGTTCTTGGAGGCGCTCCGGGAGAGATGGACCCTCCTCACCTGCGGGTGCGTATTGGTCGACCTGTTCACCTTTCTCTTTGACGACCTCGGGTGCTCGGTCGTCGGGGTCGTCGACGATTTCCTTGAGGATCGCGTAGAAGCGCCACTCGTCGCCGTAGTCGAAGAGGTAACAGATACGGTCGTACTGGTCGAGGCCCAGCTGTGCGACCATCTCGCCGATCGTGGTCTCGCCCGCGTTGTACGTCTCCTCGCCGAACCGCATGGACTGGCCGCTCGGGAGGTCCTCGTGCTCTTCTGGACGCTGGTACTTCACGTCGCTGTCCCAGTAGTCCTCGTCGATGCCGAAGAACCAGAGGTGGTCCTGGTCGAGGCCCATCGCGGCGTTGATCGTCGCCTGCAACTCGTCGAGGGTGCGGTCGGCACCGACGACGACGTCACGCCACAGCGAGGTCGGGTCGGGGTCGAACTTGACGCGGAACCGGTAGGCCGTCATCCCTGCATCTCCCTCCCCGTGCGGAAGCTCGTGAGCTCCTCGATCCGATCTTCCAGTTCCTCGATCTCCAGTCTGAGTTCGTCGGTCTCAGCCTCATCGCTCGCCGCGAGGCGGTCCTTCAACCCCTGGAGCCATGACGCTTTCACCTCCTCGTCGACGTCGGCCTTGCGCACGTACTCGCTCTCATCGACGTCGTAGACGGCTGACTCGGACAGGCCCGTGACGTCGAGGGCCTCGTCGACCTTCTCGCGGTCGACGCTCATGACGTGCTCGGGCTCGACACCGGCGTCTTCCAGTACCTCCACAACTTCCTCGTCGTCTTTGAGCGTTCGGTTGCGGCGAGCGGTACGCTGGACCGACCCGTACTGGGCGTGGACGGGCTGATCGTGATGGAGTCGGTCAAGCAGGACATCGGCAATGTCCCGCCGAAAGTCGTTCGCGTCCCGCTGAACGTCGGAGAGGAGCGTATAGAGGTTCACCAGTGTGGGCGTGTCCAACTGGCCGAGGTCAGTGACGTCGTGGCGTTCGAGCACGTCGACGAGCAGGAGTGCGTCCGGGTAGACGTCGATCCCGTCGGGTTCCGTTCGGTCGGCGTTTTCAGGCTCCGGTTCGCCGTCGACGAGTTGTGTTCCTGTCGCCTCGTCCATTTCGGTTATCACGCCTGCGTCCTCGTCGATCTCGAATCGCGGGTGCAGGCTCAGTACCGCTGGATATGGATCGGCGTCGGGTGGTAGGCGATCCAGGTCGAATCCACCAGTCGTGTCCTGAATCCGCTGGTACAGCGTCTCGAACTGGTCGCGCTGGAGTGGTCGCGTCTCCGCTGTGTCACTGAACTGGATGACGACGCGGTACTCCTGTACGTCGGTGATGCGGAATCGGTCGTGAGACAATGGCGTGATGAGTTCGGCCCCCTCCCCCAGCTCATCGAGTTCGTCGAGAAACGTGTGCCACGTGGCGCTGAAGGGCATACCGACGTGTACGCATTCTGGGTCTAAAACGTCCCGGACACCCGGATTCGAGGACGTTCTTCCGACCCGGTGCAAGCTACTGAGCTCACCACGCCCACGCTGGTGTCCGAACGATGGCAGCCGAGGTTGACGTCTCTTAAACGCGCGGGTGCGTAGATACAATTCCGAGTTTCAAAGCCTTACGAGGTTATTTTGGCGGGCTAGTCGTAGTTCTTCGAACGATGCTCAACGGCGGCCCCGCGATGACCTACATCCCCGAGATCCGTGGCCAGCCGACGAACAAGGTGACCATGACGGGCTACCAGGTCGAGGGCACTCCCGGCCGGCAGCTCCTCGAGACCGGGCGCGCCGAGATCGACGGCCGGATCATGCAGGTCGCCGCGAAAACCGAGTCCTACGACTTCTCCGCGCACGCCGACCACGACGGCCTCCGCGAGTTCCTCGCTGCCTACGAGGACACGCCTGTCCTCGTCAATCACGGCGACGAGACGGAGGCGTTCGCCGCGGAACTCCAGGCCGACGGCTACGAGGCGAGTGCGCCGGCGCTCGGCGAGACAGTGTCGATATAGGAGAGGAGCGCTGCGCCGTCAGTCGACGACGACTTCGACCGGTCCGTCGTCGCCTTCGTCTTCCGTTTCGAGGTCCTCGGTCGCTTCCGACTTCGACTCGTTCAGGTAGAGCGCAGTGGCGACGGCGAGGACGACCCACGAGCGCCACGAGGCCAGGTTCAGCGTGTAGCCGATGCCGAACGGCTTCTCCACGAGCATGCCCTCGCCGGGCTCCCAGTGTGCGTCGACGAGCCGACGGAGGCTCGGCCGCTCGAAGTTGTACGGAATACCCAGGATTTCACCGGAGGACGGTTTGTCTGGCATACACGGTGTAACGCAGGCCCGGGATAAACCGTTTTGGCTCGATGTCAATACGCGACGGTTGTTGGAGTGGTTCTGGGATTACTTGAGAACGACGGCGCTCGTTAACCCACGAAATCGATGGACGCTGACCGGACGTGCTTATAAATGAGATTGGCTATCGTCGCTGGCGACACCACTCAGCATGCTCAGAAAGCCTCAATCGTTGAGCGGTCGCTTTCTGGATGGTTTGGTTGGTTGTCGTCGCTGTCCACACCACTCAGCATGCTCAGAAAGCCCCAGCCGTTGAGCGGTCGCTTTCTGCGTGGTTTGTCCGGGTGTCGTTGTCGGCGACACCACTCAGCACCCCCAGAAAGCCCCAGCCGCTGAGCGCTCGCGCTGCTCGCTGCGCTCCTCACCCGGCTCGCTCACTACGTTCGCTCGCCGGGTTGCGGTGCTAGCTTCGCAGAGCGTCCCGCTCAGCGGCTGCCCCTTTCAGTCCCACCCATGAGTGGTGGCCGGCGCGTCGCGCGCGGCGGCTGGCGAGCGGTTGCGGCGAGGGTGCGGTGGCGCGCGCGAGCAACGCGTGCGAGGGAGGGCGGGGCGCGCCGAGC
>JBDGPU010000155.1:0-10575 GCA_042219525.1 Halopenitus sp.
CCCCAGTCCCTCTTCACGCACGCTGGGGACTTAGCAGGCTTTCATCCCATCAGAGTCTCTCGAAGGAATTGCTCCCCGAGCGGTTCCCATACGCCATCATCGTAGGTATACAAATCGCCATTATCTCGGATAGCGATCACCTCAAGAATCGGCTGAAGCTCGTGGAGTACATGGTACGCTTTCTGGGCATTGGTAGACGGTTCCTCCTCTGCTTTGATTTGGGACCACGGGCGGCCGCCATCTTCTAACAGCCAAACTTCCCGGCGCTTTGGTTCAAGTTCGTCAGTTGATCCGATCCACTCGTCGATGACTGCCCGCCTGAGCAGTTTCGCGTAGTCGAGATCGGATCGACCACTTTCTTTGAGAGCCGCCAGAAGGGTTCTGAACCGGACCCGATCTCCACGTTCCTGATCAAGTTCGTTGAGGTAGACCCGCTGTAATTCCTGCTTGAACTCCTCGAACGTCCCATCATCTACCGAACATTTTTGTGCCGCTTCGACTAAGTTCATAGTGGGTTGTTGCACTGACATGTTGATCACGTTGGAGGCTTACACCAGTTCCAGACGGAGACCCCAATTACCCCTCTCATAGGTTGGTTAGTCTTCCCTCTGGAGCTGTTTTGCGTTGTCTATGTCGGATTCATCCAGAGCAGCATTGACCAACTCATCGAACGTCATCGCCTCTGATTTCAACGACTTCATCCGTTCATGCGTTTCTGGCTGAATCCAGATCGTGGTGGGACCGTTGTTCATCCCCATATCTGTCTATAGTGGGCAAACGTTTATTTCTAACGGGAAAAATACGATATAAAAATTTGTATCCTTGTATATTTATATATTCGTGTGGTTTTGACCGAAATTTTCTGGATGTGTTCCTGGTTACGATCTAAACTGACAACACCTCGTCTCGTTCGGCTACAGCGTACTCAGGTGATTCTTGGCAGGGTAAAGGGCACTAAAACGCGGATACCTCAATCAGCGTCTCCGTTGGCTCTCCGCTTTCTCACGGGTCGGTTCGAAATACGGCCAGCCACCTCAGGAAAAACTCTCGCTCTCTGTGTCGCCGAACTGCTTGTATTCCTCTTTAACATCGTCATCGACGATCCGCAGGTACTTCTGGGTGACTTCCAGCGAGCTGTGCCCCGCCTGCTTCTGGATCGTCCGTATATTTATTCCAGATTTTAAGGCGTGAACGCAATGTCCGTGCCTGAGGGAATGAGACCCAATCCTGTAGCGTGTCGCCCCACCTGCGTCTTCGTATAGTGGTTCTTGAATCCCAGCACGCTCAGCAGCAGTGGTTACTGCACCTCGAATCCACCGAGGGCCAAGCTTCTCACGTTCCTTGCCAGGGAATAAGTAAGCCGACTTGTCTCCCGGCACATGAGCGTCCCGATACCCCCCATCGAGCCACTTGTCGAGCAAGAAGTCGAGGGAGGGTTGGTAGAAAACCGTCCGGGAAGAATCCGTTTTGGTTGAGTAGATGTGGATGCTTCGGGAGTCTCGATCGAGGTCTTCCAACTGTATATCTGACAGTTCTTTGCCCCGGACCCCGGTCTGCCATAACAGGCGAATGATAAGACGATTACGCATACGTGGCTCCGGTGCGTGCTCCACTAACTGCTCCTTTTCTTCTGCTGTGACGTAGACTATATCAGAGTTGTTATGCTTTTTTGAGCCACTGGTAACCGACCGCAGGTTACTCTGTCGTACATTAGATGCTGGGCTTTCTTCTATCTCGCCCTTCCGTTCAAGGTAGCCGTAGAAATTTCGGACGCCATCAAAATACACTCCAATAGTGTTTGGAGCGTAGTTCTGGTTAGAGAGCGCAACGAGATAATCCTCAAGATCCAGCCCGTCTATCTCCATTACTGTCCTGTCCGTCTCTTGGAGCCATTTGCTGAAGCGTCGAAGAGCCGTTCTTCTGGATTCGAATGTCTGGTTGGATTTCATTCCTTTCACCCGATCCAGGTATTGTTTCATCTCCTCGTTCTCGATCTCAACCATCTTACTGCACCTCCTTGTAGTATTGACCCTGGTCAGACCGCTGTACCGAATGTGTCTGCTCTCGCAGATAATCGAGTGCGGATTGGATCTGGTATTTGGGAGCGCCGAAGTGTTCGTTCAACCACTCAATTGTACCCGGTTCCGGTGCGGGGACCCCCTCTACATCAAAGTCGTCAGTGAATACCGAGTTCGTTTGCATCTCCTGCTTGGTTGGCAGTTCCTCAAAGATGTCGTCCGCGAGCGCCTCGATTTCTGGTCCAACCTCTGTCCCGACCACTGCGTCCCGAATCTCAGTGAGCCGCCCGTTGACCTGATCGAGACGTTGGAGCACCTTTTGTTGTCGGGTGGTCAGGTCCGTGAGGTGCTCATGGACATCTTGGGCAACGCTCGCACCCGAAGTGTCGTTATCATCGTTCAGGTACAGGTTCACAGCGAGTCGCACTAACTGGGAGACTGAAGCGACATTCGGGTCGTTCTCAACCGCCCGTTCCCACTCTTCCTTTGTGTCCCGATACACCGCAAGTTCGACCCTGCAATTGCGGCGATTTTGATCACTCATCGAGATCTCCCCACGCTGTACTCCTGCTCGGGATCGAAGCACCCGAAGCAGGGTAGATCATCACCGTTCGGTCCGTCGCACCATTCTTCACCGTTCGGACATGTATCCTCTTCTGCGATTGATTCCGAGTTACAGAACTCGTCGAGTGTGGCCGTTCTGGCTACTGTAGGCACTGATTGGCTCATCTGTCCACATTAGATACTAATAGTGTAGTTTACTAAAACTTTACGGAAAGTTGACACTATAACTCGAACATACGGGAGGGTCGTGGCGACCCTTAAAAGGCGTTGCCCATGCGGGCGACGGGAACTCCGGAAGCACCGTCGAATCGGCGACTGACGCAGTCGGGGTGCGTCGCGTCCGGCTACAGCGCGGCGATCACTTCGATTTCGACGGCGAACGACGCCGCCAGGTCGCCCACCTCGAACGCGCTCCGCGCTGGATACGGTTCGGGGACGAACTCCCCGTACACCTGGTTGACCGTCTCGAAGTCGTCCACGTCGGTGAGGAACACGGTCGCCTTGACGACGTCGTCCAGCGAGGAGCCCGCCGCGTCGAGGATGGCCTCAATGTTCTCCAGCGCCTGCCGCGCCTCCGCCTCGACGCCGCCATCGACCAGCTCGCCCGTCTCCGGGTCGATGCCGACCTGCCCGGAGACGTAGACGGTGTCGTCGTGAACCGTCGCCTGCGAGAGCGGGACCTCGTCCGTGTCGAACGTCGGTGCGTCGTCGGTATGGATGTACTCCGGCATGGAGAAATCCTCGTCAGGCGGTCGCAAAAGGGTTCGGAACGAGCGTTGAATCAGCGTTCACGAGTGCTCACGCGAGCAACGTCGTCGCCGCGTCGTAGAGGAAGATGACGCCGAACAGCGCGAGCACCAGCGCCGAGCCGGCGGCGACGACCGGCGCGAGTCGCTCCATCCGGCGTTCGGCCGCGACGAGCGCGGCGGGGAAGCCGGTGATCCAGAGCCCGATGCCGGCGAAGAAGCCGCCGATGAGCGCCGGCGACCCGGTCGCAACGACGAACGTGCCCGCGAGGTCGGCGCCGACGACCGGCAGCGACGCGAGCACGTCGAGCTCGCCGGGTTCCAGCAGGCCCACGCCGACCGTGAGCCAGAAGAGGATCTGGTAGGGGTTCGTCAGCGCGAGCGCGAACGCCTTGCGGAACCCTTTGCTCTCCTCGAGCATGGGGTCGTCGCCCGCGGTCGGCCGGAACGTCGAACGCGCGCCGCGGGCTGCGCCGTAGGCGAAGTAGAGCATGAGACAGCCGCCGACGCCGACCATCACGCCGCGGAGCGTCGGTAGCGACTCGACGAAGGCGACGACGCCCAGCAGCGCGAGGACGAAGAAGACGACGTCGGCCGTCGCCGCGCCGAGGCCGGCCCGGAAGCCCGAGGACCAGCTCCGCAGGACCGACTCCTCGGCGATGATGGCGTTCATCGGCCCCGGCGGCGCCGCCAGCGCGAGGCCGAACACCACGCCGGCGACGACGGTCGTGAGCAGTGACACGTTGCTGGGGAGGACGAGCGGCGAGAAAAAGCCGACGGTGGCGGTTTCGCCGGTATCAGTTGGAGCCGGAAACGGTCAGGCGTCGGCTTCGGCGGTCTCTTCGGGGCCGTCGTCGGCGGGCCGAATCCGGATCGAGCGGGCGATCGTCTCGGGGAGACTCTGCTCGCCCTCGGGCGTTTCGACCGTGACCATCCCGAAGGGCGCGACGTCGACGACCTCGATTTCGGTGCCGGGCGTGACGCCAGCCTCCGCGAGGTAGTCGAGCTCCTCGTCGTCGCGGTCGGAGACGCGAGCGACGACGACGCGGTCGCCTTCCTCGGCCGCGTGGAGCCGCTCCGCGCCGGCTTCCTCGATGGGTTCCAGGTCCGCGCCGGGGATCGGGTCGCCGTGGGGGTCGACCTCCGGCTCGCCAAGCGCCTCGGCGACGCGGCGCTCGAACTCCTCGGAGATGTGGTGTTCCAGGCGGTCGGCCTCGTCGTGCACCTCGCTCCAGTCGTAATCGAGGTGCTCCGCGAGATAGGCTTCGAGGAGTCGGTGGTGCCGGACGATTTCGAGCGCGACGGCCTCGCCCTCGGGCGTCAGCTCGACGCCCTTGTACGGCTCGCGGTCCAGCAGTCCGCGGTCTTCGAGTTTGCCCAGCATGTCCGTCACGGTCGGCGGCGTCTTCTCGAGGTAGTCCGCGACCGACGACGTGGAGACTGGTGGTCCCTCCTCACTCTGGAGGACGTACACCGCCTTGAGGTAGTCCTCCATGACGTCACTGAGCATTCGTTCGACCTAGCGGTTTCCGCGGCAAATAGCTACCGGGTCGACACCCTACGGCTCGCCTTCCGATATCGGATCAGAGGAGGCCCAGGACGACCCAGGCACCGAGCACGACACCGTAGACGACGTGGTTCCCGGCCATGAACGCTGCCTGCCCCGATTCGGGCTCCATACCGAGGATGCCCTTCACCCAGACCGCGGCGGCGACGACGAAGAGGAGAATGCCCCAGATGGCTCCCCAGACGATGCCACCGACCCACGTCGATATCGGCATCCCGAGGTTGAAGGCAGTGAACACGGGCACGTAGATCGCTCCAGCGATGGCGCCATACAGGAAGTGGAGGATCATCCCCTGTTGTTTGTAGTCGGGCGGCTCCCCATCACCGACGTACTGTGCCCAGAGGGCCGCCGTCGGCGGCGGCCCACTCGGGCCGACGGTTACCTTGACTGCAGTCATTACCACTGTCGCGACGAGTCCTCCGACGATTCCGTTAATAATCGTTGGCATAATGCACGAGGATTGTTCGCATAGATTGCCAAAAATAACTGTGGCCGAGGATGGAAACCAACGACAGACGACGGACGGTCAAGGACGTCCGACCTTCGTCAGGACCCGAACCACCGAACGAGGGCGGCGCTCGAAACCATCTCGACGATACCGAAGAGCACCGCGGGCAGCGAGGCCATCGGCGGGAACCCGGCCGCGACGACGAGGGCGGCGGCGACCGCAAAGTCCCGCATCCCGACCGAGAGCGTGACGGCGATCCGACCCTCGCGCTCCGAGGCGACCGAGACGACCCAGCCCAGGAGATAGCCGGTCAGATTAAGCGCGACCACGCCAACGCCGACGAACGCGACCAGTTCCAGGTTCGACGTGATGATGGCCGCGTTCTCGGCGGTCACCCCACCGATGATCACGATCACCATCAGCGCGGAGACGGTCGAGTAGTACTCCTCCCGGCTGGCGATCGGCTCGCCGTATCGCGTGCGGAGCCACACGGCGAGGAGCATCGGGAAGACGACGGCGACGAGCAACTGTTCGACGATCGCGAGCGAGTCGACCGGGATCCGCCCGCCGAGCAGGACCGTGACGATGAGCGGGAGGAACGCGGTGCTCCCGACGCCGATGACGACGAGGACGATCGACGCGAGGGCCGTGTCGCCGCCGGCCAGTTCCGTCATCGTCGGGGTCACGAGTTCGGGCGTGACCGCGCCGAGCAGCACGAAGCCGGCGGTCAGCTCCGGAGAGAGCCCGAGCGCCCGGGCGACCCCGAACGCGAGAAACGGCATCGCGACGTGGCCGAGGAGCGCGACGCCGAGTCCCGGCAGGTCGACCGCGCGGAACCGGGCGACCGACAGCGTCAGCGACGTGCTCCCGACCATGACCGCGAGGATGACCGTCGAGAAGCGAGTCACCGCGCCGAACGGCGGATACAGGAGGCCGAGAGCGACGGACCCGAGTATCCAGACGAGCAGATAGTCGTCGACGAGTTCCGTCAGGCGCATCGACGGGACGAACGCACAGGGGACGGTTCAACGCTTGGACTCGACGGGACTCGCGCGCCGGCCATCTCAGGCGACATCGCTCGGCTTCGTCGACGACGTTTCGACGGCCAGCACGCCGAGTGCGGCGACGAGCGCGCCGACGTTTTGCCACGACGGCCCGGCAGTGACCGCGGCGACGACCATGATCGGGATCGTGAGCAGTGCCGCGGCTCGCGGTGCCCGGTCGACGGCGAGCAGCGCCGCCGCCAGGAGTTCGGCGACGCCAACGACGATGACCAGCACGCCGGGAGCCGGGAGGCCGAGACTGTCGAAGAACTGGACCGAGTGGTCGTACGTGAGGAACTTACTCACCCCGGGCCCGAGGAGGAGCCCGACGATAGTGAACCGGAAGACGTCGGGCGCCCAGGCGCGGACCCGCGACCAATTGGCGACGGAAGCATCGACCATCAGTTGGCGTGTCGTGGGGAGCGCTCAGTCAGTCCCCCGCGAATCCCGGCGCTCTCAAGGGCTGGGGCGACGCTGACGTCGAGTTCGGTCGGCTTCTCACGGGCTGTCAGGAAGTACCGATACCCCTCAGCCCGGGAACGTTCGAGCACGGACGCGAGTTACGAAGCCGCCGTCTGTGTGGCCACGGAATCGAGGATGGCATCGACGTCGTACCCCTGCTCGTCCTTGTCGAAGACGACCTCGCCGTCGACGTACACCTTGAACACGCCGCCGTGTCCAGGGGTTAACTCGACGCTGTCGAGGTCGCGGCCGAACTCCGCGAGGATACTGTCGGCGGTTTCGAGCGCGTTCTCTCGGAGCCCACACGGGACGCAGTATTCGATTTCGACGTTCGTCATGTACACCGGAGAATACGGGTGGGAGCCACATAAAACGCAGATACCCTTTCGGTAACCTGGTTTACCTGCCCACACCTGACTGAATACTCCCGCCACGGCCCGTCACCGGTCTCGAGCGCGGGCGGATTCCACCGAATCAGTTCTGGTCGAGCAACGACGGGAAGTTAGCGGTGATCGTTGCTGGGATCGTCGGCCGAAGACCGCCGGACTGCGGCGGGAGCGCGACGCGACGGGGAGGATTTACATGCCGCCCCGCGATGCTTTCAGTATGCCGAGTGACTCCGACTCCGGTCACGCCACCTATCCGGTCGCACGCTATCTAGGCATCGATACGGCGGACCACCCGTCCGTCACCGTCGACGGGACGCTGCTGTACCTGGCGGATACGACCGGGTCCCCGGACGTCTGGCGCCGCACCGACATCGACGCGACTCCCGAGCGCCTGACCGGGCACGACGAGCGCGTCTCCTCCGTCTCGGCGTCGCCGACCCGGCGAGAGGCCATCTTCGGGATGGACCAGGGGAGCAACGAGCGCGACCAGCTGTTCCTGTACAACCTCGAAACCGGCGAGGGTACGGACCTCACTCGCGACCCAGACTCGATCCACTCGTGGGGCTGCTGGGCCCCCGACGGCGACCGCTTCGCCTACGCCGCGAACAGGCGCGCGGACGACACGTTCGACGTCCACGTGCAGCACCGGGACGAAACGGCCGCCGAGAGCGACGTCGTCTACGAGGGCGAGGGGGGCTTCCTCTCGGTGGCCGCGTGGGACCCCGACGGCGACCGACTCGCGCTGGTCGACGCCCGCGCGAGCTTCGCGCAGGACCTCTACGTGCTCGACGTCGACGCGGGCGAGACGACGCAAGTGAACGTCGACGACGACGCACGCTACGAGGACCCGACGTTCGGCCCGGACGGCGGGCTCTACGTCCTGACGAACCAGCCCGGCGACCACACCGTTCTCGGGCGGTTCGACCTCGACGCCGTCGGCGACGGCGCTGGCAACGAGGCTAGCGAGGAGACTGCCGACAGCGCCGGCGACGGCGACCGCGACCCCGGCGCGGCCGACGAAGCCCTCGACGTCGTCGCCGACCGCGACGGCTGGAACGTCGACGGCTACGCGCTTGATGTCGACACTGGTCGCGTGGCGTATACGACGAACGTCGACGGCTACTCCGAACTCGTCGTCGGCGAGGTGACCGCGCCGGCGACGGTATCGGTCACGGCGCGCCCGCCGGTCGGCGCGACCGCCGCGGACCCCGGCGTCGTCTCCGAGCTGGAGTGGGGCCCGGAGGCCGACCGCCTCGCGGTCACCCACGCCGCGAGCGACCGCCCGTACCGTATCGTCGCCGTCGACGGCGAGACGGCCCTGGACCACGACGCCTCGGTCGACGGCGAGGCTGACGACGAGGTGTTCGACGAGCAGCGCACTCCCGTTCGGCCCTGGGCGGACCACGGGACGCTCGGCCTCCCGCAGAGCGCATTCGCCGCGCCGGAGGTCGTTCGCTACGAGACGTTCGACGGGCGCGAGATCCCGGCCTACTGGACGTTGCCGCCGGGCGTCGAGGCTGGCGACGCGGGTGGCGTCGACAGCGCTGGCGGCACCGATGAGCCGGCCGAGGCGGACGTCCCGGTCATCGTCGACGTCCACGGCGGGCCCGAGCACCAGCGGCGGCCGTGGTTCAACCCGACGAAGCAGTTCTTCCTCCGGCAGGGGTACGCCGTCCTCGAGCCGAACGTCCGGGGGTCCTCCGGCTACGGCAAGGCGTACACGCACCTCGACGACCGCGGGAACCGGCTGGACTCCGTCCGCGACGTCAAAGCCGCCGTCGACTGGCTCGGTGACCAGCCCGCGGTCGACACCGACCGCGTCGTCGCCTACGGGCGCTCCTACGGCGGGTTCATGGTGCTCGCCGCGATCACAGAGTACCCGGACCTGTGGGCCGCCGCCGTCGACTTCGTCGGCATCGCGAACTTCGAGACGTTCCTCGAGAACACCGGCGAGTGGCGGCGCTCCCACCGCGAGCAGGAGTACGGCGCCCTCGAGAACAAAGACCTCCTCGAACGCATCAGCCCGATCCACCGCACGGACCGGATCGAGTGTCCCCTGTTCGTCCAGCACGGCGCGAACGACCCGCGCGTCCCCGTCGGCGAGGCCGAGCAGATCGTCGCGGAGCTGGAGGAGCGCGGCGTGCCGGTCGAGTCCTGCGTCTTCGACGACGAAGGCCACCACACGACCAGCCGCGAGAACAAGATCGAGCAGTTCGAGCGCATCGCCGGGTTCCTCGACGAGCACGTCGGAACGAACTCGTAGCGTTCCGGCGATTCGATAGACGATCGACCACTGGTTCACGCGATTCCTTTCGAACCGTCCGACTACCGCGAGGGACAATAATGATAATAGTCGTACGTGTCAGATAATTTCATAAGTATAGAGGCGTAAAGTACAGGTAGAGGCGTCGTAGTCCAATGGCAAACGTCGAACGCAAATCGGACAGTCAGCAGGGAGCGAGTAGTCACCAGCGTACCGAGAACCACCAGGCGACGGAGCCGACGATCGACTCGAACGAGGCAGGGTCGGCGGTCGCGGCGGGCCTGTTCGAGCGCGTCGCCGTGGTCACCGACGAGACGGCGGCCGGCCGCGCGGCCACGGAAACTGGCCTCGCGGTCGCACAGGCCCACGGTGCCGACGTCGACGCGCTGTACGTCGTCGACACCACTCGCGAGTGGGACATCCTCGTCGAGCGGCAGGAGGACTCGGGAGAGGCCGCAGTCGAGGAAGCCGCAGCGCGCGCCGCGGAGATCGGCGTCGACGTCGAGAAGTGGTTCCGCTACGGCAACGACCACGAGGAGGTCCTCGACTTCGCGAAGGCGCACAACGCGGACCTGATCGTCGTGGGCTCCGCGAAGCCGACCGGGATGGAACGCGTCCTGAATCCGGATACGCTGCCCGCCCGCGTCCAGCGCCGCGCCGACGTCCCCGTGCTGATCGTCGGTCCCGACGAGGTCTGACCGGCGTTTTCTCCCCCTGCTGAATCGCCGCTTTTTCGCGTGTTTTCTTTTTGTGGGTCGTGAGATATTTTTCAGTGGTGCACCGTAGTCCGTGGCGGTGAACCTCGCCGAGGGCGCGTCTCAGCATCGCGCGAAAACTCCAATCTCTGCACGCTATTCGAATAATTGGACATCGTCGCTAGCGACACCACTCGGCACGCCCAGAAAGCCCCAGCCGCTGAGCGCTCGCGCTGCTCGCTGCGCTCCTCACCCGGCTCGCTCACTGCGTTCGCTCGCCGGGATTGCGGTGCCTGAGGCGAAGCCTCAGACTAGCGAGAGCTTCGCTCTCGCGTCGCTTACGTCGCAGGGCGTCCCGCTCAGCGGCTGCCCCTTTCAGT
>JBDGPU010000021.1:0-10455 GCA_042219525.1 Halopenitus sp.
GCGCGACCGCTCAGCGGCTGGGGCTTTCTGGGCATGCTGAGTGGTGTCGCCAGCGCCGACGCCCGACCTTATTTATAAGCGCGACCGCTCAGTGGCTGGGACTTTCTGGGCATGCTGAGTGGTGTCGCCAGCGACGACGATCGAACAACCGCAGGAGCAAGGCAGCTTCGCGTTTGGCCAGCTTCGGTTTACTCCTGAGATGTCGCTCGCGATGGTAGGCTATCCTAACATCACCTCAGAAAACCCAGATCCCACGACAGTCTACACCGACGACCAGTCGTAGGCTTCGTGGACGCGACGACCCTCCTCGTTCAACACGGGCCCGACGACCTCGGTAATCCCGTCGAGGATGTCCCCCGAACGAACCTCCGGGATGGAACGACCCGTAAACTCGGCGACCTCGTCGCTGCCGACGCTGTAGACGACGCGGCCGAGCGCCGCGTACCGGAGCCCACCGGCACACATCGGGCACGGCTCCGTGCTCGTGTACATGACTGTGCGCCCGCGCTCGCCCGGCGAGAACTCCCGGGCGGCCCGTTCCGCCAGGTCGAGTTCGGGGTGGCGACGCAGGTCGTCCTCGGTGTTGACCCGGTTCGACGCCTCGGCGACCACCTCGTCGTCGCGGACGAGGACGGACCCGAACGGCTCGTCGCCGCGGGCGGCCGCCTCGCGAGCGAGGTCGCAGGCGCGCCGGAGGTGCGCCTCGTGGTCGAAGTCGTCGAACGCCTCGGAATCGGCAGGCACCATAGCCGACACACCGATGTCGACGTCCTTCGAAGTTGTGGTTGTCACGGTGCGGGAACTGCTGGCACAGTGACGCCAGTGTTTTGTTGCATCCACGCAAGCGACGGCCATGGCAACGGTTCGAGACCTAATACCCGAGGACGCGCCGGCGGTGACGGCCCTGTACGCGGAGTACGAGTGGTGGGCAGATCGTGAGGTGGCAGACGTCCGCGCCGCCCTGGCGGAGACCGATGTCGCCGTGGGCGTCGACGTCGACGGGCACCTCGTCGCGGCAGCGCGCGTGCTCACCGACTTTCGGTACTACGCGAACCTCTTCGACGTCGTCGTCGCGGAGTCCCATCGCGGCGAGGGTCTCGGCGAGCGGCTCGTCCGTGCCGTCGTCGAGCATCCAGCCCTGGAGTCGGTTGTCGGCGTCTCGCTGCTCTGCCGGCGCGGGCTCGTTCCCTTCTACGAGTCCGTTGGCTTCGAGTACTTCGACCCTGAGACGGAGATTCCGGAGGGTGGGACCGAGGAGCTCGTCCGGATGACCTACGAGATGCCCGATGACGGGGGCAGGTAATCGGACAGCCGGACAGTGGGCCGTCGTCGACCGCCGGGGCGGCTATAAACCCTTATGCCGACTCGGGCGCCAGTTCGAGCCGTCATGAGTGACCTCCCGGACGACTTCACATGTACTATCACCAACTGGGAGTACATCTACGGGCTCTGCCGGAACGTCTCCAATCAGGTCAAGCGGGCCGAGTTCGAACCGGACGTCGTCGTCGCGCTCGCCCGGGGCGGCTGGTTCGCGGGGCGCTGTCTCTGTGACTTCCTCGGGCTCAACGACCTGACGAGCCTGAAGATGGAACACTACGTCGGCACCGCCGAGAAGGCCGACGAGCCGCAGGTCCGGTACCCGATGCCGGAGGGCAGCGTGGAGGACAAGGACGTGCTCATCATCGACGACATCGCCGACACCGGCGGGTCGATCGAGCGCGCCCAGGAGTACGTCAACGAGCGCAATCCGAACGAGGTCCGGACCGCGACGCTCCAGCTGCTCCAGACCTCCGAGTTCGACCCCGACTACGTCGGCGAGCAGCTCGAGGAGTGGGCCTGGATCGTCTACCCGTGGAACTTTATCGAGGACATGATCGACCTCGTCTCCGGCGTCATGGAGCAGGCCGACCAGACCGAGTTCGACGAGGAGGCCATCCGCCACTACCTCTCGGAGTTCCACAGCGTCGACCGCATCGAGATGGAGATCGCCCAGCCCGACCGGCTCTCCGAGGTGCTCACGGAGATGGAGCGCCGCGACGTGATCGAGTCCGCCGGCGCGGGTGGCTGGCGACTCGCCGAGTAACGTGCCTGGGGACTCGTCCGACGGTGGCGACGACGACGATTCGACCACCGACAACGAGTCCGATGCCGAACTTGACGCGCTTCTCGACGCCTTACAGCTCAAGGACGAGCGGCGCACCGGCTGGCAGCTCCGCGGCATAGACGACCCCGAATCCGTCGCGGCACACTCGTGGGGTGTCGCCTACCTCTGTCTGACGCTCGGTGACCGATTCCGGGCGGACCTCCCCGACCTCGACCTCGACCGGGCCCTCCGACTTGCCGTCGTCCACGACGTCGCCGAGGCCGAAACCGGCGACGTGGCGACGCGGGCCGATTCCACGGTCGACACGGCCGACGCGCCCGACGCCGAGGAGAAGGAAGCCCTCGAGCGCGAGGCGATGGCGGCCCTCGCCGGGCCGCTGCCGGACCACTTGCGGGACGCGTGGGAGGAGTACGAGGCGCGGGAGACGCCGGAAGCGATCCTCGTCAAGGAGCTCGACCTCGTGGAGATGTGCCTGCAGGCGCTATTTTACGAGCGTCGCGACCGCTACGAGCCGAGCGAGGGTGAGCCGGCGGCGTTCCAGGAGTACGAGGCGCTCGACGAGTTCTTCGCGACAGCAGCGCCGCGGCTCCGGACGCCGACCGGCAAAGCGCTCGTCGCGGGGATCCGCGAGCGTTACGAGGCTGCAAGGGGGAACGGAGAGTAAATGGTCGATCTCTTCGGAATCTTCGCTTCTGCGGTCGGTCCTATCATCGCTATCGCGGGCGTCGGCTACGCGCTCGCGACGCTGAAAGACGTCGATCCCGAGCCGCTCAACACCGCAGTCGTCTACGTCTTCGCCCCCGCCCTGGTGTTTCACAGTCTCGCCGTGACCGAACTCGCCGCCGGGACGCTCGCCCGCGTCGCCATCGGCATTCTCCTGTTCACCGCCGTCATGCTCGCCATCTCAGAGTTCGTCGGCCGCGCGACGGGCGAGGAGGAACCGATGCTCAGCGCGCTGTTGCTGGTCGGCGTCTTCTCGAACTCGGGGAACCTCGGCATTCCCGTCTCCGACTTCGCCTTCGGCGACGTCGGCCGGCAGACGGCGGTCCTCTTCCTCTCCGTGCAGGCCATGCTGATGTACACCGTCGGCGTCTACATCGCATCGCGAAGTGGTGGATCGGCTGGGCTCGCGGGCGTGAAGAAGGTGCTCCGGCTCCCGCTGCTGTATGCGGTCATCGCCGCGCTACTGGCCCGCGCGCTCGACGTCGTCCCCGCGGCTGACACAGCCGGGATGCAGGTGCTCCAGCTCGTCGGCAACGCCTCCATCCCGGTGATGCTGCTCATTCTCGGAATCCAGCTTGCGCGGACGAACACGGGCGTGGCCGTCTCGCAGGCCTGGAAGGGGACGGCCCTGAAGTTCGGGGTCGCGCCCGTCGTCGGGCTCGGCGTCGCGCTCCTGCTCGGCTTCGAGAACCCGACCGTCGCCCGCGTGTTCGTCCTCGAAACCGCGATGCCGGCGGCGGTCACCCCCGTCATCCTCGTCGTCGAGTTCGCCGGGGACCGGGAGGCAGGCGGCATCTCCGTGCCGGAGTACGTCTCCACGTGCGTGCTCGTCACGACGCTGCTTTCGATTCCCGTCCTGACCGGCGTCATCGCGCTGTTGAAGTCGGGCCTCGTGATCTGAGGCGGTCGAATCGACCGCTGTCCTCGGGACCGCCGTCTCCAGGACCGCCCCCAACACGCGTTCTATAAATATCAGCCGGTCGGATGGCCGGGCATGATCGGCTTCATCGGCGGGAGCGGCATCTACGAGGCTCTCCCCCTGAACGACGTCCGCGAGGAGGAGTACATGACCCCGTACGGCGAACCGTCCGACGCCGTCACGATCGGTACCTTCGGTAACACCGGCCGCGAGGTCGCGTTCCTCCCCCGGCACGGGAGCCAGCACGGCGTGTCGCCGACGGACCTCCCCTACCGCGCCAACATGTACGCGCTGAAGCAGGCCGGCGTGACGCACATCTTCGCGTCGAACGCGGTCGGGAGCCTGAAGGAGGAGCTCGAGCCCGGCACGCTCGTCGTCCCGGACCAGATCTACGACCGGACGAAGCAGCGCGACCTCTCCTTCTTCGGCGACGGCGTCGTCGTCCACCAGCCGTTCGCGGACCCGTACAGCCCGGAGCTCGTCGACCACCTCACGGAGGCCGCGGAGGCGACGACCGACGACGACACGAAGGTCGTGAAGGGCGGCACGTACGTCTGCATCGAGGGGCCCCAGTACTCCACGCGCGCCGAGTCGGAGTTCTACAAGTCGCAGGGCTGGGACGTCGTCGGCATGACCGCGATCCCCGAGGCGAAGCTCGCCCGCGAGGCGGAGATGGCCTACGCCACCATCGCCGGCGTCACCGACTACGACGTCTGGAAGGAGGACAACGAGGTGACCCTCGAGGAGGTCCTGGAGAACGCCGAACAGAACCAGGAAGCCATCAAGGCCGCCGTCGAGGAGGCGGTCCGGACGCTGCCCGCGGACCACGAGTGCGAGGCCCACTCGGCGCTCGAAGGCACGATCAACACGCCGACGGAAGCGATCCCCGCCGCGACCCGCGACCGCGTCGAGCCGCTGCTGGGCGACTACCTCTGAGAGTCGTCACTCCCCCTATCCTTCCACGAAACTGACAGTTACCGTACTATTATGAGCGCCCGGTAGAGTCGCCGTGATATGGTCCCCGGGTTCGTGCAACTCGGCGTGTTGGCGGTGCTGTTCCAGCTGCTGGTTCTCGCTGGATTCTACGGCTACTGCCGGTGGCAACTGTCAGCAGCCAGGTCAGAGACACGGACGCGGACGAAACGGGTTCTCGGCGGTGGTGTCGCTCTCGCGGTCGGCGGACAGCTCCTCGCGCTCGGAGCGGTCGGCTCGCTGCGGACGCATTCGCTCCTCTCGCTGGACCAGGCGTTCCTCGTTCAGGACGTCGGCCTCGCCGCGGCGCTTCTCGGATACGTTCTGACCGGCGTCGGCTTCGCGCTGTACTGCCGAGATAACGACTGAGGAGGTGAATCCGTCCGCCAGCTCGCGGGTTAATCCGCGATCGCTTCCGCGTCGACGCTCGGCGCCGACGGGTCCTTGATCCAGAGGTCGCCGAATAGCTCGTCCTGCTGGAGCCGGACGGCGCCGCGGTGGGCTAAGAATAACAGTGCGAGGAACGTCATGAACTCGCGGCCGCCGGCGGACTCGACCTCGGAGAACAGCACCTCGTTACGCCCCTTGTCGTACTGCGTCCGGAGCGCGGCCTCGACGTCCTCGATGACGGCCTCGATGTCCTCGTCGTGCGTTCCGCCCGTCACGTCGCCCGCGGTCGGCTCGGTATCCTGCCGGAACTGGTCGCCGGTGTGGTAATCGACCGTCTGCGTCCCGCGATCGTACGCCGACGGCGACTCGGAGGTGTCGTACTCGCGCGACTCCTTCCACCAGGAGCTCCGCTCGGCCTCCCTGAGCTCGCGGACGAGCTCGTCGAGCGTCTCGGGGGACCCGCGCGTGCTCTTCCGCTCGAGCCGGCGGTCCATCTCTGCCTCGAGCTGGTCGACCGGGTCGAAGCCGGGTTCGACGTCGGGCTCGCCGCCCTCCATCGCGACCTCCCAGGGCTCCTGCTCGGGCTCGTCGTCCTCGTCGTCGTCCGCGAGCATCCCATCGCTCTTCATTCGGAGGAGCACGGAGGCGTAAAACAGCGCCCGCCCGGAGGTCCGAAGGTCCGTCTCGTCGAGCTTCTCGAGGAACGCGTCCGTCACCTGGACGATGTCGATGTCCCACGGCTCGATCTCGCCCTCCTCCGCGAGCTGGACGAGGAGCTCGACCGGCTCGACCTCGTCGTCGTCCGTCTCGTCGGGGTGGGTGATGTCGAGGTCGTCGACGACGCTGGTGTCGTCGGCTTCGTCGGCCTCGGCGGTCTCGCCGACCGTCTCTTCGTCCGTCGCTGGCGACTCCGTCTGGGTATCGCCGTCGCCATCGCCATTCCCATCGTCGTCGCCGAAGGGGTCGGCGCCGTCGCGCTCGCTGGTCAGGTCGACGTCGGGGACGAAGCTATCGTCCTCAGTCATCCGCCGGCACCTCCTCGTCGCCGTCGCCGCTGAACTGGATGCCGGTGACGGCGCTGATGTTGTCCTCCTGCATCGTCACGCCGATGGCGCGCTCGGAGCGTTCGAGCAGGGCCGAGCGGTGCGAGACGACGACGAACTGCGCGTCGCCCGCGAGGTCGTCGACCATCTCGCCGACGCGCTCGGCGTTGACGGCGTCGAGGAAGGCGTCGATCTCGTCGAGCGCGTAGAACGGTGCGGGATTGTGCCGCTGGATGGCGAAGATGAACGCCAGTGCCGTCAGCGACTTCTCCCCGCCGCTCATCGCGTCGAGCCGCTGGACCGGCTTGTCCGCGGGCTGGGCCTTCATCGTCAGGCCGTCCTCGAAGGGGTCCTCGGGGTTTTCGAGAACGAGTTCCCCGGTCCCGGCCGAGAGGCGCTCGAAGATGTTCCGGAAGTGCTCGTTGATGGCGTCGAAGGCCGTCATGAACGTCTCCTTCTTCTGGGCCTCGTAGCTCTCGATGCGCTCCTCGATGGCGTCGCGCTCCTCGACGAGGACGTCGCGGCGCTCCTGGAGCTCGTCGAGGTCCGCCTGCACCTCGTCGTACTCCTCGATGGCGAGCATGTTGACCGGTTCGAGCGCCTCCATCTCCGCTTCGAGCTCCGCGATGCGCTCCTCGACCTCGTCGTGATCCGGGACCTCGTCCGGGTCGTACTCGCCCACTTGCGAGGCGAGCTCGTCGACCTCCCACGCCAGACGGTCGACGCGGTCGCGGAGGTCGTCGAGGACGGATTCGACCTCGCTTACCTCGCTCTGCTGCTTGTCGCGGGCGTCCTTCGCCTCACGGAGGTCGTCGCGGAGCTCGGTGCGGTCCTCCTTGAGGTCCGCGAGCTCTTCTTCGAGTTCGGCGATCTGCTCGTGCTTTTCCTCGAGGATTTCCTCTTTCTCCGCGATCGCTTCCTTGTACTCCGCGATCTGTTCTTCGGCTTCGGCCTTGCGGTTCTGGGCCTCCTCGACGGTGTCGTGGAGCTCGTCGACGGCGTCCTCGGCGTACTCCTTCTCCAGCTGGAGCTCGTTGAGGCGGCCGTCGAGGTCGTCCATGCGGTCCTCGAGCTCGTCGATTTCCTCGCGCACTTCGTCGGCCTCGCTCGTGAGCTCGGGGATGCGGGAGTCGGCGAGTTCGCCTTCGATCTCCTCGATCTCGGCTTCGAGTTCGTCGCGGTCGGTGCCGAGCTCCTCGATGGCGGCGTCGATCTCGGCCATCTCCTCGTCGACCGTCTCGCGCTCCTCGCGGAGCTCCTCGAGTTCGGCTTCGAGCTCCTCGATGCGCTCCTTGCGCTCCGCGAGGTCCTCCTCGGCGCGCTCGACGTCGGCCTCGACGGAGCGGACGCGGTCGGCCGCGTCCGACTTCCGATCGCGGGCGTCGTCGATGTCCGATTCGAGGTCGCGGATCTCGCTCTCGAGCGCCTGTCGCTCGTCCTCGAGGGACTCGATCTCTTCGGCGAGGCGCTCGAGCTTGCCACCGCCGGACTTCGTGAACGAGTAGCGGGAGCCGCCGCCGGAGCCGCCGGTCATGGCGCCGGACTTCTCGACGAGGTCGCCGTCGAGTGTGACCATCCGGTAGTCGCCCATGTAGTGTCGCGCGGTCTCCATGTCCTTCACGACGAGCGTCGACCCGAGCACGTACGAGAAGATGCCCTCGTAGGTGGCGTCGTAGTCGACGAGGTTGCGCGCGAAGTCGACGACGCCGGGGTCCCGGGGCTTGTTCGGGAGGCCGCGGTTGTCCATCTCCGTCATCGGGAGGAACGTCGCGCGTCCGGCGTTCCGGCTCTTCAGGTACTCGATACAGGTGTCGCCGACGCCGTCGTCGTTGACGACGACGTTCGCGAGCCGGCCGCCAGCGGCCGTCTCACAGGCCTCGGCGTACTCCGCCTCCACGGAGCCGAGTTCACCGACGGCGCCGTGGACGCCGTCGATGCCGCCGTTCTTGACGGTCGTGACGGCGCGCGGCCAGGAGGTGTCGCCGCGGTCCTTCGCCTCGGCCTCCAGTTGCGCGTACTCGTTCTGCTTCGCGCGGAGATCGTCGTCGACCTCGTCGAGCTGCTCCTGGAGCTTGCTCTTTTCGGCGAACAGGTCCGCGACGGTGTCTTCGATCGTCTCCTGGTTCTTCTCCGCCTTGTCGAGCTCGCTCTTGAGCTCGGAGATGCGGGCCTTCAGGTCCGGGATCTCCTCGCGGGCCTCCTGGAGCTCCGTTTCGGCCTCGCTCACGGCGTTCGAGCGGCGCCGGGCCTCGTCGAGCAGGCGGTCCTTCTCGCGCTGTTTCTCGTTCATCGCCGACTTCACGTCCTCGAGGTCGGACTTCTTCTCAGAGAGGTCGGCTTTCAACTCGTCGTACTGGGTGTCGATCCCCTCGATCTCCGCCTCGATCTCCGCCAGTTCGGCCTTCTTGTCCGCAACGTCACCCTTGACCGAGGCCTTCTCGACCTTGATCTCCTTGCAGTCGGCTTCGAGGTCGTCGATCTCCTCCTGTTTGCGGTCGATCTGGACGAACGCGTTGCGGCGCTCGGTTTCTGCTTCCTCGACGCGTTCCTCCGTGTTCTCGATCTTCCCCTCGAGCCGGGAGATGTCGCCTTTGACCTCCTCGATCTCGGATTTGATCTCCAGCTGTTCGTCCTCGCCCTTCCGCTCGATCTCGTGGTTGAGGTCTTCGAGATCTTCCTGGAGACGCGTGACCTTCCCCTGGCGGCTGTCGAGTTCCGCCTGGAGGTCCGCCAGTTCGTCCTCCTTGCCGGTGATATCCTCTTCGAGGTCGGCGAGCGTCTCGCGCTTCTCCTCGAGTTCGGCCGCCTTCAGGTAGCCCTCGTACTCCTCCTTCTCGTCGCGGAACTCCTGGTACTGGAGCGCCGTCTCGCGCTCGTCGGCGAGCTGGTCGAGGCGGTCCTCCTTCTCGCCGATGCGGAGGTCGGCCTCGTCGATCCGCTCCTGGACCGTCTCCAGCTCCTCGAAGGCGTCCTCCTTCTTCGCGTCGAACTCGGCGACGCCCGCGATCTCGTCGATGATCCCGCGTCGCTGGTACGGGGTCATGTTGATGATCTCGGTGACGTCGCCCTGCATGACGACGTTGTACCCTTCGGGGGTTACCCCGGCCTGTGCGAGCAGGTCCTGGATGTCCGAGAGGTTCACCGAGCGCCCGTTGAGGTAGTAGTAGGAGTAGTAGTTGTCCTCGGTCTCCTTCACCCGGCGCTTGATGGTGATCTCGTCGACGTCGCCGACGTTCTCGGAGCCCGCCGCGGAGACGACCTGCGACCGGTCGAGCGCGCCGTCCTCGTTGTTGAGGATGACCGTCACCGAGGCCTCCTTCGGCCCGGCGCTCCCCTCGCCGTCCTCGTGGCCGGGGTTGTAGATCAGGTCCGTCAGCTTCTCCGCCCGGATCCCGCGCGTGCGAGCGAGCCCGAGCGCGAACAGGATCCCGTCGATGATGTTCGACTTCCCGGAGCCGTTTGGCCCGGTGACGACCGTGAAATCTTCGTAAAAGGGGATCCGCGTCTTCCGCCCGAAGCTCTTGAACTGGTCGAGGACTACTTCTTTGATGTGCATGGTGCGCTCGCGGTGGGGGTCGCGAGCCTAGGCGACGATGATGTCGCTTTCGTCCGACTCCCCGTCTGCGTCTGCTGACTCCTTGCCCTCCTCGGCTTTAGTCGCTTCGGCATCCGGCGTCGTGGCCTCCTGTTCCGGCACGCGGATGTCGTCAGTGCGCGAGTCCGTCTCCTCCGTCGAGGCCTCCTCGTCGGCCTCGGTGCCCGGCGCCGCCGACGTGGATTCGGTACTCGATTCGTCCGTGGACCCACCGACAGGCCGGGAGCCCTCCGTGCGGACGTCGGTTTCGTTCGCGTCCTCGACCTGCCGGACGCGCTCTTTCATCTCGACGAGTTCCTCAGTGAGCCCGTTGACGGCAGCCTGCAGCTCAGCGACCTGCCGTTCGAGCTCCTCCACCCGATTACTCATGCCAGAAACCCGTCGGCGAAGGGGTATAAATCTGTGTCAGACGTTCGTGTGACCGATTGGCATGATCGAGGGGTTGAGAGGGACTGGAATGGGTCCTCTATCGTGGTATCCACGATTTTCGGCATCGATTGTGGTCGCATCCTCTGGAGGGTGTTCCATTCTCTGAGTGGTTTTACTTATAAATAGAGTCTGTTGTCGTCGCTTTCGACACCACTCAGCATGCCTTGAAAGCCCCAGCCGCTAAGGCGGTCGCTTTCTGCGTGGTTTGGTTGGTTGTCGTCGCTGGCGACACCACTCAGCATGCCCAGAAAGCCCCAGCCGCTGAGGCGCTCGCGCTGCT
>JBDGPU010000031.1:0-10393 GCA_042219525.1 Halopenitus sp.
CTGAAAGGGCGATGGCCGGTCGCGCCGGAGGGGAGTCGCTGAGACAGGCACTATCTGCGCGGGCGGTGCGGAGAGCGCAGATATCCTGCTCAGCGACCGCGAGCGGCCGAGGGCTTTCTGGGTGTTTGCGGTGCTGTCAAGCGCAGCAACGTCTGCACCTTTAAGTACAGTTCATAAGCAAGAGCGGCCGAGGGCTTTCTGGGTGTTTGCGGTGCTGTCAAGCGCAGCAGCGTCTGCACCTTTATATACAGTTTATAAGCAAGAACGGCCGAGGGCTTTCTGGCTGTTCTGGTCCAGTATTGCAGCATTCGAACCTATAAACGCAGTATATAAAGAACGGCTACTGGATACCGCGCCACTGAGGCAGATATCACCAACGCATCCACGTATAAACCGCATTTATAAACCAAAACAGAAGAACACCACCTATCAGAATCGCCATTCGTTTATCCACGCGAACCAAACAACGGATAATGAGCGAGACGCTCGACGACGACCTCTACCAGCGAACGTTAGCACTGCTCGAGCCGGGCGAGATCGAGCTGATCGGCTGCGTGGTTCACACGACCCTCGGCGGCGACGAGGACCTCGAGATGCACGAGCTGACAGTCGACGTCAACGAGATCATCGCCGACGCCGCGGGGAAGGGCGAGGCGTACATCGAGGCCGGCAACGACGACACGGACTTCTCCTCGAACCAGTTCCAGGGCCTGACGCTCGACGACGAGGAGTTCGTCTGGGAGTGCCAGCAGCTCCTCCGGAACGAGACGTTCGACCTCGTGTTCTACTACGAGGCCGACGCCGACCAGGACACCATCGTCGCGGAGATCGAGGCGCTCGACGGCGTCGACCGCGTGACGCCGGTTCCCTGAACGCGCGGCTTCAGCACCGCCGACCGCAGTTTCTTTGCCGCCATCGCTCACAGCTTCGGCCATGAGCAGCGACCCGGTTCTCGTCCCCGGCGGCCGCGACGTGCGCGGGACGCTCGACCGCGCGGACGCGGCCGACGCCGACGCCAACGGCACCGGCGGGGACGACCGATCCCCGGCCTGCGTCGTCGCCTGCCCGCCGCATCCCCAGCACCGCGGCCATCGCGGCGACGCGCGCCTGCAGGCCGTCAGCGACGCACTGACTGTGCGCGGTATCGACTGTCTCCGGTTCGATTACGGCGACTGGGACGAGGGGTACGGGGAATGTACCGACGCGGACAACGCCGTCGGCTGTGCGCTGGAGCGATACGAGCGCGTCGGACTGTTCGGCTTCTCGTTTGGCGGCACCGTCGCGCTCGTGACCGCGGCCGGGCGGCCGGAACTCCGCGCGGTCTCCGCGCTCGCGCCGACCGCCGAACTCAACCCGGACGCGAACGCCGTCGAGGCGCTGGACGACGTCGAGTGCCCGGTCCAGCTCGTCGTCGCCACCCGGGACACGACCGCGGACTGGGAGGCCGTCGCCGAGCGCGCGCGCGAGCTTGACTGTGCGGTCACCGAGCTCTCGACCGACCACTTCTTCCTCGGGCAGACGACGGAGGTCGGCGACCTCGTCGGCGACTTTCTCGGAAGTGGACTCTAATCGAGGCTGTCAGCGGCGGAGAAGCAGCGACCCACCACGCGTCACAGTCAGTCCGATCAGTTGTAGCCGCGCCAGCGGTGCCCGCACTCCTTGCATTTAAAGAAGCGCGTCGGGGGCTCGTCCGCGGCGCCGGTCTGCTTGATCGTGTACCAGGCTTCCTGATGGCCACATTCGTCGCAGACAATGTCGGTTGCGGTCGGTTTGCCTTCGAAGTTGGCGCCCTCTTCGGTTTCGATGAGCTCCTCGCCGCTCTGTTCCTCGGTGCTCGCGTAGGCCTCGGCGAGGCCGGCTTCCTGCTCCTCGGTCGCGCCACACTCCTCGTTCTGGCAGACCATCTCGCCGTCGACCGACACCATCATCGAGCCGCATTCGTCGCAGAACTGCATACTCGATCCGTACACACCGGTCCCTTTTAGCCTCCGTGCCCGAGCCCGCGGCGGAGCGCCCTCACTGATTGACCGGAAAAGATAGCTCGCCGTCGCGAACGCCTCACTCCTGATTGAACGTCGGGCCTTCCTCGCTGATCATCGGACAGCCGCGCACGCGGAACTCGTCGGTGGTGGCGGCCTCCACGATTTCCGTGCCCTCGTGGGAGCAGGCGACGGTCGGCGGCTCCGTGAAGTACGGACACCGCTGACAGTACTCCCGCTTGTCGACGATGTGGTCCTCGACGCCCTCCTCGGTCTCGATCGGCCTCGCTTCCCCGCCGATCTCGACCTCCGGTTCCTCGGCTTCCGAGAGCGTAGCCCAGACGTCCTCCTCGTCCAGGTCCTCGACTTCCATCTCCTCGAAGGGGTCTGATTCGGCGTCGACCTCCCCGGCCGCGGCCTCCAGTTCCTCCTCCGGGAACTCGCGCGGAGAGTCGGCGGCGTCCGCGTCAAGCTCCGCGAAGGGGTCGTCGACGTCGCCCTCCGCGTCGAGCTCCTCGAACGGCGCCGTAGCGTCGTCCTTTTCGCGGTCGTCGACGACCTCGTCACTGGCGTCGCCATCGCGGGCGTCGCCTTCGCGGACGTCGCTCTCGCGGACGTCACCCTCGACGTCGCCGTCTCGGTCATCACCAGCCGAGAGATCGAACGGTTCGGGGTTCTCGTCGCCGTCGTTCGCGGGGTCGTCGAGCGGGCCGTCCGGTGAGTCGTTTCCTGCCATCGTTACTCCTCTAAGACGTCTTCCGGCCCAGTCGGAAGGTTACGCTCCCCGCCGAGGGCCGGGCGTTCGCCGACGGTGAGCCGGGCGTTACCGAAGAAGCCGGACTTCGGCTCTACCGAATTAAAGTGGCTCTCACAGTGGGGACAGCGCGGCTCCGACAGCAGCCCGAGGTGGACCGTCTGGTCGCAGTTCTCGCAGTCAGCGTCGGTTAGCCCGTGTCTGTTCGCCACCGCAGTCAACTGCTCGACACTGTTCCGCTTCGCCCGCTCGGTTTCCAGTTCGCCGACGCGTCGCTGGAGCGCGACGACCGCACTCGCGACGCGGGTGAGCTTCTCCTCGACGTCGTCGACGCGGTCGGCCTGCGACTCGACGGTCGTCTCCAGCGACTCGGTTTGCTGCTCGAGGTCCCCCTCCAGCTCCGCGACGCGGTCGCCGACGGACTGCAGGCTGGAGTCGAGTTCGTCGAGGCGGCTCGCGAGCGCCGGGTGTGAGTGGTCCTCGGTGGCCTTCGACTCCACCTTGCGAAGGACCTGCACGACGCGCTCGCGAACGTCGGAGACCTTCTCGTCGAACTCCTCGCGCATCTCCGTCACCTCGGCGTCGAGTGATTCCACGTCCGTGCGCAGATCCGCCATCGCCTCCTCGGGGGGTTCGCCACCCGGGAACTCCTCCGGCAGCGACGTGGCTATCTCCTCGACGTCGTCCTCCAGCGTCGCCAGCTCGTCGTCGACGTCGGCGACGGCGCCTTCGAGGTCGTCGACGCGGGCCTGCAGTGCCTTGACCGTCTCGGCCTCGGGAGCGTCGACGTCGGCCTCGTCGGCCAGCGAGATGATGGCCCGTCGCAGTAGCTCCTCGCGGTCCTCGTCGGACGCGGCGGCGGCCGCGTCCGGCCACACGTCCGGCTCGTCCGGTTGAGTCATCGCGTGTCTCCCACCATCTGTCGCGGAGTTATCTCGGGCAGCCTTAAGTAACCTTCCGCGGATCGCGGCGAAATCATCGGATCTTCCGGACGTCGCTGATGTCCAGTCCCCCGTCGCCGATCTCCGTCTCGAAGCGGACGATGTTCTCCTCCTCCAGCTGTGAGAGGACGCCGCGGAACTCGCGGACGACCATCGTCCGGGCGCGCTGGGACCCGCCAGTCTCCCACGAGAAGCGGAAGGTACCGTCGGCCCCGTCCATCATCGCCCCGAGCTCGGTGTCCGTCAGCGTGTCCTCGTTGACGTGGAGCAGTATCAGCCCGCCCCAGTTGTACGCCGCCTTCTTGAGCCCCTTCACGAGGAGCGCGATGTCGTTCCACTCCACGTCCTCCGCGCCCGACGCCACCAGGTCGGTGATCGAGTCGATGACGATGAGGTTCCCCGCGGCGTGTTCCGTGAGGTAGTCGCCAAGCGCCGTGAGCACGTCGTCACGGCCCTCGTGTTCCCCGAGGTCCCGCAGCGTCGACGTCTCCCCCTGATACCACTCTCGCGGGATCGGGCTCAACTGGAAGTACGCCGACGAGAGGTCCGCGAACTGGATGGCCTCGGTGGCGTTGTCGACGATCTCGTCGGCCATCGTCCAGCCCATCTCGCGCTCGATGGCGCCCGCTTCCTCGGTAAAGGAGACGTAGTGGATCTCCGGCGGGACTTCCGTGTCGGGTTCGAGGTCCCCGTAATAGAGGTCGAAGAGCTCCTCGTCGACGTTCGCCAGCCCGTTCATGGCCGCGCTCGTGTAGAGAAACTCCCGCGCGCCCGCTCCCGATTCCCCCGTGAGCAGGACGACGTTCCCGGGGGGAGCGCCGCCGCCCAGGATCGAATCCAGCCGGGCGACGCCGAACGGTATACTCGACATACTGTACGTCCCGGCCCCCGGGAGTTTAGCCGTTACGCCGGACGCGACCCGGGTGAGCGGTCGGCCGTCGACCCCCGAGGTCACTCCTCGATGCGGGCGCAACGGTTGCGACCGCGTACGATCCGGACGTCGCCGTCGACGTCCGCGGCGTCGAGCGCGTCCTCCCCGGCCGCCCGGGCCGCCGCGGCGTGGTCGGCGTCCGTGACGCCGTAGACGGCCGGCCCCCACGAGGACTGGCCGGCGCCGAACACGGCCGGGGAGTCGTTGAGCGCGGCGACGACGTCGCCGACGGGCGGGCGGAAGACGCCGCCCTGCTCGTCCGTGTACCACGTGCCGTTGAGCCGGCTGACCTTCGCGACGGCCTCGCCGAAGGCCTCCGGGCGCCCCTCGGCGATCGCCGGGAGGACGCGTCGCGTGACGATGCCGGCGATGCGGTTGGCCAGTTCCGGGTCCGCGCGGTCGACGACGGCGCGCATCGTCGCGTCCTCGCCGGCGCCGCTCCGCCCGGGGTCGGCGTCGGGGAGGACCAGCAGGAACCGCCAGTCGGCGGGGATCGGGTGCCGCGCCGCCACCGCCGGGACCTCCCAGCTCCCGAGCTCCGGCCGAGCAGTCGTGAATCGAGCAGTCGGATGGCCGGCGTCGAGGACGAACCCGCCGCGCTCGAAGGCGGCGACGCCGATTCCCGACCGGCCGCCCCGCCCGAGTGCGGGCGCTCGCTCCCGAACGCCCGGCGCCCGGTCGTGCGTGCGAGCGACGGCCGCGAGCGTCGCCAGCGCGAGCTGGGTGCCGCTGCCGAGCCCCGCGTGCCTCGGGAGCGATTCCTCGACGGTAACCGTCGCGCCGTCGACGCCGAGGAGGTCGCAGGCGCGTGTCGCGAACTCCCGAACGTCGCTGGCGACGGTTTCGGCCCCGCTAGCGGCGGTTTCGGCGTTGTTGGCGGCGTTGCCGGCGCCGTTGGCGGCGTTGCCGGCGCCGTTGGCGGCGTTGCTGGCACCGTTGACGGCGTTGCTGGCGCCGTCGCCAGCAGAAGCGACCTCGACGGAAACCCCCTCCGCCGGCTCCGCTTCGACGACGACGCTCGGTTCGGCCAGCGCGACGCCGAGGGCGCCGTAGAGGCGCTCGTGGGAGAGGCTGAGGTTGCCGAACCCGAAGTGGAGGCGGGCGCCGGCGCTGACCCGTGTCATGGAGCACCGTTCGAGCGCGATACTAAAAGGGGACCCGGCGGTGGCGGGGCTTGCCTTCGTCCGGAAAATCGGTACCGTCTCGCGGTGCGTCGCTGCTTTGGCCGAGAAGCTATCGCACGAGCGGCATGTTGTACGCCGTCTCCTCCGCCATCACGAGCTCCCAGGTGCGCTCGCACTCGCAGGAGACCTGCTCGAAGACCGAGGGGTCCTGGCGAAGGTCGAAGTCTTTGATGGCAGTCTGGACGTCCTCGTCGCACTCCGTGCAGTTGTGGGCGCCGCGGTCGGAGCCGTGGCCCACGGGGTCGGAGACGACGATGGCGTCGGTGTCGGCCGTCTCCTCGAGGATGTGCGCGACCGACCAGAGCCACGGCGGCCGGTAGCCGCCCTCGAAGAACAGCTCGTCGACCATCGTGTACCGCTGGACGTTACAGGGGTTCATCGAGACGGTGTGACAGCCGTCGACGTCGGCACAGCGCCGGATCGAGGAGATCATGTCCTCGACGGCCTCGGGCTCCGCGAGGAACGGCGGCTTGAGCAGGAGGTACGCTTTCACGCCGGCGCCGGCGTCCTCGGCTGCGGCGCAGGCGTCCTCGAAGTCCGCGAAGTCGAAGTACTTGTTGACGGCGTCGTGGCGGACGCGGTCCGTCGCGGTCTCGAGACCGACGGCGACGTCGGTCTCGAGGCCGACGTCGGTGAAGTCGTCGACGCGCTCCTCCTCGACGAAGTCCGGGAGCGACTCGACGACGATGCGCTCGCGGTCGGCGAACGTCTCGGCGATGGCTTGGCGGCTCTCCGCGGCGACCTCGCGCTCGTCGAGGAACGAGCCGGAGGTGTAGATCTTGATCAGGCCCGATTTCTCCTCGGCGTTCTCGCGTTCGTGCTCGAGGCAGGCCTCGATCTGGTCCATCAGCGCCTCGTGGGTCACGCTGCCGCCCTCGACGGATTCGGCGACGTAGCCGCACATCGTGCAGCCGCCGGCGCGGGCCCAGCGACACCCGCCGGTGTTGAGGATGATCGTCAGCGACTGGTAGACGCCGTCGGGCGTGTTGTCCTCGTCGATCCAGACGCGGGTTGGCTCGTGCGGGTCGTACGTCTCCGTTCGGTCCGCACGGATGTCGCGCATCACGTCGTTGTGTGCGTCCATCCCGCGCCCCTGCTCGAAGGCGTCGGGGCTCGGCTTACTCATTACTCGATACGTGGCGGTCGGCGCGTAAAGCCGTGTCGTCCTCGGGGCGTCGCGTTCGGCGCCCTCAACCCCGGTGACTCCGAAATTCGTCGCCGTCGACGCTTCGTCGCTATCGTGGCTCCGTCGCTATCGTTGCTCCGTCGCTATCGCGGCTCCGTCGCTATCGCGGCTCCGTCGCTATCGCAGCTCCGTCGCGTCATTGCCACCGTCCCTACCGTCGCCATCGACGCCAGCAACCGAGGACCGCGGCGCCGACGACGGCACCGACCGCGTTGCTGACGGCGTCGGCGACAGCGAAGGAACGCCAGGGTATCGGGGCCTGAACGAGTTCGATCCCGACGCCGAACAGCGTCGCGACGGCGACGGCTCCGACGTGGATACTCCTCGGCAGCTCCCGGTTCTCCGAGAGCGTAACTGCGACGACGAGCGCGAGCGCGGCGTAGCCAGCGATGTGAAACAGGTCGGTACGTCCGACGAGGCCGGTGTTCGGGGTGGGCTCGTCGGGAACACGCACGACCGACGCTGCGAGGATGGCAACGCCGACCGCGATGGCGGGCAACCAGCCCCGGAGACGGGTGCTAGCCACGCTTGCTATCATTGGCGACAGTTGCACCCGTGGCAGCAAAGCCGGATCGGTCGCGGTGAGTCTCGGATGACGAGACGAACAACTTGGGAGAACGGGTGTGTTCACAGCGGGAATAGGATGCCAGGTGTACGGACAGATAAATAATGGATCGGAGGTTGGTAACGGCGGGACTGGATCGTGTGCCTCTGAGCACAGCGTTCGTGGCCCGGGTATGACGGATCGCGTCCGCCCCCCGTCCACATGTGGTCTGGGCGACTAAGCCGAATAACTATAACCCCTTATATATTTGGCAATTTCCGATTGTAACCATATTTGGTTACGTTACTGTGATAAGGGCTAACAGCCTGCAGCACCTCTTAATGTACGACCATTACATGACCGACCTAGGTGGCTTCCGCGACAGGGTAGCACACGTCGATCTCGGAGATAGCGACGTGAACTACCGGGGAATCGACGACGAGGACGCGCGCAAATACGTCGGCGCGCGCGGCCTCGGGGTAAAATACGTGTTCGACAAGGGTCCGGACGTGGACCCGCTCGGGCCGGACAATCGGCTCGCGTTCATGACGGGCCCGCTCACGGGGACCCAGACCGTGATGAGCGGCCGAATCGCGCTCGTCACGAAGTCCCCACTGACGGGGACGGTGACGGACTCCCATCACGGCGGCTGGTCCGGCGCCCGACTGAAGTGGGCCGGGCTCGACGGCATCCTCTTCGACGGCAAAGCCGACGAACCGGTGTACGCCGTCGTCGAGGACGGGGACCTCGAACTCCGTGACGCCTCGCACCTCTGGGGACAGGGCGTCCACGACACGATCGACGAGATCGAGGAGGAGGTCGACGGCAAAGTCGGCCGCAACGTCTCGGTGATGGCGATCGGCCAGGCCGGGGAGAACGAAGTGCGGTACGCCTGCGTTGTCAACGAGGACGACCGCGCATCCGGTCGCGGCGGCACGGGCTGCGTGATGGGTTCGAAGAACGTCAAGGCGGTCGTCGTCAAGTCCGGCACGGACATGCCGGAGCCGGCCGATCCCGAGACGTTCCAGGAGGGCTACCAGCAGGCGATGACGGCCATCCAGGAATCCGACGTCACGGCGCCCAACGAGGGCGGCCTCTCCCAGTACGGGACGAACGTCCTGATGAACATCACAGAGGAGATGGACGGCCTCCCGACGAAGAACGCGAAGTACACCTCCACGAACGCGATGGCGAACGAGGAGGGCGTCGAGATCGACGCCGAGGGCGTCTCCGGCGAGAACGTTCGCGAGAACATCCTCGTCGAGGAGCCCACCTGTCACTCCTGTCCCGTCGCGTGCAAGAAGGAGGTCGAAACCGAAGTGACCCACAAGGGTGAGGACCTCAACGTCCGGACGGAGTCGTACGAGTACGAGTCCGCCTACGCGCTGGGGCCGAACTCCGGGCACTCCGACCGCGACGAGATCGCGCTGATGATCCAGCAGTGCAACGACCTCGGCATCGACACCATCGAGGTCGGGAACCTCATCGCGATGGCGATGGAGATGACCGAGGAGGGCAAACTCGACGTCGACCTCGACTGGGGCGACTCCGAGACGATGATCGACCTCATCGAGGACATCGCCCACCGCGACGGCGACCTCGCCGACCTGCTCGCGGAGGGCGCGGAGCGCATCGCCGACCGGAAGGGCGCACACGACAACAAGCTCTCCGTCAAGGGCCAGACGATCGCGGCCTACGACCCGCGTTGCATGAAGGGGATGGGCATCGCGTACGCGACGTCGAACCGCGGCGCCTGTCACCTTCGCGCCTACACCCCGGCGGCCGAGATCCTCGGCATCCCGGAGAAGGTCGATCCGTACGAATGGGAGGGCAAGGGCGAGCTGACGGCCACCTTCCAGGACCTCCACTCCGTGTCGGACTCCTTCGACATCTGCAAGTTCAACGCCTTCGCGGAGGGGATCGAGGAGTACGTCCTGCAGTACAACGGCATCACCGGCCTCGACGTCACTGAGGACGAGCTGTACGAGGCCGGCGAGCGGATCTACAACCTCGAACGGTACTTCAACAACCTCGCCGGATTCGACGGCGCCGACGACACGCTGCCGAACCGGTTCATCGAGGGCCACGAGGACGCCATCCCCGGCCAGGGAGGCTCGGAAGGCGAACTCTGTGAGCTTGACAAGATGTTAGACGAGTACTACGAGCACCGCGGTTGGGTCGACGGCGTCGTCCCGGACGAGAAGCTCGACGCCCTCGACATCGAGGTCGGTCCCGGCACCGGCGTCTCCTCGAGCGGCGAAGGCGCTGCACCGGCTGACGACTGATCGCGTTCACTGCGGGCGATCAGTTTCGTCGCTTGCGATCGGATTTTTTGCTGACTCCTGCTCGATAAGCGGCTGGAGCGACGATGTCGCTGGCGATACCACTCAGTATGCTTCGAAAGCCGCAGTCGCTGAGCGCTTACTTTCTGCGTAGTTTGGTCGGTTGTTGTCGCTGGCGACTCCACTCGGCACCCCCAGAAAGCCCCAGCCGCTGAATCGGTCTCTTTCTGCGTGGTTCGCTCGGTTGTCGTCGCCGGCGACACCACTCAGCACACCCAGAAAGCCCCAGCCGCTGAGACTTCGCATTCTGCGTGGTTTGTTCGGTCGTCGTCGTGGGCGACATCACTCGGCATGCTTGGAAAGCCCCAGCCGTTGAGTCGGACGCTTTCTGCGTGGTTAGTTCGGTCGTCGTCGTGGGTGATACCACTCAGCACGCCCAGAAAGCCCCAGCCCCTGAGGCGGTCGCGCTGCTCGCTGCGCTCCTCACCCGGCTCCCTCCCTCACTCCGTTCGGTCGCTCGCCGGGTTCCGGTGCTAACTTCGCAGGGCGTCCCGCTCAGCGGCTGCCCCTTTCAGTCCCACCCAGGAGTGGT
>JBDGPU010000191.1:0-10365 GCA_042219525.1 Halopenitus sp.
GGTGGCGCGCGCGAGCAACGCGTGCGAGGGAGGGCGGGGCGCGCCGAGCGGTGCGTTGCGGAGCCGGCGCGCCCCGGCCGAGGCTGGGGAGGACTGAGGAACGCGGTTGCTGTGCGGTCGCGTTGCCGTCGCTGTCGCGTTGCCGTCGCTGTCGCGGTTGCGGTCCTGGCGGACTGAAAGGGCGACGGCCGGTCGCGCCGGAGGGGAGTCGCTGAATCGACCCCTATCCACGCCGGGCGGTGCGGAGAGGCGTGGATATGTCGCGGAGCGACCGCGAGCGGCCGAGGGCTTTCAAAGAGTCTGCGGTGCTGTCGAGAGCAAGACCGTATCACCTGTTCAAACAAACTCAAACCTAGTGGCCGAGGGCTTTCTATGAGCCTGCGTTCTCGCCAAATGTCGTAGCGATTGCACCTGCTCGCCCATCACCCAGAGATCGATTCCCCATAGCAGCCGACATCCCCGAACGACGAGGCCCGTTTATATACTACCTAGATTTACCAGCAACCGGTCATCAGATCCACTCACAAACGAGGAAAATTCCCAGACGTGGTCGACTTTCGGCATGAAATTGGGTGAGAGTTAGGCCGGAGTTCGGAAAATCCTCTTTTAAGTTACCCTCTTCCACCTGAGTATGCGCCAACGCGCATTCACATTGACGATGGCTTTCGTCCTCGTCGTGTCGGCACTGGCCGGCCCGGCAGGCGTAGCCGCTGCATCGACCCAAGAACAAGCTAGCGTGAGTTTCTCCGGCGGAACGTCCGGCGGGTCCACGATCGTCGTCGACGAAGTGACCCTCCCCGAGGGTGGCTTCGTGACGATCCACGACAACTCCCTCACGAAGGGCAACGTGCTCGGCAGCGTCGTCGGTACGTCGACGTACCTCGAACCTGGTACGCACCAGAACGTCACCGTCACGCTCGACGAGAGTGTCGAGGACGGGCAGTTCCACGCGATGGCCCACAAGGACACGGACAACGACCGTGCGTACGAGTTCGTCTCCTCGAACGGAGAGGTTGACGGGCCCTACACGGTCGACGGCAACATCGTGATGCAGGCCTCGAACGTGACGGTCTCGGCGAGCGTCTCCGCCAGCGACCAGCCGACCGAGGGCGAATACGTTATCGTCGACCGCGTCGAGCTGTCGGAGGCCGGCTTCGTGACGATTCACGACTCCAGTCTCCTCGACGGCAAGCCCTTCGGGAGCATCCTCGGTTCGAAGTACCTCGAGGCTGGCGTGCACAAGAACGTGCGCGTCAAGCTCGACCAGCCCCTCGAGAGCGATGACACGATCATCCCGATGGCGCACAAGGACACCAACGACAACAAGGCGTACGACTTCAAGTCCTCTGAAGGGCAGGCGGACGGTCCCTTCAAGAACGCTGACGGGAAGGCAGTCATCGACACCGCACAGGCCACGCTCAGTACCGAGGCAAGCGTCTCGTTCAGCGCGCAATCGTCCGGCGGAACCACCGTGGTCGTCGACCAGGTCTTCCTGCCGAACGGCGGCTTCGTGACGCTGCACGACTCGACGCTGGCTGACGGCGCGGTCATCAAGAGCATCCGCGGCACGAGCGAGTACCTCAAGCCCGGCGTTCACCGGAACGTCGAGATCACGCTGAGCGAGCCGCTCGAGAAGGACGACAAGCCGTTCGCGATGGCGCACAAGGACACTAACAACAACCAGGCGTACGACTTCCCGAGCTCCGAAGGTGAGGACGACGGACCGTACACCACGAACAGCGGAAACATCGTGATGCAGCAGAACAACGTCACGGTCTCCGCGGCAGTCGACTTCAACGACCAGACCAGCGACGGGAAGACCGTCGTCGTCGAGGACGTCGACCTGAGCCAGGGCGGCTTCGTGACGATTCACGACGCGTCACTCAAGGAGGGCGCCGTGCTCGAATCGGTTCGTGGCACCTCGAAGTACCTCGAAGCCGGCCACCACGAGGAGGTCGTCGTCACCCTGAACAAGCCGATCCAGGAGACGAACCAGCTGCTCGCAATGGCCCACAAGGACACGAACGACAACAAGCAGTACGACTTCGTCGACTCGGGCGGTGAGGCCGACGGCCCGTTCACGGCCAACGGCAACATCGTGATGACGCAGGCGACCGCCGAGGTCACGGCCTTCGTCTCCGCCTCCAACCAGGAAGCGGCTGACGGCAAGACGATCGTCGTCGACGAAGTGACGCTGCACAACGGCGGCTTCGTGACGATTCACGACTCCAGCCTGCTCGACGGTGCGGTCTTCGACAGCGTCCGCGGGACGAGCAAGTACCTCGGCCCCGGGACGCACAAGAACGTCAAGATCACGCTGGACAAGCCGCTCAAGGAGGACGCCACGGTGATCCCGATGGCGCACAAGGACACCAACAACAACCAGCAGTACGACTTCCTGAGCTCCGACGGACAGGCTGACGGTCCGTACGTGGCGGCCGGCGGCGCCGTCATCACCACCGCTGACGTCAACGTGGAGGAGATGACGGAGACGCCGACGGAGACGATGGAAGAGACCGAAATGCAGACCGAGACGATGCAGGAAACCGAGATGACGACCGAGACCGAGAGTAGCGCGCCAGGCTTCGGCGCCATCCTCGGCCTCGTCGCCCTACTGGCCGCGGCGCTGATCGCGACGCGTCGCCAGTAATCCCGCTTCGGCCCTCTTCACGTTTTTATAAAACACGACACACGCCCCGACCCCGAAAAACGCCGACATTCATACCCATGACCGAACTCGAAACCACCGACCGACGCACCGACCGGGAACGACAGCCCGAATCGAGCGAGCAGCCGGACACGACCGGCGGGCGAACGCGGACCTGCCCGGAGTGTGACGGCCGGCTCGACACCGACGAGGCGCGCGGCGAGACCTGCTGTACGGAGTGCGGGCTCGTCGTCGACGAGGAGACGATCGATCACGGCCCCGAATGGCGAACCTTCGACACCTCGGACCCGGACGGGAAGTCCCGGGTCGGCGCGCCGACGACGAAGATGATGCACGACGAGGGGCTCTCGACGGACATCGGCTGGCAGGATAAGGACGCGTACGGGGCACCCCTCTCGGGGCGCCAGCGTCGGAAAATGCAGCGACTCCGGACCTGGAACGAGCGCTACCGGACCCGCGACGCGAAGGAGCGGAACCTGAAGCAGGCGCTCGGCGAGATCGACCGCATGGCCTCCGCGCTCGGGCTGCCGGAGAACGTCCGCGAGACGGCGTCGGTCATCTACCGGCGCGCGCTGGACGAGGACCTGTTGCCGGGTCGCTCCATCGAGGGCGTCGCGACCGCGTCGTTGTACGCGGCCGGCCGACAGGCAGGTAACCCCCGGAGTCTCGACGAGGTGACCCGGGTCTGTCGCGTCGAGCGCATCGAGCTGACCCGGACGTACCGCTACGTCATCCGGGAACTGGAGCTCGAGGTCGCGCCCGCGGACCCCGAGAGCTACCTGCCTCGGTTCGTCTCGCGACTCGACTGCTCGGACGAGGTCGAGCGCGCCGCCCGCAACCTCCTGCGCAAGGCGAAAGACGCGGGCATCACCAGCGGGAAATCACCCGTCGGGCTCGCCGGCGCCGCGCTGTACGCGGCTGGGTTGCTGTCGAACGAGGAAGTGACCCAGAAGCAGGCCTCCGCCGTCGCGGACGTGTCCGAGGTGACGATCCGGAACCGCTACCGGGAACTGCTGGGCGATCAGTACGGCGAGGTCGAGGTCCCGGGCTGACCGCTGGCGGGGAAAGCCGTGACTGAACCGGTCCGCGATACCCGAAACAGCCGGTGCATCTTTTAGGGATGCCGCAATTGGTTCACTGTATGCCCGAAGCGTTTGTTCATCTCCAGTGTCCCGAGTGTACCAAAGACTGGGAAGAGAACCCGGCCGAACTTCCTGATCTGGGCAAGAATTTCAGCTGTCCCGACTGTCACGCGACCCGCCAGCTGAAGGAGTTCATGCGGAGCGAGCGCGACCTCGAGGCTGTTCGGCAGTTCCAGTAGCGACGGACGCGTCGCTGACGCCCATTCACGGTACTGTCGTTATTCAGCGAGTGACCATCGTTCGGTCGACTCAAAAATCGCTTTCTCGCGGTCGACCTGGCGGTTCGAGCCCGCTACTCGCCCGCCGGCGACACCGCGCCGCAGGCTTCACAGCGCATCACCGTGGCGCCCTGTTCCGTCTCGAGGTTCGTATCCGGCAGGCCACACTCCGGGCAGATCACGAACCCCTCCGCGTAGTCGTCGACGGCTTCGCCGATCCGGTCCTCCCGGAAGTCGCCGGTGAGTCGGGCGCGGCCGCTCTCGTCGATGCTCGCGCTCGTGCCGAACTCGCCCTGGAGGAACTGGAGCAGGTGGTCGGGGTCACGGTCGAGTTGGTCGACGACGTCCTGAAAGTTTTCGAAGACGGTCGCGTGGCCCTCGGTCCGGACCTCGGGTTCGGGAACCTCGAACCGGCTCTCTTCACCCTGAATGTCGGGCGTCTCCTCGAGCGCGCGGTCGAGCTGATCGTCGTACTCCATGGCGGAGGATACGCGTGGACGCTGTTAAGTGTTGATGGCCCGTCGAGAATGGCCCGGATTTGGCCGGTAGGAGCCATCTCGCGGGAAATGCGTGGTAACCTCTCTCAAGATAATAATATAAACCTCCGGTCGCTATGATTCATTGGTTATGAAGAAGCAGGAGCTCATTCACCTACACGGCCTCCTCGCAGAAGTACGAAAGCAGTGTGAACACTGGGACAACGACCTCGCGCTGGGTCCATATGAGGAAATGGGAGTGAAGCCGACATCCATTCACAAGTCGAAGACCGACCACAAAGCTGCTGTTTTTAAACTGAGTAAGGGAATCACGGCCCCGATGAAAGAGGAAGAATCGGAGCCGCTGGCTCCCACCGCCGACTGAACCGTCGATTCTGCAACACTCCTCGCGACGCTGCAACACACACAGCTACGCGTCTGGTTCTCCATCACTCACTCACTCCTCTCACTGCCAGCGACGCGTTCGTCCGCTCGCCCGATCTACTCCCCGTCGACGTTGCCGTCGGCATTCGCGGTCGCCGCTTCCGGTAGCTCCTCCTCGGCTGCGTCTCGGTCGAACTCCTCCACGTTCAGCACTTTCAGCGGAATGTTTCGCAGTCGCTGCCCGATCTCTTTCCGGGCGACGCGTGACGCGTGCTCCTCGCGGTCGACGTTGAACACGGTCATCTCCAGCTCGAGCGCGACGAGGGCCTCGTCGGCGGCGATGAACGCGGGCTCCAGCTCCTCACCGCTCGGCGACGTCCGCGTGCCCGTGTCGATCTCCACGTAGTTGAGGTCCGGATTCAGCATCTCGCCGGTCTTCGAGATGGCGATGCGAACGGCCTCGTCGACGGTCTCCACGTCGTACACAGGGACGGCTGCCTCGACGTCAACTCGACAGTCCATCGTGTGAGAAAGTACCGCACCGACGAGTATGAAGGTTCTGCCGCGGGCGACGGCGCCGTCGCTGGCGACGGTATTCTGTTTCGAAACCCGGCGAGGTAATCGGGATCGGTCGGCCTGTGGACTCCTACTCCCCGCCGGAGCGAAGGTAGTGGAACACGTACGTCTGGGCGTACCCCGCGTACTCGCCGCCGAACTGCTCGCGGATGGCTGCCGAGGTGCTGGCGTAGCCGTCGGCCTCACACTCCGGGTAGTAGTCGGCGATGGCCGTCCGGATCCAGGTGTCGAGGGGCACCGCCTCGAGGAAGCCGAGCGAGAAGAGGAGGACGCAGTCCGCGACTTTGTCGCCGACGCCGACGAACTGGGTCAAGTGGTCGCGGGCGTCTTCGTACGCCATGTCCCGGGCGTCCGCCGGGTCGGCCTCGCCCGACGCGACCATCTCGGCGGTTCGCTGGACGTACGGCGCTCGGTAGCCGAGCGAGAGGTCGCGGAGCTCCGCCTCGGTTCGCTCGGCCAGCTGGCCGGGGGTCGGGAAGCTGTCGTACTCCTCGCCGTCGACCGCGAGCGTGTGGCCGTACTCCGCGGCCAACCGGAGCTGCATGCCGTGGATCCGGCCGACGCGCATCTGTGCCGAGCAGATGAAGGAGATCAGACAGGGGAACGGCGGATCACGCACCAGCCGCATGCCACGGTACTCGTCGTATGCGCGGTTCAAGAGCGGGAGGTCGGGGGTGTCGCCGAGAATCGCGGGGAGGTCGTCGTCGAGTCTGAGCAAGTGCGTCAGAAGGGGGACGGCGTCGGTCGTCGACTCCCATTCGAGCGTGCCGTCGTCGACGCCGCCGGTCTGGCGCACGCGGACGACTGCGCGCTCGTCGCTGACGCCGTCGATCGGCGGAACGACCGTTTCGTACCAGGCGTCGCCGCCGTGGGCGTACGGCGCCTCGTACATCTCCCCGTCCGCGCGGTCCCACAGGTAGCTCTGTCCGCTTTCGACGGTCGATTGCAGGTCGAACGGCCCCGCCAGATCGGCGACGTCGAGTTCGCCGCGTTCCATTACCTGTGCCGATGGGGCGGCGCCGTTTCGGGGTTTCGATGCCTCGCTGTCGGCGAAATCCGCCGACCGAACCCATCGACTCGTGGGTGGGTTTTTGCCACCGGGAACCGTACGTGACGTATGCCAACGTACTCCCGCGAGACGCGTATCGCCGCACCGCTCGAGGCGGTATGGGCGTTCCACGCGGAGATCGAGGGCCTCGAGAAGCTCACGCCGGACTGGCTGCACCTCCGCGTCGAGGCCGTCCACGGCCCCGATGAGCAGCCTGCCCCAGACGAACTCGTGGAGGGGACCGCGATCCGGATGTCGATCCAGCCGTTCGGCGTCGGCCCGCGACAGCGCTGGACCTCGCGGATCCTCGACCGCGAGACGCCGCCCGGGGCCGCCTACTTCGTCGACAGCATGGAGAACGGCCCGTTTCGGCACTGGGAGCACACGCACTCCTTCTACGCCGACGGCGACGAGACGATCCTCCGGGATAGGGTGGAGTACCGGCTCCCGTTCGGCGCGCTCGGCGACGCCGTCGGCCCCGTCGCCAAGGTCGGCTTCGAGGGGATGTTCCGGCAGCGCCAGGCGAAGACGAAGGCGCTGCTCGAAGGCGACGTCGACGGCGACAGCAACGGCGACGTCGACGGCGACGGCGACGGCGACAGCCACGGCAACGGCGACTGAACACCGCGGACCAGTCGGCTCGGGGTTACACTACTGCAGACTGATCACGGGTCCGGTTTTATCAGGGTTCAGCCGTTGCACACCGACATGTCCATCGACGTCGTCGACCTCGATCACGTCGCCTTGCGCGTCACCGACCTCGAGGAATCGCTCGCTTTCTATCGGGACCTGCTCGGATTACCCGTCCGCGACCGCGAGCGCTACGAGGCCGGGGAGGTCCCCTACGTCGCCGTCGTCGCCGGGGGTCGACACCTCCACCTGGTGCCCACGGACGGCGAGGGCGACGGCGGAAGTGATACTGATTCCTTCGACGTCGGCGGCGAGCACATCTGTCTGCTCGTTCGCTCCGACGAGATGGAGACGGAGGCCGAAATCGAGGACCTCCTCGACGAGATCGAAGCCGCTGGCTACACGGTCGAAGCCGACGAACCCTACAAGCGGTACGGGGCGTACGGCCGGGACTGGGCGGCCTACGTTCGCGACCCCGACGGACGGCGCGTGGAGCTCAAGCTTCATTAGGGGAACTGCTGGCAGCCACACAACTCAGGCGCCGCTCGCGGCCGTCAGGTAGATGCCAGCGAGAACGACCGCCCCGCCGACGACCGTCGCGGCCGTCGGCACCTCCGCGAGCAGTAGGAAGGCGAGCAGCGTCGCGCCTACGGGCTCGCCGAGCAGCGAGACCGACACGACGCTCGATTCGAGGTGGCCGAGCGCCCAGTTGATGACGGTGTGGCCGAACAGTCCCGGCCCGAGCGCTAGCCCGGCGAAGACGTACCACTCGCGGGCCGGGTAGCCGGTCAGCGGTGCTCCCCGCCACAGCACGATCGCCAGCAACGCGAGCGTGCAGACGCCGTACACGACGACGACGTAGGGAACGAGCGCGACGCGCTGGCGGAGCGATCGCCCGGCGAGGACGTAGCCCGCGGCCATGACCGCGCCGAAGAGGGCGAGCGCGTTGCCGAGCAGGGGGTTCGGGCCGACGAGTACCCCGCCCGCGAGGTCGTAGAAAGACATCCCGACCATGCCGACGACGGCGACGGCGATGCCGGCGACCATTCGGGGAGTGATCGTCTCGCGCAGGAGGAGCCAGGCGCCGAGTGCAACGAAGATCGGCTGGGCCTGCACCAGCGTCACGCTCGCCGCGACACTCGTCCAGGCGAGGCTCTCGAACCAGGCCGCGAAGTGGAGCGCGAGCGCGACGCCAGATAGCGTCGCGAATCCGAGGTCGCGTCGCGTGATCTTCGCGAAATCGTCCCGATACCGCCAGGCGGCGACCGGGAGCAGCGGGACCGTGGTGAACAGCACGCGATAGAAGGCGGCAACGGCGCTCGGCGCCTCGCTCAGCCGGACGAGGATCGCGCCCGTGCTGATCGCGATCACTGCCAGCAATAGCCCGGCGAAGGGTGGGATGACCGGCGAAGCCGCGTCGTCCGGAGGAGCCGTCGTCACGTCTCCCTGCTGCGCCCTCGGCGACTAACCTCTTTCGGGAGCATCCCGCGCCGCGTTCGAGCAGCGAGCTGCCCGGGCGTCGGTTGCCACCGCCAGCACCGTCGTCGCCGTCGTCCGCGACACCCCGAAGTCGGCGGTTCGGTGCGCCTTTGGCCATGGGTCCAGTAGCACGACTATGAGCGGAGACACCTTCGGCGTCGGGGTCCACCTCACCGACACCGAACTGCAGTTCGTCGTGCGCGTTCCCTCCGACATCGATTCCGGCTGGACCGACCCGGAGGCGTTCCAATCGCTGGTCGAGGCGGTCGTCTGGGAGCGACTGGACCAGGAGGCCGTCCTCGCGACGATCGCCGAGGAACACGAGACCGGCGACACCGTGTCGTTAGGAACGGTGACGCTTCAGCCGGACGAGACCGTCGTCGACGTCGCACTCGAGGATCCGAGGGCGTAAGTCGCGACAGAAATCAGTCGTCGTTAGTCGTCCGCTGCGTCGAGTGCCGCCCCAACTTTCTCCATCCGTTTCGGGTCGTAGGCCGTCAGGTCGTATCGCGTCGAGGCGACGTTCTCCGACCAGGTGTCCAGCACGCCGAGCGTCACGAGCGCCTTGAGCGCGGCCCCGAGAGTCCGTGGCGTCGTGGCCGGGTCGTCGATCGCCTCGTGGATCTGGCGGGCCTGCGGGTAGTTTCGGCTACAGTGCTCTAATCCGGCGCGCGCCTCGCGCCAATGCCCCCGCGCATAGCCGAAGTTCGTCGGCTCCTCTTCTCGAAGTCGTTCGATAGCGTCCCTGTCGGGGTCGGTGTTCTCGTCCCCATGGGTCTTGTCGACAGCCGCCCGCAGTCGGTCGACGATTTCCGATGGGACGGTCTCCGGGTCGAGAGCGAAGATCCCGCGGGCGCCGACTGTTCGGATGCGGTCCGTTACGGATTCGATCGTTTCCACGGCCTGATCGGCGCCGACGTCTTCGACGAGGCCGCCGAGGTCGTCGACGTAGATGGTCGCCTCGTCCGCCGTCTCAGTGTCCAGGTACGAGCAGATCGATTCGATAACGTCGTCCGGGTCGACCGGCCGTTCCATCGTCCGAAGTGCGATGTCGCGCCCGGGGATCACCTGCGTCGCCGGCGATCCCGCAGCCGCGGCCCCGCGCGCGACGTCCACGACGTCGATTAGCACCTCTCGCCGCGGGTTGGGCGCCGCTTCATTCGGTCCGCGCCGCTGCCACTCGTCAGCGCTTTGCCCGTACAGTACTGCGATCAGGTCCCCAGAATTGCCGCCGGTCTGTTGGAGCCCACTCGTCGGTTCGTCCGGTTCGAGCAGGAGGTGGCTCCGGCCCGACGCGAAGGGGGACTGTTGCATCTCTTACCATCAAACGGTTACCATATGACATAAACATATTGGTGGTAGAATCACTGCTGATTCCTGTCTGACGCTCAGCGTGAACTGCCAAACCGACAGCGCAGGCAGGTCGGCGCCGCCGCTATGGAGTGGTACTGCCACCACCAGTGCGGCGCGGTGTTGGTCCCCTGGTTCGCGGTAGTGTTGCCGTCGCCGTTGCTGCAGCTGTCCCGTTGCGTCCGCCGTCGCCGTTGCTGGCATCTCCTTGCTGGCGATCGGGGTGTACTGGACCGCGATGCAACTATCGAGGACGATGTATAACTGCAAAGTTGACTCCGCCGTGACTGTCGCTTTCGCGTGCGACTCCGAACCTCCCGCGAACAACCCAGTACTGCCCGCGACCGCTGGCGCTCGCCACGAAAAAAAACCACCCGCCGACGAGCAACCTGCC
>JBDGPU010000094.1:0-10326 GCA_042219525.1 Halopenitus sp.
CTCAGCGGCTGGGGCTTTCTGGGCATGCTGAGTGGTATCGCAAGCGACGACGACCTAACAAACCACGCAGAAAACAACCCCCGCAAGGGGATGAGGCTTTCTGGGCATACTGAGTGGTGTCGCCAGCGCCGATAGCCGACTTCATTTATAAGCGAGATCGCCCACAGCTGGAGATTTCAAAACCTACTGAGTGGTGTCGGTCGCGACGATAACTAACCAACGGAAAATCCCGCGGACAAGCCGAAACAGACGAACGACGACCGCGAATCAGGCTTCAAACACGGCGGTCGGGTCGACCGCAGCCGGTTCCGAAACGCCGAAGCCGACGCCGACGTCGCCGAGGTCGTCAGTGCCCGGGAACAGTACGGTCCCGCCGACTTTCAGCGGTGCGACGATGCCCGCGGCGATGGTTCCGGGATTCCCCATCGGCGCCCTGACCGCGACCTCGGTGCCCTCCTCGATTCCGTTTTCCTCGATGACGCGGTCCGCCGCATCGAGGAGTTCGCCGTGGCTGTACGTCCGGTCCTCAGTACGGAGCACACCATCCTCGGGGGCCGCCTCGAGCCGCGGGCCGGTGCGAGCGCTCCCGTCCCAGACCTCGAGCTCCCATTCGACGAACCGCGGCCCGCTGGGGTAGCCGTCGTAGACGATGCCGTTCTGGTCGGGGTCGAGGTCGTACTCGTCCTCCTTCGCGGCCGGGACGACGACGAGCTCGCCGTCCCCGGTGGGCGTCAGGTTCGCGATGGCCCCGAGCCGCGCCGCACCGAGGATGGAGAGGACGGCCTCCGGCTGCGCCTCGGGCTCGACGTCGATCAGGGTACCGCCTTCGCCGCCGTAGTAGGTAAAGAACGTTGCCACCTTCTGGACGGACGTGTACAGGTCCTGGTGAGTATACACCCGACCGGGCGATCGGATAGCTGGCGTTCGACCCCACTGATTCCGAACGGCGAGGTCACCGAGTTCGTGCATGTCGAGAATCCACCCAGCAGCCCGAAAAGCGATGTGGCCGTCCGCGTCGATGCCCAGATCTACCCTCTCAGCAGAAGCCGCTGGCCCATCGTCCCGCTCCGCGGCCTCTTTTATACGCATAGGCGACACCGTTAAGATTCTGTGTGCCGTATGTTACCTTATGGCAACCAATGAGGCGACGCTGTACGCGGGCGACTCGCTCGATGGCCGTCGCTGGATCGTCGGCGCCAGTGGCGGCGTTATCGGCGCGCTCCTGTTCGGCGCGTTGACGACGTTCGCGCTGCCGGAGGCGGCGCTCGTCACGTCGATATCCGCCGTCTACGGCTCGACAGGTCCGGGCCCCGTCGCTGCATGGGGGCTCCATCTGTTCCACGGCGCCGTCCTCGGGTTAGTGTTCGCTGCGGCGGTCCAGCACCGACGGATCGGCAGCCACACCTACCAGTACTGGAACTCGCTGGGCCTTGGCGCCGCGTTCGGCGCGGTCATCACGGTCGGCGTGGTCGGCCTCGCCGCCACGCTCACGCTCTCGGACGTCATCGGCGAGGGCTTCGCGTTCGTGATGACTCCGACCGGGTTCGCCGCCGTGACGATCGGCCACCTGGTGTTCGGGATCACGCTCTCGTTGGTCCATACGGCATACGTCCGCGGCTGACCGCGACGGCAACGGCGAAAGTGAGTGCGGAGGCGACGACGTTGGCGACAGTAGAAGCAACGGCGAAAGCCACCTGAAAGAAACGACGAGAGCGACGGTGATCCGCTGTCAGGTGGTCAGAAGGAGCTTTTCAGCCGCTCGAAGAAGCCCTGTTCGACGTCGATCTCCTCGCCGCCAGCCTCGGCGAACGCCTCGAGGGCGTCGCGCTGCTCGTCGGAGAGGGAGTCGGGCACGACGACCTGCACCTTGACGAGGAGGTCGCCACGGCCGCGTCCGCGGATCCGGGGCATCCCCTTGCCGCGGAGCCGGAACGTCTCGCCGCTCTGGGTGCCTTCCGGCACGTCCATCTCGACCGTCCCGTCGACGGTCTCGATCTCGATAGTGTCGCCGAAGACCGCCTGCGGGAACGAGATGGCCTCGCGCACGCGGAGGTCCGCGCCGTCGCGCTCGTAGCGCTCGGGCACGTCGACGTCGACCTCGATTAGCAGGTCGCCGTTCGGGCCGCCGTTCTCGCCAGGGGCGCCCTCGCCTTCCATCCGGAGCGACTGGCCGGACCGGATCCCGGCCGGGATCTCCACGGAGAGGGTCGCTTCCTCGCGAACGACGCCGTCGCCGCCACACTCCGAACAGTTCTCGCTGTACGTCTCGCCGGCGCCGTCACACCGCGGACACTGGCCGGTCTGCTGAACGCGCCCGAGCGGCGTCTGCTGGACCTGCGTCACTTGACCACGACCGCCACACTGCGGACAGGTGGAAACGTCGGCGTCGGCCGGGTGGCCCGCGCCGTCACAGGTCGAACACTCGGCGGGCCGCTGGACGTCGAACTGCTTCTCGACGCCCTCGAACGCCTCCTCGAGGTCGATGGTGAGGTCCGTTCGGAGGTCGTTGCCCTTCCGGGGTCGGTTCTCCTGGGCGCCGCCGCCGGCGCCGCCGCCGAAGAACTGGTTGAACAGGTCCTCGAACCCGCCGGCACCGCCGCCGGCGCCGCCGCCGAAGGGGTTGCCGCCGCCCCGGCCACCACGGCCGCCGCCACCAGTCGCGCCGTGTTTCTCGGCCTCCTGGAACCGTTCGTGACCCATCTGGTCGTACATGCGCCGCTTCTCGTCGTCGGTGAGGACCTCCTTCGCCTTTTGGAGCTTCTTGAACTTCTCTTCGGCGTTGGGGTCGTCACTGACGTCGGGGTGATACTCCGAGGCCTTCTGTCGGTACGCGGACTGGATCTCGTCCTCATCGGCATCCCGCGAAACTCCGAGTATGTCGTAGAAATCTTCGCTCATGCGTTACGTAGTCGTTGGTAGTCGTAATCCGTGGTGGTACTTGAAACGCGTGTCCGCGGGGCAGCCCGCGACGAGTCAGTTACTCGTCGTCGTCCGCGTCGTCATCGACGTCCTCGAAGTCGGCATCGACGTACTCCTCGCCGTCGCCGTCGGCACCGGGACCCGGACCGCCCGGGCCAGCGCCGCCGGGACCGGCCGCGCCGCCCATGCCGCCGGGACCGCCAGCCGCGCCGCCGGCGCCCGCCGCGCCGGCCTGTGCGGCCTGCTCCTGGTACATCTGCTTGCCGATCTCCTGGAGCTCGTCGGCGAGGTCCTCAGTGACCTGCTCGAGTTCGTCGACGGAGGCGTCCTCGTCCTCGAGAACCTCCTCGACGTCCTCGATGGCCGCCTCGATGTCGGCGACGAGGTCCTCGTCGACCTCCTCCTCGTTCTCCTCGAGGAGCTTCTCGGCGCGCTGGATCGAGGACTCGGCTTCGTTGCGCGCTTCGATGCGCTGGCGACGCTGCTCGTCCTCCTCGGCGTGCTGTTCGGCTTCCTCCTGCATCTGCTCGATCTCCTCGTCCGAGAGGCCCGCGCCGCCCTCGATGGTGATCGACTCGGCGTTGCCGGAGCCCTGGTCCTCGGCCTCGACGTTGACGATGCCGTTCTCGTCGATGCTGAAGGAGACCTCGATCTGCGGGGTGCCAGCCGGCGCCGGCGGGATGCCGGTCAGCTGGAACTCACCGAGCAGCTCGTTCTCCTCGGCGATCTCGCGCTCGCCCTGGAAGACGCGGACCTGGACCGACGTCTGGTTGTCCGCGGCCGTGGTGAACACCTTCGACTCCTCCGTCGGGATGGTGGTGTTCTTGTCGATGAGGCGCTCGAAGAGGCCGCCCTTCACTTCGATACCGAGCGAGAGCGGCGTCACGTCGAGCAGGACGATGTCGTCGACCTCGCCGCCCAGGACGCCGCCCTGGATGGCCGCGCCCAGCGCGACGGCCTCGTCCGGGTTGACGTTCTTCTTCGGCTCCTGGCCGATGAGCTCCTCGACCTGCTCCTGGACCTGCGGCATCCGGGTCGACCCGCCGACGAGGATGACCTCGTCGATGTCACCCTTGTCGTAGCCGGCGTCCTCGAGAGCCTGCTCCGTCGGGCCGACCGTCCGCTCGATGAGGTCCTCGGTCTCGGACTCGAACGTCGCTCGCGTGATGGATTGTTCGAGGTGGACCGGGCCGGAGTCCGTCGCCGTGACGAACGGGAGGTTGACGGTCGTCTCCTTCTTGTTCGAGAGCTCGATCTTCGCTTCCTCGGCAGCGTCCTTCAGGCGTTGGAGTGCCTGGCGGTCCTCGCGCAGGTCGATGCCGTGCTCGTTCTCGAACTCCTCGGCGACGTGGTCGATGATCGCCTCGTCCCAGTCGTCGCCACCGAGGTCGTTGTCCCCGTTGGTCGCGACGACCTCGTAGACGCCGCCACCCAGGTCGAGGATGGAAACGTCGAACGTGCCGCCACCCAGGTCGTACACGAGAACGGTCTGGTCGGAGTCGTCGTCGAGGCCGTACGCCATGGAGGCGGCAGTCGGCTCGTTGACGATGCGCTCCACTTCGAAGCCGGCGATCTCGCCGGCGTCCTTCGTGGCCTGGCGCTGCTTGTCGTTGAAGTAGGCCGGGACGGTGATGACCGCCTTCTCGACGTCGTCACCGAGGTACTCCTCGGCGTCGTGTTTGATCTTCTGGAGGATCATCGCCGAGATCTGCTCCGGCGTGTACTCCTCGCCGTCGATGTCGACCGTGTAGTCGGCCTCGCCCATGTGCCGCTTGATGGACTGGATCGTGCGGTCGGGGTTCTGCACGGCCTGGTTCTTCGCCGGCTTGCCGACGAGCCGCTCGTCGTCGGAGAACGCGACGACTGACGGCGTCGTCCGGTCGCCTTCCTCGTTCGAGATGATCTCGGGCTCACCGCCCTCCATCACTGCGAACGCAGAATTGGTGGTACCGAGGTCGATACCGAGAATTTTGTTGCTCGCCATCTTACACATTCATACCGGCTTAACCCGGTTAAACGTTACTAGACGAACTAGCCAGTGCCAGCTACCCGCCACGACGCCATCTTGCGATTTTTCTCTTACCAGTCGCCCGCCGGCCGGTGCTTATATATTGATCTGCAAATCGATCGTCGCTGGCGACAGGTCGGGGTGGTTTCTGGGGACGTCGAGGGGATCGGCAGGGCGTCAGCACGTCACCCGAGCGCGCCCGCCAGTTCCAGCAGCGTCTCGTCGGCGCAGCCGTCCGGGACCGTCTCGAACCACTCGACGCGCTCGATACCCTCGTCGTTCGTGCCGGGGTCGGTGGCGACGGCCGGCGCGTTCTCGTCCGCCCGGCCGAGGAAGCCGACGAACCACATCGTCACCTCGTCGCTGCTGTCGGCTCGTTGCAAGCGTTGACGACGGAACTCGACCGGCCGCTCGATCGTCGCGTCGACGCCGGTCTCCTCCCGCACTTCCCGCTGGGCCGCCGTCGTCAGCGACTCGCCGGGCTTCGCCAGTCCGCCGGGCACGATCCAGCCGTCGCTCCAGGCGTTCGAAACCAGCAGGATCCGGTCAGCCTCGTCCCGGACGACGGACCCGACGCTCGCCGCGGATTCCTGCTCGACGCGCGTCAGTGCCTGCTGAAACGCCGGCGGCGATAGCTCTTTGAACGATTCCGTCACCGGCACGTCCGGGTACTGCTCCCGGAGCTCCTCGATGCCCGTCATACACGCTTCTACGCGCAGCCCAGGTGAAAATAGCTCCGTCGACGCGGCTCGTTCTCGGCGCTGAACCCAGTGATGGACCTGTTACGACGCCAGGTCGCGGCAGGCGTCCGCGCACTCCTCCAAGGGCTCGACACAGGCCCAGCAGTGGGCGTCCTCCTCATGTTCCCGACACTCGCCGGCCGCGGCTTCGCATGCGTCGGCACAGGCTTCGGCGACAGTCGCGGCGTGGGGGGACCCGCGTGCCAGGAGTGAGGCCAGCGTCGAGGCCAGCGTCGCCGCGTCGCGGCAGGTGCGGATACACTCGCCTTTGCCCTCCTCGCGGGAGCAGGCGTCGACGCAGTTCTCGGTGGCCTTCACGACGGCGTTACACGAGTCGATGCACGCTTCCTCGGCTGCCCCGAGTGAGATTGCGTCCTGCATACACCGGTCTGCTCCCGGCGCGCCCAAAAGCGGTATGGCCGTCGGGGGGACCCCCGAACCGAGCGTTCACGCCGAAAATCCTGTCAGCTGTGTTTCGTGATCGGTACAACTATGTTAATGTATGTCTCATCTGAGCCTTGGGTGGTGGACAAATGACAGACAACGCACCAAAGCCCGACCACATCATGGAGATCGGGTTCGGGTTTTTCGCATCGAAGACCCTGTTAACCGCGACGAAACTCGGCGTGTTCGACGCACTCGCCGAGGGGCCGAAGACGGCCGAGGAGCTCGAGGCGGAACTCGACTTGCACCCGCGCAGCTCGCGGGATTTCCTCGACGCGCTCGTCGCGCTCGACGTTCTCGACAGGGAGGACGACCGTTACCGAAACACGCCGGAGTCGGACGCGTTCCTCGTCTCCGGCAAGCCGTCCAACATCGGCGGCCTGTTCGAGATGGCCAACGACCGACTGTACCACTTCTGGGGCGACCTCGAGGAGGCACTCCGGACGGGGCAGCCGACGAACGAGCTCGAGGACGACCAGACGCATCCCTTCGAGGAGGCCATCTACCAGGACGACGAGAACCTCGAACAGTTCGTCGGCGCGATGACGGGGTTGAGCATGGGCGCGGCGAACGTCCTGGCTCAGGAATTCCCCTGGGAGGCGTACGACACGGTCGTCGACCTCGGGACGAGCGAGGGAATCGTCCCGAAGCGCATCGCCGAGGAGAACGACCACATCGAGGCCGTCGGCCTCGACCTCCCGAAGGTCGAACCGCACTTCAGGGATTTCGCGGGCCAGAGTCCGGCCGCAGACCGGATCGAGTTCGAGACGGGGGACTTCTTCGACGGCGAACCGTTGCCCGAAGCCGACGTGTACGTGCTCGGCCACATCCTGCACGACTGGGGGCTCGATGAGAAGCGGGAGATCCTCGACCGCGTCGCCGACGCCGTCAACGACGGCGGGAGCGTCATCATCTACGGGACGATGATGGACGACGAGCGCCGCGAGAACGAGATGGGGCTGCTCATGAGCCTCAACATGCTCGTCGAGACGCCCAAGGGCTTCGATTACACGCACAGCGAGGTCTCCGACTGGCTCCAGGAAGCTGGCTTCTCGGATCCCGAGGTACAGCAGCTTCCCGGCCCGGAATCGATGGTCGTGGCGCAACGCTGAGGTCGGCGACGTGAATCACCCGCTTTTCGTAGATTGGACGTCCTTTGCGACTCATCGGCCGTCGTCGCTGGCGACGCCACGCAGCATGTTTTGAAAACTCCAGCCGCCGAGGGCCACTACAGTCCTCGAACCGTCTCGACAACGCCGGTAATCTCGAGTCCGATCCAGAGAAGGAACACGCCATAGAGCCCGACGAAGATCCACGCTTCGGCGTCGGTGAGTTCGAGGTCGGTCCGGGTGAAGATGATGAACACCAGCGTCACGAACGCGAGGTAGCTCAGGAGCGGGACGGCGACGAGGAAGTTGACCGTCACCGACCCGGCCAGAATGACCCCGACCGGGATCGCGACGAGCAGGTTGAACGTGTTGCTCCCGAGGACGTTCGTCAGGCTCGTCACGCTCGAATCCCGCCGGGCCGCGCGCACGCTCACGAACGTGTCCGGCAGGCTGGTGGCGATGGCGATCACCGTGAACCCCCAGAGGAGACTCGGCGTGTCGAAGATGGCACCGAGATTGAGTGCCGCGCGGACGATTCCCTCGACGCCCACGGCGATGACGACGAGCGACACCGCCATTCGGAGCCACTCGCGACGCGGCTCGACGTCGACGTCCTCGGCGCTGACGTGTTCCTGCGTGTCCTGATGGTGCAAGAAGACGTAGATGACGTACGTCGCGAGCGGGAAGATCACGAGCGTCGGCGTCAGGATCGCGGCTCGGTTCGTTCCGCCGGGGACGTAGGTCGCCCCCAGCGCGAACGTGACGAAGAGCACGAGGACGCTGATAATGTAGAACTGCGCGTCCTTGTGGACGATGTCGCGCGTCGACTCCAGTTCCTCGCTGGCGAACGCCGACAGCGCCGGGATCATGAGGAGATTAAAGATCGCGCTGCCGACGATCGCGCCGACCCCGAGCGAGAACTCGTCGTGAACGAGCGTACTCACGACGACGGAACTGAGTTCCGGAAAGCTCGACCCGACGGCGACGACGATAGCCCCGTGAACAGCGACCGGCAGCCCGTAGAGCTTGCTCAGCCGCTCCGCTGAGTGCTCCAGCAGTTCACTCCCCTTCCAGATGACGCCGGTAGTGACGACCGCCAGCACAAGCGACCCCAGTAACCCGACCATTGGTCGGTCCGTCGGGGGACTCGGATAAAAAGCCGCTTTTTCGGGATGGTCGAATCATCTCGCCGATTCGGGGCCAGCAGCGATCACGTAGGCGACGCAGGATTGCACCACAGTACCAAAGTATATCATCGGAGCGCCGACAGACGAACCATGCGCGAGGCCTTCATCGAACTGCTCCGGGGGAACGCGGCCCACGCCCGTGAGTTCCAGTCCGCGTTCGACGACGTGCAGGCGTCCCAGGCGCCGCCCGTCGTGACGGTCTGCTGTGCCGACTCGCGCGTGCTTCAGGACCACATGTGGCACAACGACGACCCGGGACAGGTGTTCACCTGCGCGAACATCGGGAACCGCGTCGTCCAGCAGACGGCGGTCGGCGAGGTGGTCTCCGGCGACGTGCTCTACCCCATCGAGCACACCGGCACCGAGACGGCCGTCGTCGTCGGCCACACCGGCTGTGGCGCGGTCACGGCCACCTACGACGCCCTGACCGGCGAGGTCGCGGAAGCCCCGGGGATCGAGCACTGCCTCGCGCTGCTGGAGCCGCACCTGGAAGCCGCCCTCGACCTGCTCCCGGACGACGCCTCCCGACCGGAAGCGATCAACCGACTCGTCGAGTACAACGTCGACCGGCAGGTGGAGTTCCTCCGCAGAAGCGCCGAGATTCCAGACAGCGTCGACGTCGTCGGCGTCGTCTACGACTTCCAGGACGTGTACTCGGAGCGCCGTGGGGAAGTCCACGTCATCAACGTCGACGGCACTACGGACGTCGCGGAGTTGCGGGAGGAGCATGCGGAGGTTGCGGACCGGATCGATCGGCTCTGGACGTACTAAGTGGAGCGTTTGTCGTGTGATTGGTGGCTCGTTGTCACCTCCGCCTCGCCCAGTGATTCCCCGTTTTCCGGTAAATTCGAGGCAGGATGAGCGTTCGCTGCCAACCGGACCCCGACGGCAACGCAGATTCTCAAGAAGCTCTCGGCCGTTCCTACTTATATATGGTATATAAGGGTGCAGACGCTGCTGCTCTCGACAGCACCGCAGACTCCTCGAAATCCCTCGGCCGTTCCTACTTATATATGGTATATAAGGGTGCAGACGCTGCTGCTCTCGACAGCACCGCAGACTCCTCGAAAGCCCTCGGCCGCTCTTGCTTATATACTGCATTTAAAGGAGCAGACGCTGCTGCACTCTACAGCACTGCAGACTCCTCGAAATCCCTCGGCCGCTCTTACTTTTAAACTTTATTTAAAGGTGTAGACGCTGCTGCACTCCACAGCACCGCAGACCCCTCGAAAGCCCTCGGCCGCTCTTTCTTATAAACTGTATTTAAAGGTGCAGACGCTGCTGCACTCGACAGCACCGCAGACTCCTCGAAAGCCCTCGGCCGCTCGCGGTCGCTGCACGACATATCCACGGCTCTCCGCCTCGGAAGACGGTCCGGGCTTCCGTTGCGTCTCTCCGCACCCCCCGACGGACGGGTCCGGGCTGCGACTTCCGGCCCTTCGCTCGCTTCGTCGCCGGCGCGCGTCGCGCGCCGGCTGCCCGAGAGACCTGCGGTCTCTCGCTGCTCGCGAAGACACCGCCCGCCGCGGATAGGGGTCGTCGTCGCGAGAAATCGAAGATTTCTCGGAGCCCAAAAATCTCCGATTTTTGAGGAGAGCGACTCCGTTACACCGCGACCGGCCGTCGCCCTTTCAGTCCGCCAGGACCGAACCGCCCAGCAACCGCGACCGCGACAGCACCGCACAGCAACCACAATACCTCAATCCACCCCAGCCTCGGCCGGGGCGCGCCGCGCGGTGCGTCGCCGGCGCGCCCCGCCCTCCCTCGCACGCGTTGCTCGCGCGCGCCGACCGCCCCAGCACCGCACGCTGGACAGCCGGCACGCATCGACAGCCACCCAGCCGCCTTGCGCGACGCCCCGGCGACCACTCCGGGGTGGGACTGAAAGGGGCAGCCGCTGAGCGGGACGCCCTGCGACG